>JAICYU010000119.1 GCA_025934025.1 Terriglobales bacterium
CCTCGCAGGCGCAGAAGATCGCTGCGGAGCAAATTCCACTGTTCACTTCCGGGTCGAACCAGCCGGATCACGGCGGAATGCCGGCAACAGCGAACCGGCGAGTATTAAGGCCAACATTAGAAAAATCGGCTGAAGCGACCACTTTTGGTATTGGGGCTCTCAGGGAACGCGCGACATAGCTGCTTTAAGATTACGTTACAAGTCTTTTAATAACAATGGCTTACGGATGATTAGAAATACATGAAAAATTCTTATTGTACTTCCGTACAGTGGTATGGTACATGTACTACTGTATTAAATGACCATGTACTACAGGACAGGCATAGACGCGAAAGAGACCAGTGACCTTAGCCCTAAAGCTGCGGGTCTGGTGGTCTGCTGTGATCCGTCCAAAATTCAGCAAAAATTTACTTTAGTTCTATATGAGAGCGTGTACTATAGGGCACCTTACTCCGGTGCTCTGGTAACGCTCTTCAGTTGTGCTGTCGCGACCGGACAGCGGGGACTCGCAGGAATCCTTATTCTGGCCGCTCGTTTGGGGTTTTAGCGAACTGGAGTTTTTGAGTAATTTCGAAGGAACTAGCGGTTTCGCCGTAGCACTGTAAGACGATGGGACGTACTGTACGAAGGTACACCATTAGAAATGCAAAAAGTTGTAACGCTTTAGGTCTTTGGGTCACTAGGTAAGCAGGAGAAATCAGAGTTCCGGGATGCCAGCATCACACCTGGATTTCTCCACAGTCAAGAAATTTACGGATGGGCGTTCGCACTTCACCTGCGCGCCACGGGGTGACGGCAGCGCTTCCACCGACGCGGGAGGGTGGATATGCGTATTTTGGTCATTGAGGATGAGCCTAAAGTAGCACGTACGTTGGTGAAGGGTCTGGAAGCAGACCACTTCGCTGTGGATCTGGCCGGAGACGGGGAAGAAGGGCTGCAACTTGCCACCGAGATTGATTATGACGCCATCATTCTCGACTGGAATCTGCCCAAGCTTGACGGTCTCACGGTGCTGAAGAAGCTGCGCAAATCCGGCTCGAACATCCGGATTCTGCTGTTGAGCGCACGCAAAGACGTTTCCGACCGGGTGATGGGCCTGCAGGCGGGAGCGGACGATTACCTGAGCAAACCGTTCTCGTTCGAAGAGCTTCTGGCGAGGGTCCATGCGCTTCTGCGTCGTCCGCAGGAATTGCTGGACAAACTCAGCGTGGAAGACCTGGAACTCGACCGCATGCGACACATGGTGACTCGCGGAGGCAAGCAGATCAACCTGACGCAGCGTGAATACGCCGTTCTGGAATATCTGATGCGCAATGCCGGTCGCACCGTCACTCGCACCATGGTGGTGGAACACGTCTGGAACCTGGGTTTTGAGGGCCTCACCAATATTGTGGACGTGTACATCAACTACCTGCGCCAGAAAATTGATCATGGCTTTGAAAAGCCGCTGATCCACACGGCGCGGGGCGTCGGCTACATGCTTGCTTCACATCAGTAAATGAAACTCCCGCTTCCACGCCGCCTTCGCACCCGGCTGGCGTTCAAGCAGACAACTACCTTCGCGCTCCTGGCGATTCTCATCGCCTGGAGCGCGTACGTTCTGCTGGCGCGCCGGATCTATGACCAGCTCGATGCCGAGCTGCAGGACCGCGCTGTTGCTGTCCGCAGCATGCTCCAGGTCCATGGAAACGAAGTGCGGTGGATTAATAAAGAAGCTGACACTGAGGTCCGTAGCCAGTTCGAACATGCCATTCGCTACTACGAATTGATGGACAGCAATTCGCGAGCGGTGGAATCCTCACCTGAGATGGCGGCCTTAAACCTGCCGTGGAGTGTGGAGGCTCGGGAAGCGATCGAGTCCGGCCGTAGTACACACGAGACGATTACTGAATCCGGCGGATTTCGTCTGCGCATCCTGAATTTTCCAGTGGTGGGCGAACAGCGGCATTACCTGCTGAGAATCGGAATGCCGCTAGCGCAGGCCGACGAAGATACGGCCCGCGTGCGACTGTATCTTCTCTTGCTTCTCCCTCTCGTGCTGCTTGTTCACTGGCTGAACTCCTGGCTTTTGGCGGCTGCGGAGCTTCGTCCAGTGGAGCGAATTGCCGCGGCGGCGCAACAGATGACGTCCCTGGACATGAACAGTCGCCTGCCGGTGACCGGGAATGGAGATGAAATTGATCAGCTTGGTTCCGCGCTCAACACAACCCTGGCGCGAATGCAAGGTTCGTTGCAGCGCATGTCAGAATTTCTGCGCAACCTGTGCCACGAAATCCGCCAGCCTTTGACTGTGATGCGGGCCGAAACGGAGCAAGCCTTGCGTGCCGGCGCTTCTGACCAGAATTATCGCGAGACGCTTTCCAGTCAGTTGGAGCACGTGCAAATGCTGGCGAGTACTGTTTCCGATCTGATGGAACTTGCACAATCCGACGATGGCAAAATCAAGCTGCGCTGCCAGAGAGAAGACCTTTCAGAGCTGGTGCAATCCGCTCTGGATGGCATGAAAACGAAAGCTTCCGACCACCGTGTTCATCTATCCGGAACTGTGCAGCAGAATGTGATTGGCGAATTCGATGCCGGACAAATCTGGCGCTTGGTTCTGAACCTGCTGGACAACGCCATTAAGTACAACCGTCCCAGCGGCAGAGTGGACGTAACGCTGAGCGCGCATCATGGAGTAGCAATCCTCTCCGTCAGCGATACCGGCTGCGGAATAGCGGTTGAGGAGCAACATCGAATTTTCGAGCGTGGATATCGCGTCAGCGCAACCCGAAGAACGGTGCCGGGCACCGGGCTGGGGCTGCATTTTGCTCACAGCATCGCCAGAGCACACGGGGGAGAGATTGAAATCACCAGCCATCCGGGGCAGGGTTCGTCGTTTCTTGTTTCCCTTCCCCTGGTGGTTGGACCATCCGAAGCTGGCGACGATCGGCGCGACACTTCAGTTCAGTAGTGCGGTTCGAGTGAGGTCTCTATGTCAAGAATGAATGCAGTCAGGGCGATGGTGCTAATGCTTGCGGCTTGCGCTTCGGCTCAGAACGCTCCCACAACCGCAGCGCCAAGAGCGTCTCAGACGGCACAGCCTAAAGTCTTTGTTCCGCCCGCAACCCGAGTCCCAGTGGCCGCAATGCAGCGTCATGCCGCTCCCGCGCTACCGCGGCCCGAGTTACAACAAATTCCAGCACCGGTTTCATCCGTTGTATCACCCAAACCGCGGCCGGAACCCGAACTGACAGTTCCTCCGGCTGCTCCCGCCACTGCGCATGGAACTGGCGAAATGACCGTAGACTTCCGCAACGGGCAGCTTTCCGTAATTGCTGATGACGCCGAACTGGGCAAAGTGCTTCAACAGATCGGTGACAAGACGGGCGCTTCGGTTGAAGTTGCGCCAGAAGTTGCTGGTGAACGAGTGATGGCTCGACTTGGTCCGGGCCCAGCCACGGAGATCGTCAGTACGCTCCTGAGCAGCCCTCGGCTCGATTTTATTCTGATGGGCTCGGAAGATCAGAACTCGATCAAGAGGCTCATCGTGCGCAGGAAGGCATCGTTCGGAAAAGAAGTGGTGCAGTCGCGACCTGCTCCACTTCCCATCAGTGAGCCTGAACCTTCCGCTACGGAGCCTCAGGCGGAAGCGGCGGCGGATCAACTCGCCTCTGAACCTCAGCGGGAGACGCCGCCTCGATAGCCATTTAGAAAAAACCCCTTGCCGAAACAAGGGGAGCACAACGGAAATGGATCGGCTCTAGCTGACGCCGCGCATCACATTCTGGGCCAGATAGCCCTTGGGTCCTTTTAACAGCTCAAATTCCACCGTTTCACCCTCGTTGAGCAGGCGGTAGCCGTTCTCCTGAATGGCGGAGAAATGAACGAAAACGTCCTCTCCGGTTGAGCGTTGGATGAACCCATAACCTTTGGCTCCATTAAACCACTTCACTGTTCCCTTCTCTCTCACAAACAACTCCTTTCAACTCATCTAAAGATTAAGTTCTCCCCTGCCGGAATCAGGAAGAGAGAAGAGGTTGCTGCTTTGCCGGCCAGTTTCACTACAGAGAGCGTGACGCCCGATGAGGAGTTACTGCGCTGTACAAAAACATCAACCCGATACGCTCCCTTGCGGAGACTCGTCCGCGAGAGCAGGGCATCATTTCAGGAACTCTGGTTTTTGTAAAGGAATTTTTTAGAGCCTTATAAGATTCCCATTTTCGGCCCTTTTTCGGGCGGCTCGCCTTGGGATTGGACTTTCGCTACTGGGCTCGGAACTCGATGAGGGCTGAAAACAGCTCTGTTTCTGATACGATTCCGGCAGTTCCCGATGCAAACCACCGCCCCATCCCCTGCACCGCAGAGTGTTCCAGTCCCCGAGTCTTATGCTCACAAACTCGTGCTCGGTCCGTGGAAGCGGATGATCGTGCAGCGCGGCCTGCCGACGTTGCGATACCTCACCAGAACGGAAGCGCATACTTTCGCCTTCTCTGTGGCTGCGAATGCGATTTTGTCGTTCTTCCCGTTCATGGTCCTGATGATGTGGCTGGTGCGCAACGTCTTTCATTCCCAGAGCATGTTCGATGTAATCGGGCAGCTCTTGCGCGACCATCTGCCCAGCAACCAGGACTTCGTCGTCAACAGCCTTACTAAACTCGTACTCGGCCGCAAACGCGTCAAATTGGCTTCCATCCTGATCCTGCTGATCACCTCGACCGGCGTCTTCCTGCCGCTGGAGGTGGCGTTCAACCGGATTTGGGGATTCAGGAAGAACCGCTCCTATCTGGGCAACCAGATCATCTCGCTGCTTCTCGCTTTCGGGTGCGGCGTGCTGGCGATGGCCTCGGCCGCGCTGGCTGCCGGCAACCAGGTGATGCTGCGCGCTATGATGCTCGGGCACAGCCAGAACATCGTTTTCCAGGTGCTGACCTCGATCGCTCTCAAAGTTTTCGCCCTCATCGCCAGCGTCGGGATCTTTTTTTTGCTGTACTGGCTTTTGCCTCACGGGAAAGTGGCGGCCAAAGACGTTCTGCCGGCCGCTGTCGCGATGGGCTTGCTCTGGGAAATAGGAAAGTACATTTACATTAAGGCTCTTCCCCTCCTCAACTTCCCTGAAGTCTACGGTCCATTCTCGATTTCCGTCACGCTCATGTTCTGGGCGTTCATTTCCGGCCTGATGGTGCTGGCTGGAGCGCATCTGGCCGCCAAGGATCCAGTGGAAGACTCTCCTTCTCCTGCCGAGGAAGACCTGATCGAATTCACCTGAGCCTTTGCTCCGCGCGAAAAGTAATCGGCCGCATTCGCCGCAGTCAAGTGCTCTCTGCTGGATATAATCAAAGCAGTTTGCTCACCTGGGACACATTCGGTCGGTGGTTGGCAGTTCATGGTATGGTGCCTCGCACGCGAATCGCGCGCTTCACTGGATATTTGGCGGCAGTCGAAATAACACTGCTCATCCTGAAAGCCGTCTTTAATCTGGCGGGGTGGAAAGCGGCTGCATCGTTTCTCGCGGCATTTACTGGTCCTTTAGGTTTTCTACTTACCATCCTCCTGATCTGGCTGACGATACGCTGGTTTCGCAGCCACGTAATGTGGAGCGTCCGCAACCGGCTGATCGTCACTTATCTCTTCATTGGCGGCGTTCCTGTAACGCTGGCTCTCGCCATGTCGCTGGTCGGAGGCTATCTCGTCCTGGAGCATCTCGCCACCTTCATGGCATTCTCCGAGATTCATGCGCAAGCGCAACGACTGAGCGCCGCGAACCAGGCATTGGCGCATCAGATCGAAGCCAAGCCAACAGCCGCGCCGAAGGCAATTCCCCAAGATCGCGTGTTCACTGACCAGAAAGTCTCAGTGCTTCCCAGTTCCGTAGTTCCTCAGTGGCTCAACGGCAGCTTTTCCGGAGTGGTCACCGATCAGGGAAGGGTCTATCTTCGCGCAGCCGACCCCATCACAACCAGACAAGGCAAATCCTGGGTAGTTTCCAGCGTGCTTGTTGATCGCCAATTTCTTTCGCGAGTGGCGTCAGGGATCGGCCAGCTTACGCTTTATCTCGCCGATCCGGGCACGAAGGACGAAAAGGACGTCGCGCCTGAGCGCATTCCCTCGATTACCGCGGGCACCGTTGCCGAGCCCAAAGCTGCTCTTGACCGCGAATTCAATTTCGGCGGCCTGATCCAGACCACAGACTGGGAAAGCGCGTCTTCTGAGACTCAACACTCACGCTTTCTTGCTGGAGTAACCCGGCTTTCCTCCATCTACTCCTATCTCACTTCCTCGATGGGCATCTGGACCGGTATTGTTGGGGTGATGCTCGTGGCGATCGCTGGGGCTTTCGCCATCGTCGTCCTGATTGCGTTGCTGATCGGAATCCGCCTCACCCGGACTGTGACTTCTTCTGTCGCGAACCTCTATCGCGCCACGCAGCACATCAACCAGGGCGATTTCGCCTATCGCATTCAAGTGAAAGAGAAGGACCAACTTGCTGCGCTGCAGATGTCGTTCAACTCCATGACGCAATCGTTGCAGCGCCTCATCGTCGAGCAGAAGGAGAAAGAACGCTTGCAGAGCGAACTCGAAATCGCCCATGAAGTCCAGGCGCAGCTCTTTCCCCAAGCCGTTTCCGGAACCAGGACGCTTGAACTCCACGGCATCTGCCGTCCAGCACGGATCGTCAGCGGCGATTACTACGACTTTCTCGAGTATGGCCCGGAGCAGATGGGCATTGCCGTCGGTGACATCAGTGGCAAAGGAATCTCAGCGGCCCTGCTGATGGCGTCCATTCATTCCGCCGTTCGCGCCTACGAGCAGGAGCAGATCGTCTCAGTGAGCTCGGCTTCAGCCTACAGCGGAAAACCTTCTGCGGTAGCTACGCGCCTTGCACCGCCTTCGCCTGCCCACATGCTGCGGCTCCTGAACCGGCATCTCTACCGGACAACGCAGCCGGAAAAATATGCGACGCTATTTCTGGGATTTTACGATGGCGACACTCACCGTCTGACTTATTCCAATGCCGGCCATCTCGCGCCGATTATCCTGGGCCGCAATGGCTCTGTACGACGCCTCGAAGTGGGTGGAATGGTCGTCGGGCTGTTCGACGGCATGCAGTATCAGGAAGAAACCGTTGAGCTCTTTCCCGAGGACATCTTTGTTGCCTTCAGCGACGGCATGACCGAACCGGAAAATGAGTTTGGCGAGTTCGGAGAAGACCGGCTCATGGGCTGCATCGCCGAAAACCGCGATCTTCCTCTCTCGCGCATCAGCGCACAGGCAGTCCAGGCGGTGAAAGACTGGATCGGCGCAATCGAGCAACCCGACGACATTACGCTCGTTCTGGCGCGCCGTGTCTCCTGAACTGGAACGCTGTTGCCGCTCTTGATAACTCCGCACCGAATCATCTTTACCGTGACCACTCACAAAAGCTAGAGTGAGGCGCTGTACCAAGCAACTATCAACGAATCCTGGATCAACTCATGCACAGAATCGCTGCGCCCGCGGAAAGTGTGCGCCAGAAAATCAGAAGTCTCACCTCCCAGATCGAACAGGTTCAGCAGGAGATCTGCACTGAGCTTGCTTTGGAGAATAGCTCCTCCCAACGGATACGGATCGATGCCTCAGACGATCTCAAGCATCTCAGGGCTGCGCTTGACCAGCTCAGGCGCGTACTCTGGTTTTACTTTGAAGAAATCACTATTGCCGAAACGGCAGAACACCTGGTCCCGCAGGCGATTGCACGGACGGAGATCGAACCTCCACCCTCTTTCTTTGATCGCCTGAATCTCGTTATTGAAGGCTACATGCAAACCCGCACTGGGTTTGAGGCTCTCAAGCGCAAATCTCCAGCTACGGAGTCTTGGAAAGGCGATGGTCGAGGTTGGCAATCCTCCATCCGGTCTCGAACACCAGCCGGGTAATCTCTGTCATCTTGGTGAAATCAATCTTGTTCACCGTGTCGGTTGGCTTGTGATAGTCCACATGCGTGCCGTCGAAATAGAAGATGATCGGAATCCCATGCTTGGCGTAATTCCAGTGGTCGGAGCGGAAGTAAATTCGCTCTGGATTATTGGGGTCGTTGTAGTAGTAATCCAGCTTGAGCTTCTGAAACTGGCTGTTAGTCTCTTCGCTTAACTCGTGCAGCTCCGGGCTGATCCGGTTCGATCCGACGAGATAGACCGTCTTCGCATCCGTCAGGTGCTCATCTTCCGGTTGATTGTCACCCACCGGTTTAGAGCGTCCGATCATGTCAATGTTCAGGTCGGCATCAATCTTGTCCAGCGGGACGGCCGGAGCAACGTCAGTGTTGTACTCCGAGCCCAGCAGTCCGAGTTCCTCTCCCGCATGAAACACAACCATGATTGAGCGCTTCGGCCGCTGCAATGACATGGCATGAGCGATGGCCAGCACTGCCGACGTGCCGGAGCCATCGTCATCCGCCCCATGGTAGATTTCGCCATTCGGCCCGGTCTTCAGATGGTCGTAATGCGCGCTGAAAACTACGTACTCGTTCTTGAGTTGGGAATCAGTTCCTTCCAGCACTCCCACCACGTTCTGCGTCTGCTTGCGTGTTTGCTCGAAAGCCACGCTCATCTGAGCTGAAGCTTTCAAATCGGTAGCTGGTGCGGGCTCTTTCTTTGCCGCCGCGTCATAGGCTTTGTTTATATCGAGTCCGGCAGCGGCAAGCAGTTTGTCAGCCGCATCCGGCGTTAGCGTAAGCGAAGGGAGCCTCACCTCGTCTACCTGCGCCAGGCTGATGGACTCCCGCGATGCGAAGCGCTGAAGCGCACTTTTATCGCGCATCACCCGGGCGAAACGCTGCGGTGGAATGGCCAGAATGGCGATCGCTCCGTGTGCTTTGGCTGCGGCGGCGCCGTGCTGGCTCTCCGATAACTTCGAGGCATCAATTCCGGCGGGTATCGCCGAAACAATCAAGACAATCTTCCCTTTTACGTCGCGGCCAGCGTAGTCGTCATGTCCTGGGGCCGAAATTCCCGCGCCTACGTAGACGATTGGAGCCTGCACCTCGCCGTTCGCGGCCGAACCTGAGATCAGGAAGTCCTCGCCAAACTTCAGAGAGAGCGGTTTGCCGTTGATCGTGAGATCAAGCGAGGTGCGCGCCGGGTCGGCTTTGCTCGAAACCACCTCAAATTTCTGGAAGAAACTGCCGTCGGCCCCGCCTTTGAATCCATCGCCTTCCAGGCGCGAAGCAAGGTAACGCGCGGCAATGCCAAAATTAGGCGCGAGCGTATAGCGCCCGCCCAACTCGTCCGACGCCAGGAACTCAAGGTGCATGCGCAGTTCGGCCGGCGTGATCGAATCCACCGTGTTGGGAACGGGAGCAAGATTGGCGGCCAGCGCACCAAGGGTGCACCCACCTGCAAGCGTCAGAACCATCAGCGCTTGAAGAAGAGAAGATTTGAGGCGTTTCACAGAATCCATAGTAGCAGCGCCTTCAGCGCGGCAACAAACCCACACTGGAATTTGGCTTTCTCACGTTCCGGATGGCCTCCGATGAACTCTCTTCAGCGCTTTTCATGCAACTTCCGGTTTCTAAATCCTGAACAGAATGGCGGACCTCACGGTCCGCCATTTTTCAATTTAGAACCAGCGCTCAATTTCTTAGAAGCTGAAAATTGGGCCGATCTCCGAACGGAAGTCTTTCCATTCGCGGTTAGGCCGTCCATCGAACGACGGGAAAACGCCCGCCGCATTGGGCAGAGCGCGGGTGCGATAGAGTGACTCTTCCACAGCGAAGGTCACAAAATTATTGAGTTTGTACTGAAGCGTGCCGGCGCCAACGTCGCTCTTCTGGCGTCCTCCGCCAATTCGGCGGACATCGCGAGCGAGAGCTTCGTCAAAGCCATAATGCGCGTACAGCACCCAACCTGCATTTCTGCCGGCCGGATCCGCATGGAAGATTCGAGATAGCGGAAATCCGAGGTTCACGAACCCGCCCTGGCCACGCAATGGACGCTGGGGCGCAACCACAGCAGCTCCAGCGCCATTTAGACCGAAAGCTACCGCGGAGGAACCGTCAACGCTCACTCCAGTTGCAACACCGGTGAGCCCACCCGTGTCATTAAAAGTGGAATCAAGCTGATTGGCAAAGTAGAAACGAAGATCGCTTCCGTTGTAATACTTCGCAATGAGAGTTACGAAGCGGGTGGGAAGCTGGATTTCACCCGTCCAGGCATTGCGGTCAGAGCTCACCTGAGCTCCGGTTGGAAACGCTGCCTTGAAAGCGGTGGGAACTTCAGCCGCCAGTAATGTAGCGGTGCGCGAACCATGCACGCCGCTGATGATGATCTGCGCGGGAGCAACGCCGGCTGCATCGTCGAGTTGGAACTGAGTCACGAAACGGGCCTGAATTTCAGGCTTGCCGGAATCAACGCCCTGGCGCTCTCCAAAGCCAAGCTGATTATCAAGACCGGTGGTGCTCAGGGTCGAGCC
>JAICYU010000025.1 GCA_025934025.1 Terriglobales bacterium
AGATCGCTCCCGCTCATATCCAGCATTTTCTTCAGCAGATCGCTCAGTGTGACGTTCATTGGGTACCCTTTGCCCTCTCCTGGTAATTCCTAAGCTCAATTAGTGGATCGTCTCTCGTGCCACTTCTTCCAAGGTAGTGACGCCATCTTTTACTTTGGTCAGACCACTGCGCCGGAGCGTGATCATGCCGCGCTCGATCGCCTTCTTCTTCAGTTCCACCGCGGAAGCTCCAATCAAGATCAATTCGCGGATTTCATCGTCAACTTCCATCACTTCATAAAGACCGGCTCGCCCCTTATATCCGGTGCCGTTGCAAAGCGTGCATCCGCGCCCCTTGAAGATCTTTGCCGTCTTCGCCTCTTCGGGCGTGAAGCCGGCTTCAATTTTGGCTTGCGGAGGAAGCGGCACTTCTTCGCGGCATTCGGCACAGATTCGGCGCACCAGGCGCTGCGCGCAAATCAAATGCACGGCCGTCGCGACAAGGAATGGCTCGATCCCCATGTTCATCAGGCGGCTGATAGTTTCGGGAGCGCCGTTGGTGTGCAGCGTGGAAAGCACCAGGTGTCCCGTGAGTGCAGCCTTGATGGCAATCTCGGCGGTTTCAAAGTCGCGGATTTCGCCCACCAGAATTACGTTCGGGTCCTGGCGCAGAAAGGCGCGCAACGACGCCGCAAAGTTGAGTCCGATAGACTCTTTCATCTGCACCTGGTTCACGCCATTCAACTGGAACTCGACTGGATCTTCCGCCGTCATGATGTTGGTATCAGGCTTGTTCAGCAGCGAAACGGAAGAATAAAGAGTGTTGGTTTTGCCGGAGCCGGTGGGCCCTGTTACCAGCACCATGCCGTAGGGCTTCAGGACCGCGCGTTGAAATTTCTCCAGCGACTCCGGCTCGAAGCCGAGCTTGGTCATGTCCAGGCGCAGGTTCTCCTTGTCGAGCAGCCGGAGAACAACCTTCTCTCCCCAGAGCGTGGGCAGGCAGTTGACGCGAAAATCCAATTGCTTTCTGCGGCCGCCCACCTGCATCTTCAGCATGATGCGGCCGTCCTGCGGCAGGCGCTTTTCGCTGATGTCCATCTTCGCCATGATTTTTATGCGGGACGTGATCGCGTCCTTCAGCTTCATGGGCGGAGACATAATGTTCTGGAGAACTCCGTCAATGCGGAAACGCACGCGGTACTCTTTTTCGTAAGGCTCAATATGAATATCGCTCGCGCCCTTCTTAACCGCATCCGTCAGAATGATGTTCACGAGTTTTACGATCGGAGCTTCGTCGGCAGACTTCTCCAGTTCGGAGAGGTCCATCTCTTCCTGCTCTGACTGCAATTCGACGTCCGCCTCATCGCCCATCGAAGCCAGCAACTCGTCCACGTTCTCTTCATTGCCTGAGCTGCCATAGGCCTTCTCAATCGCTTCCTGAATGGCCGATTCTGACGCGACCACCGGCTCAATGTTGAAGCCGGTCATGAACTTGATATCGTCCATGGCGTAAACATTGGTCGGGTCTACCATGGCGATGGTGAGCGATGCGCCCACGCGGCTGAGCGGCAGGATCTGATAGCGCTTGGCGGTTTCTTCGGGAATTAGCTTCACGACGGAAGAGTCAATTTCGAAATATTGCAGATTGATGGCAGGTACGCCGTACTGGCGCGAGAGGAAGTTTGTGACCTCTTCATCGCTCACGAACCCGAGTTGCACCAGCGTGGACCCGAGCCGCGAGTTGGGTCCGGAATCGCGTTGGGCGCGCAGCGCTTTGTCGAGTTGCTCCGGAGTGATGATCCTCTCTTTAACCAGAAGATCGCCGAGCCGTTGAGACATATTCCCGCTGGTCCTGGAAACTGGATTAACTCAAGCGCGCTTTCCCAGACCGCTGGGGGAACGGCCAAAACTGTGTAAGGAAAAACGTGAGTAGCGCGATTGTGTGCCGGGTGACATAAATTGTCAATCAGCACTTTACCTCTAAGGTGAATGTACTTGCGTGTTTACCTGCGCTGCGAACCCAAAGAACCCATCAATACGCACAAAACGCAGGCCCGTGAGCCTGCGTTTTGGTCTTTATCAATAAGGTCCTCTTATCGCGGTGTAGCAGCGGCAACTGACGTTGCGGCGGCTTCGGCAAGGATGCGGTGGTGAATCGTAAACAACGCCAGTTCCAGCCGATCAGAAACGCCGATCTTGTCGTACACGTTGCGCAGGTAATTCTTAATTACCTGCTCTGTGGTTCCGAGTTGCGTCGCGATTTCTTTGTTCTTATACCCTTGGACGATCAGTGCCACGATCTTGAGTTCCTTGGCGGTCAAGCGGTCTCGGACACGCGCTCCAACCAGATCATTCTCCGCAGTCTCTTTGCTCTCCTGCGTGTCCTGGATCCAGGTTTCACCCTTGGCCACCTTGCGCACGCACTGCACCAGTGACTCGCCGCTTACATTGCGATAAATCACACCGCTGATGCCGCTAGCCAGATAATGCCGGGAATCCTGGCCGGTTTCCGCGATCAGAACCAGCCGCGTCTTGAATTTGCGGGAAGTCTCCACAATCTGCTGAAGGTTGGGATAAATTTCCGTGCTGAAGATCAGAACCGTGGCGTGGAACTTTTCCAGAGCCATCATCAGTTTCTCAGCGTTCTCGGCTTGCGCCACAATCCGCAGGTCGTCCTCCACGGCCAGGACTTTCGCTGCCCCGGTGCGGAAGATTGCCTGGTTATCAGCCAAAATGATCTTCAGCATCTATTTACTTCCTTTGGTCTTGCGGATGAATTTGTATTGATCAATCACGCAGGCAACGCCGTTCTTCTTCTTTGCCCGGCTGGAGTTGGCGGATGCTGCGGCTGCGGCCTCCTTGCGCACCACGCGCCCGGAGCAGCGCACCTCCACATCTGTGGGGGTACCCAGCACTTTGGCCGGAAGGGTGATATCGAACTCAATGGGGGAGCCTACGCTGAGATCCAGATCGGCCATGATATACACGCCGGCAGAACTCATGTCGGCCGTGGTGCCCGCATCATCGCCCTCTTTGCTGTGAATCTTGATCGGCAGCTCAAGCGGAAACCGTTTTCCTGTTCTTGCTTCTTCTGACATTTGCCTCCCTCGCAAACACCTGACGCCCCCGGACGAAATGAGGGCATTTTCTTGAATGGAGAAGAATGAATCAGGTTTATACCACGAAAAAGCGCGAGATGGGAGATGGTTCATCTACTTAGATAATAGAAAAAGGGCGAAAAAGCGCCCCTTTTTGCTTCAACGCCAAAAATTGCGGTGATCGCCGATATCAATCTGCGGTAAACACCCCAGTAAGCGCGTAGCCCACAACCAAGCCAACCACGCCCAAAACTCCTGAAGCCGCCCAGAGATGCTCGCGGACATTGCGCTTCACGTCCAAGCGGTCGCGAACGCTCTGGCGAAGTTCGGAAACAGAGTTGTGCAACTGCCGTCGCTGGTCAGCAGCACGTTTTTCCAGTACATCTACCGGGATTGCGGAATTCATGCGGTCCTCGCTTCATTCTGGATCCAGACCTGGTCCTGTTTCAGAACGTTCAGAGTTCGAGTGGGCGCCACGCCGCCGGCAGCTCTGGTTTCGCTATAGGCAAACCAGCCGACGATGATTCCTCCCACCAGATATGCCCCTCCTACGATCAACGCGCCCCAGAACCAGCCAAAGCCCGTTGGCATGAGCCAGCTATGAATGAGCGCGACCAGCGCGAAAGAAAGAAGCATCCACGAAGCCAGGAAGAGTGCTGCTGCGCCAAGCAGCAGCGGAACGGTGTACTTCCATGTCCGCAGCTTCTCCTTGGTCTCAGCCTGAAGCATGGCGACACGAGTCTGAATAAATTCCTTTACCTCGGCCTTGGTTTCCGAAAGAACAGTTCCGATGGATTTCTCATGATGCACTTCGTTATGCACGGCTTGCCCTCCTGATTCTAAGTAGTACGCCGACAAGGAAACCCACAGCTCCCGCAGCAAGCGCCACCTGCACCGGGTAGTCTCGGGTGGCGCGACGCGCACGGACGTTGCCTTCCCTGAGCTGGTGCCGCGCCCGTCTTCGCAAATCTTCGAGGCGCCCCCGGAGTACTCGTCGCCACTCCTCAGCGCGCGATGCCGCTGCTTCTCCAATCTCCTGTGCGCGAGCCTTTGTCTGGTCTGCGATCTCACTCACCCTTTCGCTGATGGCTCCGCTGCCTCTGCTGGTACGCAGCCGATCGCCAATGCTGCGGACTACAGCAGCGGCTTTGCCGATAGTTGCGCCGGCTTGGCCGGCGCGCTGCTCAAGACCAGACTTGTTGGTTGTGACTGTCTCCCCTTCGGCGGGCAAGGCCGGAGTTGCGGGATAAGTATCAAAATTCGGAATATCGGAACTCTTGTGCAATGCCTCAGCCATAGTGCGATTTTCCTCCATCTCCGTCAGCGCTCTCCCAGGGACAGGGACAGTAAGTAGGATGTTGAATTAAGGCGGGGCGTTTGCAGGGTGTTAGGGGAATCTCAAGTTGCCCCCTAGGCGGGACAAGGCGGGAACTGTATTGCGTTGAACAAACCGCAATCCCTGTGACCTCGATTACAAGCCGAGTGAAGCGAGATGAGCGGGAGTGGAGGGGCCCCGACAGTGTTCAGGTTCTCATTTGCGGCCTCAGGGAATTTCTACGAAGATGCCTGCGTTGGCTGTTCGGGCTTAATGCGCGATTCGCCATCTTAGGTCAGTCTCTTTTCCTCGACGAAGCGATGGCTCCGATTCGGAGCCATTTTTCTTAGGCCTAAAACGCTCCCCCTCCGCCCCCTCCAGCACCGCCGCCCGAAAAACCGCCTCCTCCTCCTCCCCAACCGGTTGAACTGGAACTCGAGCGAGGAGCAGAGACAAAAGCAGACGTCGCTTGCTGAGTCATGGAGCCGAGACTGTTCACGAAGTAAAACGTGTTGAACGTCGTCCAGTTTCCCTGGTACCAGGTGGGCGGATTCTGAATGATCCCTTCGAAGGCTTTGGCCCAGCGATGTTCCACTCCCAGAGCCATGGCATAAGGAAGATATTTCTCGAAGGTATCCGGCGGCATGCGTTTGAGGCGATCAGAATCCACGCGGTTCATGAATTCCTGCAAGCCGAGGATCTGCACGCGAGTTTGTGCGCCTTTCACGCTGGTGGCCGTAAGCTGCCGTCCAAAGAGAAAAATGATGATTGCAGCGAAGATGCAGGAAACCACGGTCGGGCCAATGGAATTGAAGAAGTCAGCCCAGTTCAGTACCTGAGCGGCAACGTACGGCAGCGCCACCGCAAGCGCGCCGAGCACCCACAATCCGGCTGCTGAATCAGGATCAACCGAGTACATGCCCTGCGCTTTGAGCGAAGTCACAATTTCGCTCTTCATTGCGGGGAGCACAGTATAGAAATGATTCCTTAGCTCGGAGATTCGCGTCATCGTGCCACCGCCCGCGAAGATCTTTTCCAGCATGGCGCGTTCGTAGTCATTCAGATCGTCCCACTGTTCGTGGTTTTTCAGCAGATGCAATTCATAATCGTGGCTGGTGAAGAGCAGCACCCGATGCTGGACTTCCACGATTTTGATATAGCCTCGGACGGCCAGGTCTACCAACACGGCAGTGATGTCGCGAGGGTCAACACGGTCGTCAATCAGCGTACCCGCTTCGGCGGGACGCATTCCTTGCGGCGGATCGTACATTGGCGCCACCGAGCGGCCCGGATCGGGATCGCGGCCCTTGTACCACCACAACAGGAACATCACGCCGAAAGACCAGAACGGCAGGCTGATGATGGGATTGCTGCGGATGAATTGCATCGTGCGGGCGAAGCCGCTGGGCTGGTGGAGAATGCCTTTCTCAATCGCAACGTCAATGGTCAACCCGCCCCGCATGGGGAGTGGCCCCGGAGTTTCGAACGTGGCGGTCGCGCCTTCGACCGATGTTCTCGCCTTGTCCGCGGAGCCGTAAACGCCATAAAAGGCCTGCGCTCTGAGCGCGCCGCTGGCATCAGGAGGAAAGAACACCGTTGCTGAAGCCGCATCAATCGGCACAAGCCAATCGTTTCCGGTCACGTTCCAGTAGAACTCGTCATACTGCTCAAAAAATTTGGCGGCGTTCCCTACCGAATATTCAATGTTCACGGTTCGCGTGGCGTCGGTCGCGCCGGGCACATAGATCTTCAGCTTCAAGAAGCCGCCCGCGTGCCGCTTTTCGTATTTCAGAGCCGAGCCGCTGTCGCCGGTAATGCTTTCGACTCGCATTGAAAGTGAGTAATTGCTTCCGTTCGGACCGGGATAATCCAGCGGAATATCGCGATAGATCCCGTTGTAGGCGCCACTAAATGCGAAGCTGATGTGCTCTTCAATTCTTGCGGAGCCGTCTCTGTAAACGTGGATGGTGCTGTCAAATCGTGAGATGTGATAACTTCGCGCCCACGCGGCGGAAGCCGAACAACACAGCAGGAAAAGAGCGAGAGCCGTACTTGCGCAGACTCTTCGCATTAAGCAAGATCTCCAGTGAGGCTGAAAAACGTATTGATGGATCTCAATATTCTTAGGGACTGGAAAGTGGTCCTCGACAATGGGTAAGGAGTGTCAGGGCATGACTTTAGTCGTGCCGTCTGGGAGCCAAAAAACTTGGGCTTTAGCCCCTGAACACAAACCTCTGAAGCAAATCGAAAAACTCTTAATCTACGGCAAGAAGTGTCAGGGCATGACTTCAGTCGTGCCGTCTTGTAGCTGAAATTATCGGGCTTTAGCCCCTGAACACAAACCTCTAAACCAAATCGAAAAACTCGTAATCTACGGCAAGAAGTGTCAGGGCATGACTTTAGTCGTGCCGTCCTGGAGCTGGAATTATCGGGCTTTAGCCCCTGCAACAGGCTTACGTCTCTGGCTGGATGGTCCAGGACGCGCCGTGTGGCAGGAATGAACTCAACCCCTGGCATTTTGGTTTTATCCCTGCGCAGTCTCCTCAATGCCGTCATCTTCAGTTTTCAATCTTTGGCAATTTTTGCATTCTTGGCAATGTTCAGAACTTCACCGCCACGTTCTCACGATCGGCGGCGTTGTCCATTTCAAAAAACTGGCGGGTATGGAAGCCAAACATGCCGGCAACAATATTGGTTGGGAACGACTGCACGCGAGTATTGAAGTCGCGCACCACGGCGTTGTAGTACCGCCGCGAATTCTGAATGTTGTCTTCAATAGAATTGAGCGAGCCTTGCAGGCTGGTGAACTGTTCTGAAGCGCGCAGCTCAGGATAACTTTCCGCCACGGCAAACAGGCTTTTTAGCGCGCCGGTTAGCTGGCCTTCCGCTTGCGCCTTGTCCGCTGGTGTGGTGGCCTGCATGGCCATGGAGCGGAACTTGGCCACGTTCTCAAACGTTCCCTTTTCGTGCGCGGCGTAGCCTTTCACGGTTTCCACCAGATTGGGGATCAGGTCGTGGCGTCGCTTGAGTTGGACGTCAATATCGGACCAGGCCGAGTCGGCCCGCACCCGGAGCTGCACCAGGCTGTTGTACATGCCGGCAAGGATCAGCACGGCAGCCCCAATGATAATAAGGACAATAATCAGGCCAGTCATTTCACTTTTCTCCTGGGTTTAACGTTTTGGGGCGTGTTGAGCGAAAGCTAACACAACGGATGAGACGGCGCAAACTCAATCAGTTTTCATCCGCCAACTCTCCTTTCATCCGCCAACTCTCCACCAAAGCATAGATTGAGCCGCTCTGGCTTCTGAAATCGGTATACAAATCGTGAAATCCCCCGAGCCGGAAATCGTTAAGTTCTGTTTGACGAGATGCTTACGGGTATTTACCATGTGGAACGCCTGATGCTGTAAGACATCGGGTATCGGTTGTTCAGCTTGGTCGGGGCCTCAGGCCCAGAACGCGTCAGTCTTCATTCCGATTTCCAGGTCCCCCTCCAAGCGCAAAAATCCCCAGGAGGGAAATTTCATGAAGCCCGAAAGGTTGCTGTCCTTCCTTTTGTTGTTTGTAGCTATCGTTGCATTCAGCTTGACGCCCGCATGGGCACAATCAACCATCTCAACCGGCAGTATTCAGGGAACAGTCACCGACCCGAACGGCGCTGTTGTTCCCAACGCCAACATCACCATAACGAATAAGGCCACCGGCCAAGCTACAAAAATCAAGAGTTCATCTTCCGGAACTTACGCCTCCGGCGCATTACAGCCGGGCACGTATGAAGTCCGGATTGAGGCGCCCGGTTTTCAGACGCAGGTCTTGAACCTTGCGGTGCAGGTTGGCACCACCAGCGGCGGTAATGCAAAATTGTCAGTGGGCAAGGCCAACGAGGTGGTAGAGGTCACAGGAACTGGCGTGTCCATCAACACTGAGCAAGCCACCGTCCAAGGTGTGCTCACCACTCAGCAAATTGAAAATCTTCCTATCAACGGCCGCAATTTCCTTGATCTGGCGCAGCTTGAACCTGGCGTACAGATTCAGGATGGGGGCACTTTCGATCCAACCAAGAATGGCTTTTCATCCATCTCCTTCGGAGGACGTTTCGGACGCACGGCGCGCATTGAAGTTGACGGCATTGATATCAGCGACGAAACCGTTGGAACTACCACGCAGAATATTCCTGCCAGCGCGATCCAGGAATTCCAGGTCAGTCAATCATCTCTCGATCTTTCCACTGAATTGACGTCCTCGGGTGCCGTCAACGTAGTCACCCGATCAGGGAGCAACAAATGGCATGGCGAGGGATTCTATCTTTTCCGCGATCACTCTATCGCCGCGCACATCTCAAATTTCGATGTGCCGTTCCAGCGCAATAATTTCGGCGGACAGCTGGGCGGGCCAATCGTGAAGGATAAACTATTTTTCTTCGTTGATGCCGAGCGAATCAAGCAGGACCAGATTGAAACTGTGTCCAACGGAAACGCATTTACCAGCCTGAATGGAACCTTCAATTCGCCATTTCGGGATACCAATGGAGTGGCCAAGCTGGACTGGAACATCAATGACAATTATAAAATGTTCTATCGCTTCTCCTACGAGCAGAACAACAGCATCAAAGGCTTTGTTCCCAATAGCTTCCAGCCTTTCGATAACGTGAACCACACTCCCGTGCATGCTGTTGGACTGGACTTCAACACGGGCACATTCACTCACGCCATACGGTTCGGGTATACGAAATTCCGGAATGGAATTACGGACGCGACGCAATCGGGAGTCTTTAATCCCGCTCCGGATGTAAGCCTGACCATTGGTCCAGATTTCACCTGCCTTGGAGGAATTGACTTTTTCTGCTCCGGCGCTAACCTCCTGGCACCTCAACAAACGTTCCAGCAAAACACCCAAGCCAAATATGACGGAAGTAAGGTCTGGGGGGCCCACATCCTCCGCTACGGCTTTGGCTTCAACCATATCCAAGGTGGCGGGTTTGCCAAATTTTTTGGTCTGGCGCCAACTGTGAATGCCGACCCGACCGACACGACTACTCCTGCAGTTGATCCAAACGCACCGTTTGGGGGTGGGGCAGCCAATCCTTTGAATTATCTGGCTAATTTCGTTTTCATGGGCAACGGGCAGGGCTTCTCTTCAGAAAAACCGGCTTTCGGATTGCCCGGAGGTGGCCTTGGCCCAGACGACCGCATTCAGTGGTATGTAGGGGATAGTTGGAAATTCCGGCCCAACCTAACGCTCAGCTACGGTTTGCGCTATGTTCATGATACGGGTCGGACTGACAGTGATATCGCTCCTATTCCATGCTCACAACTCGACCCCGGTTTGGCGGCCGGCTTGGCTGCTGCTGGCACTCCGTGTACTGGGAATCTTCTGGATCTTTGGGGTGCTGGCCTTGGAAATCGGGTGCGTGACCCTGGCGCCAATTTTAGTCCCACAGCGGGTGTTGTTTGGGATCCGACGGGGCACGGGAACACTGTAATTCGCGCCGGCGCAGGTCTCTATTACGAAAACTCCATCTTCAACAATAACCTGTTCAATCGGCCGGGACGTCTGGCTCAAGGATTGTTCCTGTCGGAAGCCGTGGCATGCGCTGGCGGGGGGCCCGCTGGATTTACTTTGCCAAGCGGCGCGGCAATCCCGGCCAACCTTGACCCTGCGGTCCTATGCGGTCAGCCGATCGGATCGGTACATACCCAATTAGCACAACTGCAACAGCTTTATCAGCAGGATACGCTGGCAGTTGGACCGCAGAGCAATGCTTCCTTCATTGGCAACACCCTCGCAGCGGGAGGCAACGTCACCGGAATCAACATGTTCGCACCTAACTACAAAACTCCGCGTTCGTTCCAGATGAACATCGGGTTCGAACGCCAGCTCGGTAAAGGCGTTGTGTGGAACGCCGATTACCTTAGAAACGTTGGCACCCAAACCTTGCTGGCAATTGACGTGAACCATGTGGGTGACGTGCGCTTCTTTAACAAAGCCAACGCGCTAAACGCGATTGCCGCAACAACTGCGGCATTTGGCTGCGCAGGAGGCACGAGCTCCACAGCAATTGATTGCGCGATCACACAGGGCGCTTCCATCGCCGACTTCGCCAGCAACGGGCTGGACTCCGGCGCAAATCTATGCTCGGGATTTGCCTGCCCCGCCGCAGCTTTCCCCGGCAAAAACCCCAACCTTGGCGTCAACCAAATGTTGTTCCCAGCAGGACGCTCGCTTTACAACGCACTCCAGACGTCGCTCCGCGCCAACGTACACAATCCGTTCACAGGAGTTAAGGGGCTCAACTGGATCCTCTCATACGCCCTCTCCCGCTCCGAGGGAACAGCGCAGGATCTGGACTTCGTGAATGGAGCGGTTGACAACAACAATCCCACCGCCTCGCTGGGGCCAAACGGGCTGGATCGTACTCACCAGTTTTCGTTCGGCGGTACGTTTGACGTAGTTGGCGGGTTCCGTTTTGGAGCAGTAGGACATGTGTACAGCCCTCTGCCGCAGAACATTGTTCTGCCTGGTGGAGGCACTGGCGGAATCTTTGAAACCGATGTCACTGGCGATGGTTCCGGAGACGGCAGCGGTGTCTATCCTACAGGCGATCTGCTTCCCGGCACTAAACTCGGCGCCTACGGGCGCAGCGTGAAAGCCGGTGATCTCGCCAGCTTCCTCAGCAATTACAACAGCACCGTAGCGGGGAACCCCACTCCTGCTGGTCAAGTCCTGATTGACAATGGATTAATGACTCTGGCGCAACTACAGGGATTGGGAGGCGTATTGCCGCAAGTCGCTCTACCGCCGCCTGGACAAGTAAGCTTGGGCTGGCTTAAGACTATTGATTTGAAATTCAGCTATCCGCGGAAATTCGGCGAGAATATCACGCTTGAACCGAGCGTCTCGGTGTTCAACGCCTTCAACAATGCAAACTTCGATCTGCCGAGCAGCACCACTATCGGTGGCAACTTAAATCGGGCAACTCAAGCGTGCAATCCATCGAGTGGCCTCAATTGCAACGACACCATTAACAGTGCCACCGCGGTCGAACATAACAACAATCGCGTGCTCCCTGCATCCGGAGTGTTTGATCTTGGCGCTCCGCGCGTGGTGGAGTTCGGCCTGAAGCTGTCGTTCTAGGTAACAACAAACAACCCCATGAGCCGCTGTCCCCTGGGACAGCGGCTTTTTTCTTGAGCTGCGTAATGTATTTGATTCCGCCGCTGATGAGTCCGATAGCTGCTTACCGAATGCCAGCAACACTGTAAAATCAATGCAGCAATGCCGCTTTCGATGCCATTCCGTGTTCTGGCAGTTGAACGGTACGGCAATACCAGGAACAACCTGCTGCTTCACGTCGCGCTATTTGCAATTCTGGTCTCTTGCACCTCGGTCGTTGCCTCAGATCAGACCGCCCAACCGCAATTCCCTCCGCGCCAGATTACTGGCCGGCTCAAACTCGGCGGACGGCCAGCGCCTGCGGGCGTACCGGTGCACGTGCGTATCGTCTTTGATAACAACCACAAGGGCCAGAATGTCGAATCTACCGAGGCTATGACCGATTCCAGCGGAAGATTCACTTTTAGTCATCTGGAGAACCTGGGCAAAGACCACGGGCAGAACTTGTTCTCAATCAGCGCGATTCAGCCCGGATTTGACGGCGCAGTAAAAGTCGTTGACCTGACAGAAGACACACAGGGCGAAGTAACTCTCGACCTTCGCCCGGTGCAAGTCTCGCGCGCCGCTGAGTCCTCAACCGCCAGCCCGGGTATGCCTGGAAACGAGCCTTCAGGCCGCGTCTCCCCTATACCCCAAGCAGAGCAAGCCCTTCATGCAGGCCAGGATCTCCTATTCCAGAAGCACGATGCCGCAGCCAGTGTTGCTCAATTTAAGAAGGCGGTGAAACTCGATCCCTGGAATGAGCAGGCTTACATGCTGCTGGGCCTGGCGCAAATGCAACTTCAGCATTGGGACGAAGCACAGTACGCTTTTCAGGAAGCAGCCAAGGTGGCCCCCGGCGATGCGCAGGCCTTTCTCGGCATTGGCTCCGCGTTGAATGAGCAGCGCCAATATGCTGAAGCCCAGAAGGCGCTGGAACACAGCCTGGAACTCAAGCCCAGCTCGGCAGAGGCGCATTACGAGCTGGGCCGCAGCCTGGCTGCTCTGGGCCGTTGGAACGAGGCGACGCCTCATGTTCAGCGGGCGCTCGAACTGAACCCTGACTATGCCGGCCCGCACGCGCTTATGGGTGACATCTACGTCCGCCAGCAAGATGCCGCTTCTGCTCTGGCGCAGTTCAAGGACTATCTGCGGCTGGCGCCGAATGGCAGCCTTGCTCCACAAGTTAAGAAGATGGTGAATGAGCTGGAAGCGGCGCTGGGGCCGGAATAGCCTGATGTTTACTGCCGTCGCAAGCGTCCGATCAGGCAGCTGTTCTTCAAACGTCCCAATCACGCATCTCCAGCATGCAAAAGGGCACAACCGAAGTCATGCCAGTTTTAGAAACAAATCTTCCGGAATCAGGTGCTAGTGAACCAGCGCCCCGCCGTTCTGTTCCTTCGCGGCGATGCGAGCAAACACGTTTTTCACCACGCGGTCACAACGAACAGCATGGAACTGGTAGAGCTCCTGGGAACGCCCGTTGGCGCGCGAGTAGAGTTCCTTGCGCAACATGGCATGGGCGCGGTGCAGGCGGGTCTTGACCACCGCTTCGGTCACGCCGAGCGTTGAAGCGGTGTCGGCAACGCTCATCTCCTCCACCTGGCGCATCACGACCACGCTGCGGTAAGTTTCAGGAAGATGGTCAATGGCCTGCTCCAGAAGTTGCCGCATCTGGTTGCCGGCCGTATCGTCTTCCGGGCTAGGATCTGAGGATTTCAGGATAGCCATGGAGTCTCCATTCATCATAGTCAGAGCGTCGAGTTCTTCCTGCCGCCCGCGGCGTCGCTTCCGCGCCAGTGCCTCATGGATGGCAATGCGCGAAAGCCAGGTGGAAAATGCAGCTTTTCCGGCAAACTGGTACAGGTGCTCGTAAGCGCGCACGTAAGCGTCCTGCATCACGTCTTCAGCTTCAGAGTCGTCGCGCAGGATGGTCCTCGCCAGCCGGTAGAGCCGCTGGTTATAGCGCCGCATTACAATCTCAAACAGCGCCGTTTCACCGGCCAATACCCTGCTGACGACTTCTTCGTCACTCAGTTCCTGCTGCGATAACGCTTGAAGCACCGGGGTACTCACTGCAACCTCCGTACTGGAATAGAGAAGCTTACAGAGCTTAGGTTACACGGTTTCAAGGCGTCCGCAATAGCGGAAAATGCGGGGTTTGCTGGATCTGGAGGATAAAGAGCCTGCAAGCCGGTCGCGGCGTCCGTTGAGCCTGCGTATAAAAAAGAGGGTAGCCGGAAAGCCGGCTACCCGAGTCTAAGCCCCGCCAATGTGCAGGTGGTTACGGGATAAAGTTGAGCGCCTCCGGGAGCGGGCCATTAATCGGCACCTCAAACAAAGGACCGGGACCATCAGGATCAATGGTCAGCGTTCCGTCGGAAGCGAAGAAGACGCCAATCTGGATCTGGGCTCCCACCGCGACCCCCGCCACATTCGCGTCCCCACCAATGTTGGTCAGGAAGGTATGCGGATTCTTTCCAAAACCGCCCGGATTCGCAGTGGTCTTGGGATCCAGAGCAAATGCCAGGTCGTTGCGGAAGAAGGTTGCGCGATCGCTGAGATCGCCGGAGCGAATTAGCGCTGTGGCGGTCGGATTTGGCACAGTCTCATCGCCCTTGGCAAACTGCACGATCACCCTCTTGGCCTGCTCGCCCGGCAATGGTGATTTCCTGATAAACGCAGCCCATGGAACTGGGTCACCAGCCTGCCCAAGCCACCGGTTGGTGTCTTCCACAGTCTGAATGGGAATCGCGCCCGGCACGTTGTTCACCACAGGCGCCAGATTGCGCAACGGGCTGTTGTCATTGAAGAACAATGGCGGCCCGGCGTTGAGCAAAACCGGGACGCGCACCGAGAGCGCCTGGGTCAGCAGAAGCTGGAACGTCGGACTGAGGCGAACGATATCAATGATTGATCCGCCGGGAACATTGGGAACGCCCGCGCGAACGTCAGGCTCGATTCCAAGAAACATCGTCCCGTAGATTCCGCCAAAAGATTGGCCGGCATAATAGATCCGGTTGGCGTCGAGGTCAGGAAGCCCGTCGCCATCGGCATCAATTCCGCCTTGGATCGCGCGCACCAACTGCATCAGGTCGGCTACCGTCTCTTGCAAGGCATCGCGAGAGCCGATGTCGCCCAGAGGCCCGGCGAAGAAGGTCGTCGCGCCTTCGGTGCCGGCGATCTTGCCGTTTCCGTCCTGGTCAATTCCGCGGCCGCCTTCAGGGAAGGTCACCGAGGTCGTACCCTGGCTGACGGTGAGTGTGCTGTTCGGGCCAAAGCCATGGCCAACCACGTTGATTGAGATGGAAGCGATACCGTTGTGCGCCAGCGTAGAAGCCACTGCGAAAGGTGCTCCCTGCTTACTATCACCAAAGCCGTGTCCAAAGATTGCCACCGGCCAGCCGTTTGTGGGCCGTGGGCCGGAAGGAATAAAGAGGTCAAAGAAGAGGTCCTCGGTACCTTGCGGGGGAACGGTATTGCGCGTCGCCACCTGCGGGATGAATACGTCCGCAGTTTTCCATTGCGTGGAAGTAAACTTGCCGAAAGCCATTGTTCCCACTGCACCGGGGAAAACCTGCAAGGCTGCGAGGTTCCCGTTTAGGTTTTGAGGAATAAGCGGTCCCACTGTCAACGCCTGCACGTTCCAAGTGAGACCGGTGACGGTATTTACAGCGAAGACTGTCTTCTCGCCGCCAGTTCCCAGATTGAAGCTGACCGCCGGTGCGGCTGCGGCTGTTACCTGATCGCGAATGCTCTCAAGAGTTGAGGTCACGCTTTCCGTCGTAAATAAGCTGGCAGCAGCAATGTTCTTCTTGTCGAGTCCCGGAGCGATCCGATGCAGCCGGCCGTTGTCGAGTAGATGTTCGAGAGCGCGCGTGTAGGCGCGAAGCTGACGGTCGTGAGTTCCACCGTCATTCAAATCGCGGAAGGCTCGGCTGGGCGCGATGGGATTGCCAACCGCATCATGCACGCCCGTGGTCACGATCAGCAAGTAGCTTGAATCCTGGGCCAGGTGCTGGTCTGATTCGGCGAAGAGTGTGAGCGAGGCAGGGTCCCAGACTACCTGGTTAATGCCGACTACGTTCGCCCTGAAACCGCGCAGATCGTCATCCTCGAATTCGCGCCCGAGGGCAAACCCGGATGGAAGCTGAACCAGGAAAACACTGTTGCTGCTCACCGAGTTCGGATCAATTGCGCCGTCAAAAGGTATGGAGAGCCGTGGCTGCGGATTGAATCCGTCGAGCTGATTGAGCAGCACCACATCCGCGCAGTCCGAAGGATTGGTCACGCAGTTGGGAAAAGGCAGCGCCACGCGCAAGCCGGTGTTCTGTGCGCCGTCCGCGACTGTAAACCTGTCGCTAGGGAAAGGCGCCTGCGTGGTGGAGTTGATGTTGAATAATGCGTGGGTCTGGGCCAGAGCAGCGACTGGCAACAGCACCGCAGAAATCACGAGCGCGAGCAAAGCTCTGCGCAAAAATGAATATTGTTCAGTCAAAGGCCGTTTCATGGGGCGGAACACCTCCAGGGGGGATCAAACGGAGCAGCGGAAACAATAGACCTTCAATCGAGGTATGTCAATGCCCGGCGGCAGCCAAATGCCGCTCCATCTGCGCAATCATCGCTTGCCAGGCTTCTATCTCAAGCTGGAACTGGTGCTTGAGCGGCGACTGTGTCGTGTCCACAAAAGCCAGGTTCGTTTCCATCTGTTGCACCAGAGCCTTCATTCGCGTCACATCTTCGCGTAAAGCCTGGAGATCCTCAGGGGCGGTTTTGTGCTCCTGGCTGGCTTGCGGCTGCGGCTCCGAGCGGTCAGGTTTCTGCTGGGCGCTGCTTGGAATGAACACACAGAGGATGAGGACAAAGAGAAGAAAAATCCGCATGGCGTGCCTCCGCCAAATAGTTTACGCGGAGTAAACTCAGATAGGAGTGCCTGCGCTCCAAACCAAATCGTCGTGGGCTCAATCTGTGAAGCGATCAGCACGCTGCGTTGGGACCAGGCGATTTGATCTGATCAGCTTTGATCTGCGAACTCTGCGACGAACAATGAGGCTAAGCGCCGGCTTTGGCCATCAGCAGGGCGCGGCTGAAGTGCAGCCAGATGCGCCAGCGATCATACTCACGGCTGTGAGAAACCGCGCTCACGGTGGCCCGCTCCACGCAGTTCTTGCTGAAGATCACGTTCATGCTCGCGCCCAGGTCCACCATGGGACCAATCAGCATGCTGCCATGCTCTTCACCTACCGGCACGATGAGATCGCGTTCCTGGAATGGAGTGCCGTTGCTGGCGATACCACGCAGGATCGCGATGGTCCCGCCTTCCGGCACATAAAGAGATTGCGGTTCAGACGAAGTTTCGTGAAGCCCTTTTTGCGCGCTTCGAGGTCCAACATTGCCCACAGTCACCGTGGGCACTCCCAGTTCCCAGTCTTCCGGCGGAAAGTAGATTCCCCAGAAGTTTTCCGGGCGATGCAGCTCGATGCCATACTCTTTTTCACGCGAATCTGCCCACACCACCTGTCCCACGCGCCATTTGTAAGGAGCCAGCATGGCGACGCGTACTTCCATACTCGATTCCAGTGGAACGGTGGAACGAATTCTGGCGCCGTGGCGGTTCACAAGAATTGTCTCGGCTGACCCGCTGACGTGCGAGCCGTCACTTTTCTGGCCGGAGACAGCCAGAGGCAGCGATACCAGGACACGAGAACTCCTGCGACCTCGCTCACTTCCGACAAGTTGAGGCATATTGGGCGATTCGAAGCGGCGATTCGAGCTAGAAGGAAATATAAACCTACGGCCAGTTGTCCCCAATATTACGTCAGAACGCCCCACCTTAGTACCAAAAAGCTAGAGGGCCCTGTTCCCGGGTAACCTGGTTGGTAAACGCTGGTTTTTGGGGCCCTCTCGCACTTGGCCGCCCGCGGAGTCATTGAGATATAATCGCTACCCGCCATGCGCCGCGCCGGCTTGTATCTTGTCTTGATTGTTAGCCTTGGAAGTTCCTGGGGGCAGGAGCCCAACCCTTCTCCTTCAGCGTCCTCCGGCATTCCTGACTCAACTCATCTGGAAGCAATCAAGACTCCCAAGCCGCATTACCCTGACGAAGCTCGCGACAAAGGACTGCAAGGCCAGGGGCTAATCAAGGTGCTTGTAGGAGAGGATGGCAAAGTCGAGAGCATCGAAATCGTCAGCGGCAACTCCATTCTGGCGAGGGCGGCGGCGGACGCTTTCAAGAAATGGAGATTTAAGCCGTTCATCCGCAGCGGCAAGCCGGTGAAGGTCAGTACCCAACTTCCTTTTGTTTTCACATATGCGGGCAAGATCGAAAACTTCCCTGAGAAGCCAGTCGTGGGGCCCACTCAGTTGCCAGATTCTTCTGGTTCACCACACTCATCAGATGGTTCGGTCATAAAGAAAATCCGGGTGTCTTCCGGAGTCGCTCAGGGCCAGCTTCTGCATAAGGTCGAGCCAGTCTATCCGCCGGAAGCCAAACGCAAACGCATTCAAGAAACTGTGCTGCTGCAAGCGACAATCGGAAAAGACGGCGTGATGAAAGAATTAAAACTCATCTCCGGACCGCCGGAACTCGTGGATGCAGCGATCGGGGCAGTGCAACAATGGCGCTATCGGCCTTACTTACTGCAAGGAAGTCCCGTAGAAGTTGAAACCATGGTGAAAATTACCTTCCACATGTAACAGCAGTCACTGCGCGATGTACCGCTCGCGAAGGATCGCCAGATGATGATCCAGGTGTCCCGCGGCAATGTAGGCTAGCGCGCGTACGGTGAAAGTATTTTCGCTGGCCGTTCCGGTGCGTGACCAGGCTTCCGGCGGCAGGTTGCGGAAGAAGGATAACGTTGCTCGGCGAATCTCACCGAATTCCTGCATGTGGCGTGCCCAACTGATCGTGTCAGACTGGGCTTCGGCCACTGCGATCTCCTGCTCAAAGCTCGGCAGCGGGGTGTCAAATCCGCGAGCAAACCACATGGCGCGAAACACGAACATGCGCTCGCTGTCGTTGATATGCCCCAGCAACTGCCGGATGGTCCACTTTCCGGGAGTGTAGCGTGTGAGGGATTTCTCTTCAGAAATGGTATGCAGGAATTTCAGTGCTGGGTCAAGCTGGCTTTCCAACACGCTCAGCACGTCGGGACTGGTGATGCGGTCAATGTAGGTGAAGTAATAAGGAGCAGCTTCTGTTCGCTGTGGTGTTCCCGTCATGAAGACATCTTACTCGTGCATTATTTTGGCGGACGAGGCCGTGTCCGTTCAATCCAGGCCTTGCGGATCTCTTCGGCTTGCGCATCAAGAGTCTCTTTGGAGCGTTCGGCGGGCTGCTTGGTCAGGATGGGGCGAAAGCGATCAAAGATTGGCCTGCCCTTTTCGGTGCTTGGCATATCTTCCTTTGATGCTGGATTTCACCCCGAGACTCTGATCTTCCGGTATATTTTGCGCCATTCTTTTCAAATCTTCGTCAATCTTCATCGTCACTTCCTCTTTGATGAGGTCAAATCCAGAGCACGCGATCTCTGAAGCTAAATGGAGGGATATGAGACTCACCATTTTTGTGCTCACGGTCTTGGTTCTGGCAAGCGCGGCATGGGCTCAGGACGAGGCTACTTTGGCCCGGGCCGCTGCCGGATGCGGCTCCAGCGGAATCCAATTCGATGTAAAGACCGACAATTCACGCCATCCCATGCAACAACCGGAACCAGGCAAGGCGACCGTTTATGTCTTCGAGCACGAGAAAGTTTTCAGGTTCGAAATCGGTGCGGCGACAACCAGAGTAGGATTGGATGGCCAATGGCAAGGAGCCAACCACGGCGAATCATTTTTCTTCTTCCCGGCAGATCCCGGCAAACACCACTTATGCGTGGATTGGCCATCGAGCCAATCACGTCTTTCAAGTTCGGGCGCGGCAGCAAACTTCATCGCTGAACCGGGTACAACCTACTATTTTCTGGCCGAACTCGAAGAACGCGACAAACATCCGCCTGAGGTGCGGCTCAAGGCCGTGGACAGCGCTGAAGGAGAGTTTCTTATCTGGGCTGATTCCCTCAGCACTTCTCATCCAAAGCGGAAGTGAGCGACGCTGGCTGGCATCTTGATACTTAATATGCGTGGAGCAAGACTCTTGTTGTCGTCTCTCCAGAGCTACTGCTCTGAAGCGGCTTTACCGAACACTTCGCGCAGGATCGCCGTTGTCTGGGCGGCAGGATCGGTCCGGATCTTCTGCTCTTCCTGACCCATCACATAGAACAGGCCGTCCAGAGTTTTGCCCACAATGTAGTCGTCGAGCTTCACGTCTTCACCAGAAGCCGCGCGGGCCATCATTGGATTCTTCATCAAACGGTCATATCGCTGCACCACGCCCACGTTATGCATGGACTTGTGCACGATGGGCTTGAACGCCGTCGCGAGCTGGTCTGAGCTGGCGCGCTTGAAGTAATCGGTTGCCGCTGTACCGCCGCCAGTCAGAATCTGGCGCGCGTCCTGGAAGGTCATCTGCGTCAGCGCATTGAGGAAAATCTGCCTGGCCGCGGGTGTGGCCTGCTCCGCCGCGCGATTCATTCCCAGCTCAAGCTGGTCCACCTGCGCGCCCATGCCGATCATCCGCAGACCCTTGGCCATTGCTTGCAGCTTCTGCGGCAGCAAGATTTTGATGGCTTCATTCTTGAAAAAACCATCTACACGTCCGGTTTGCGCCACGGCATTTTTCGTACTGATGGAAAGCGCCTGCTTCAGTCCGGTAATGATCTTGTCATCCGTAAGTCCCTGCGACTTGGGATGCATGATCTCCTGAGCTTTCTTTTTTATCTGGTCCAGCGGTGACTGCGCTGCACTTGCGCCCAGCAGCGCGAGAGTGGCGAAGATCAAGATTGATTCCATTTTCTTGTTGTGACTTGATATCACACTGCGCCCCACTGTCTGTTTTTCAACCATGTTATACAACATTGCTGGGCCGCATCGGGCGGCTTCAGCACTGATTCACAATGGTTGCGAGGTGAATAAGGCGAGCTAGTGCTGCTCGGTCCCCTGGTGGCTTTCCAGCGGCAGGCCCTTTCTACTCCAATCGAGAAACGAGCCGGGGTACATTCTCACGTTGTAGCCGAGATACTTGGCCACAAAGTAATCAAAAGAAGATTGCATTCCCGTACGGCAGTAGGTGATCAGGGGACGTTCCTCCGATGCGCCCAGGTCGTCGTACATTGCGCGCAACTCAGAATCACGTAACAGAATCGGGTTCTCGGTGCTTTCAAGATTGCGCTTCCAATACAAGCTCCCGGCTCCGGGGATGTGTCCTGCTTTGGTTGCATCCTCAGAAAGCTTCTCTCCGCTGAACTCGTTCGTGGGCCGTGCGTCTAAAAGTGTGATCGAGTTCGGCTTCTCGTGGAGCATCTTTTCCAGTTCCGCTGCGGTTACCAGCACAGAGGGATTGATCTGCAGACTGAGGTGGCCGGCAACAGCTGCGGGGGTTTCCTGGGAAAGCGAACGCCCCTCCGCCTGCCATTTTTCCAGTCCACCGTCGAGTAGAGCAGCGTGGTCAGCGACCCCGAGGTAATCAAGCGCCCAATAAGCATGCGCCGCCAGCAGCCCTGAGCGCTCACCATACAGGACAATGCGAGTCAAGTCCGACGCGCCCGCAGACTCAAACGCCTTCTTCAACTGTTCCGACGATGGAAGCTGATTGGGAACGCTGTCGCGCGTAACGGCGATGTCCTTTAGAGTTAACAGACGTGCTCCGGGAACGTGGCCGTGGAAATAAAATGCAGGATCACTCGCGACACAAAGGACTAAAACGTCGGCATCGCTCAGGTGCTCGGACAGCCATTCGGTCGAGACCAGCATTTGAGTAGAAACCTCACGTGGCTGGGGTTCTGCGTTTATGTAGGTCTGCGGTTTAGCAAGGCAGGAGCAGAACCAAAGCACAATGGCAAGCGTCGCCAGCAGCCGCATAACTCCGGCGCATGCCGTCATCGTGGTGAGTCACCCTTTACTAATGGCAAGCCGTTCATCGTGCTCCACTCGTGGAATGAACCGTCATACATGGCCGCATTGTAGCCCAGGTACTTGGCCACGAAATACATGTGTGACGCCTGGAGCCCGACTTCACAATACGTTATGAGCTAAACTCTTGCGGCGGCGGGCAGATGCCCAGCGGTGTAGCCGGGCATCCAGCAGCAATGCATCCGATGCCTGCGACTCGGAGACCTTTTTCGCTTCCGCCAGGCTGGCCCGCACCTCTTCACGGACATGTGGCGTGAACTTGCCGGATGCGGCTTGCGATTGTTCCTGGGTGACCGGCCGCTTTTGCGTCGTCTAGTGTTCAACGCCGCCATCGAGAAGAGATGTCCGATCACCCAGTCCGAAATCAGGCCGTTTCTTGCATAGTAGTAGACGGAAGTGGCGTTCCACCGTCCTTAGAACGGCGATTCATTTAAATTTTCTTAACAGAACTCCAGACCTCCTCAATCCAGCAGCTCGCATCCGATCCGACAAAAGGCACTCAAAAGGTGACAAAAGAGGAGAATGCCATGATGATCCAATGTCCTATTTGTCATGTGTCTTTCATCCGGGAAGTGCTCAGTAAATATCAAGTCCTGGTAAGACGCGACGATGAGGTTGAGGTTGGAGGTCTGGAAGTGCTCACTTGCTCGAATCACCACGTCTTTTTTGTACGGAAATCAGATCTGTTCGAGGAAGTGAGCTTTAAGGCGGCAGCTTAAACAGGATTTATATCCAAGAATCTACTTACTCAAATTCCATACCACGCTGCTGCCCTGATTGCGGAACGGTTTGCGCACCACGTGCGGAGTTACAACGATCAGCACTTCCTGGTGAGGGCGGTCATTGGTATGGCTGCTCAGCGCCGCGCTCAGGCCCGGAAGTTGGCCCAAGCCAGGATTGCCGGTTGTGGCGCGCTGCTCCTGATCGCTAATTACGCCGGCGACCACCGACTGCTCGCCGTCGCGCACTGTAATGTCCCCTTTAAAGGAACGCGTGGTGATATCAGGAATGCCGTTGAGCGTTGTTGCGCCCAAGCCGGCGATCTCCAATTCCAGTTCCAGTCGAATTAATCCACCGGAAAGGTAGTGCGGCGTAGTTTTCAACGAAAGGCCAAGATCCACATAAGTAAATTGCGGAATGTTTCCGATCAACGCCTGCCCCCGATTGCTGAAGCCGACAGTCGAAAAGAAGCTGTTCGCCACCGGGAATTTTGTCCCCACGCGAAACAGCGCGGCCTCGCCATCGGTCGCGCGCAACGTCAGGTGCTCCAGATTAGCCGTATAGGATTTGCTCTCAGCCAACTTGCCGTTCACCGGAGACACCGTGATCCCTGTCAGTCCCAGTCCTTTGCCGAAGAAGATGAACGGCTGAATCAAGGGCGAGCTTTGCAGGTTCGACAAATCGGCAGGATTGATTTTTGTGGGATCAATGGTCCCGGTCTGGTTGAGCTGGTCTATCACCGGCTGGGCATCGGCGCCCAACACGCGCCGAATTTCTGACGGGACGTTGAAAATAGTGAAATCGGTTGGCAGGTTCAACCCGTACTGCAAAGCCTTATCGGAATCGAACTCAATTTCCTGAAGGTCGAGCAGGATCTCCGGCTTGGCGTCCATCAGGTTCTCCAACATGCTGGCAGCGGCTTCTGCCTGCTCGCGTGGCGCGCGGATCGTGATGGTATTCCGGTTCATCTGCAAGCTCACGAACCTCATGTCAAAGATGTTGCGCAGCACGTTGACCACGTCATTCAGGTCAGTCTGTGCGACAACATTGCTGATATAAAAAGTGCGCAGCTCCATGCGTTCGTATTGCCGCCGGTTTTCCTGGCTATCGTTCGCAACAATTGCTTCATTAGCGGACACCGGCGACCAGAACGTCTTCAGCATCTTGCCCGCAATTTCTGTTGCGGTATAGAAATCAACATTGCTGAGGTCGAAGGATGTAGAACGGGAATTCAGGTTCTGGTCGAACTCCATCGAGACGCCAAAAGCCTTCCCAATCTCCTGGTAGATGGCTCGGGTATCGCCTTGCAGATGCAGATTCTTCTTTCCCGGAAGCGGCTTCAAATCGAGCGGCTCAACTGAGGCGAGCAATTCAAGCGTATGCTGCTTTATCGGATTTTCCGCCGGCGAAACATCGCGCAGCCGCTGCTGAAGGTAAGCGTCATTGGGATCAATCGCCAGCGCGTTCCGCAGAGCATCGGCTGCGGCAGGATTGTTTCCGGCTTGCACAAATTGGTTTGCGCTCTCCACATAGGAGTGCACCATCTGCTGCTTCAGCACCTCGCGCGTGAAGGCATATTCGCGGTTTTCGGGGTCGAGCAACGAGGCCTGCGAGGCTGCCATCAGCGCGTCATGGAGTTTCCCATCTTTGCGCGCTTCCATCGCCTGCTTGAAGTCTTTTTCAGCTTCTTTTCGGTCCTGCTTCAGGGCGGACTTCTGCCCCTCCGCCGCGAACGCGCCAAGGCAGACCAATAGCATCAAAATCGGCAGGAACCGCTTCATGGGGAAGACCATTGTAGCCTTAACCAGAACGCTTTTTTTCGGAATCTTTGCGCTGATTACCTTGGTTTTTGCAGTTAGACAGCCAGCAAATCCGCCGCGCAGGCGAAACAGGCATCCGGACCACAGGCCAGAAGTTGCTCGAAATTGAAGACGCCAGTCGCCAGCGCGATCACGGGCGCACCCGTCTGGCGCGCTGCCTGAATGTCAGATGGGGTGTCGCCCACGATGCACACCTTCGCATTACGACCCGCAATCTCGCACGCCTGCCGGAGGCCGTCTTGAAAGATTTCGCTCCGCAGCTCCCGCGGATGCGAAAATGCCCAGAAGGAAAATTCACTGACCAATCCGGCGGCTTCCAACTTGAGCCGGCCCACCGCAGCCAGATTGCCCGAAGCTACTCCCAGCAGCTTTCCTGCCTGCCTCAATTGAAAGATAAGCTCGCGAATGGAAGGACAGATTTCCGGACGCAGGCCAGCCTTGTTCCTCATCACTTCAGCGCACATTCGTTCGATGATTTTCGGCAACCGCGATGTGATCTCTGCGTCTGCTAACCCTTGCTGCTGAAGCGCTGCCCGCAGGATTCCTGGGTCAGTGTTGCCATGCACCGGCACGTTATCAATCGAAGCCTCCAGACCGAGCTCTGCCTGAATTGCGTTGCGAAAAGCGAAGTAATGGACAGCATCGCGGCTGTTGAGCAGCGTTCCGTCAATATCAAACAGGTAAGCGTCAGCCGAGTCCCACCGGAATCCGGGACGCACGAACGCACGTTGTTGTTGGGGAGATTGGGCCAGAATCGGCACACTTGTTTGGATTCAGAATCTCAGAGCTGGGCTGCCGGAGTGCTAACGAGCAATCTTCTTTTCCATTGAAATTGGCCGTTCGCTCCTTACCGGCCGAGGACCGCCGTCGCGGAACTGCCGCACATCCAGTTTGAGCTCCGTGATCGTGCGGCTCAGAGTATTGCGGTGCATTCCCAACTCGCGCGCCGCTTTGCACTGATTGCCTTTGTTCTGCTGGAGCACGTTCATGATGAAGCGCTTCTTGAATTCCCGCACTGCTTCAGAATAAAGAATGCCGCTGTTGTACATTTGCGCTACGAGTGCTTCAAGCTGGTCCTTCACGCGTTCCTCGCTTTCGGGTTGCGCCACTTCGGCCGTATCTATCTGTGCGGTTCTTGCTTCTCGGGGTTCTCCCGCAGCCGCAGGATGCCCTCATGGAATTTCTGCCGAATCTCCTCGGGAGCCAGCCAGCTTGCTCCAGTTTCGGCCACAACAAAATAGCCTGCCAAGGTTGAGTGCGTCAGTTCCTGGGAATCGGGAGCAAACGCCGTTAATGCCAGTACTCCGGCCGTCACCACCACTGCGCCGCGAATCACTCCAAAGGCTGCGCCAAGCACGCGGTCCACCCAGCGCAAGCCAACTTCGCGCACCGCCCATCGCACAATCCGCGCAATGGCGCCTGCCAGCAGCACCACCGCAATAAAGATGGTGAGAAATCCCGCAAGATCGGCGATTCCCTGCTGCTTTACATACCTCAGGAACCACGGAGCGATGCGCCCGTATCCCCATGCGGCCAGCAGGTAACCGGCAAAGGCGCCTGCCAGCGAAATGACTTCAAAGAAAAATCCCTGGGCTGCTGCCAGCAGGACTGACAAAACCATGATCACCACAATCAGCCAGTCCAGGGCATTCATGAGAGCGAGCTAACCCGCAGGCAGCTCGCGTCCCGCCAGGACTTTGTATGCCTGAATGTATTTCTCGCTGGTCCGCGCCGCTACCTCTTCCGGCAAAGACGGAGCAGGAGGCTGCTTGTTCCACTTGATCTCTTCCAGGTAATCGCGCACAAACTGTTTGTCGAACGATTCCTGCGCCTTGCCCGGCTGATATTTGTCCGCCGGCCAGAAGCGAGAAGAATCGGGTGTCAATACTTCATCTGCCAGAATGATTCCTTTTGCCGTCTGGCCGAATTCAAATTTGGTATCGGCGATGATGATGCCGCGGCCCCGCGCATAATCCGCTGCAGCGCTGTAAATCTTGAGCGTCAGGTCGCGCAGTTTCTCGCCAAGTTCCTTGCCGGTATGCTTGCACATCTCTTCGAACGAGATGTTCTCGTCGTGGCCGCTAACGGCTTTGGTCGCCGGCGTGAATATCGGCTCCGGCAGCTTATCGGATTCTTTCAGTCCTGCCGGGAGTTTGATGCCGCACACGGCGCCGGTCTTCTGGTATTCCTTCCAGCCCGAGCCGGAAAGGTATCCACGGGCCACGCACTCAATGTCAATCATCTGCGCTTTGATCACCAGCATCGAACGTCCGCG
>JAICYU010000238.1 GCA_025934025.1 Terriglobales bacterium
CCGCTGATTCGCGAAATGCAGCAGTTAATGTGGAACAAGGCAGGAATCGTGCGCAACCGCCAGGGCCTGACTGAGGCTTTGCAACATTTGGATGCTATTGCAGAGAAGCTCCCAACGCCCGATTCGCGCCGCCACAACGAAGCACGAAACCTCCACACAGCTTCCCTGCTGATCGTACGTTCGGCACTGGCTCGGCTGGAAAGTCGCGGGGCGCACTATCGCCTGGACTATCCGGAGCACGAGGACGCAAAGTTCAAGAAACATTCCGTGATAACGCAGCAGGCGGTTCGGTTTGAGTAAAGAACTACCTCTCATAAGCACTGATGACACTGATCAGAGAAGTTGGAATTTTTGGCATCGGAACCCATCGCCGTTGGCAGCTTTTGCTATTCCCGGCAATTTCTTTGCAGGGTATCCGCTCAGTTATCAGGGACCTGGAAAATTTCCGCGAAAAAAAACCGACCTGCTCTATATTTTCCGCAGGTCGCCGGAACACTTGTATGCTTGAGGGCTTTCTTTCCGGGAAAGAGCCTCCATCGCGATGACCATTGGCCCGGAAAAAGCTTTTGGCCAGGTTCTCGGCAGCTACCGAAAGGAAGAACATGGCCAGTTCCCCCGTTGCGCCACGCTGGTACATTGCTGAACTTACTGAAGAACTCGCGCTCGCCGGCAGCCCCCGTCCCAGCCTGATTCATCGCAAAACCCGCATCATCTTTGCCGATTCCGCGGAAGATGCCTACGAAAAAGCCCTCACCATGAGCGCGGAGCACGAACCTGCGTATCTCAATCGCAACCATGAATCAGCTCAGATCAGGTATTGGGGCTTGAGCGAATTGAATCTGGTGGACGAAAAACCGGCTGCGGAAGCCAGCGCCAAATCCAGGCCGACGATCCACTATCGCAAGTCCGACGACCTGACTCCCGCCCAGATCGCAATGCTCCTGTCCATGATCAAGCCGGGGGCGCTGCCGAACTAGGCTTCTCCTCTTTCGGAAACATCACCGAAGCAATCACTGAGAGCGCCAGCACTCCGGCAATGACTGCCAGCGCCATCCATGTAGGCATCTCGTATTTGGCAGAAGCGAGCATCTTGGCGCCAATGAACATCAAGATCACCGCCAACCCGTAATGCAGGTAGTGGAAGATTTTCATCAGTCCTGAGAGCGCAAAGAACAACGATCGCAGGCCCAGCACGGCAAAAACGTTCGATGTGTAAACAATAAACGGATCGCGGCTGATGGCCAGGATTGCGGGGATGGAATCTGTGGCGAACAAGACATCGGTGGTTTCCACCACCAGCAGCACAACGAACAGCGGCGTCGCCAGCGTCTTGCCCGCGCGGCGGATGAAAAACGAGTGTCCGTGATATTCCTCCGTCACAGGAACAAGTTTGCGGGTGAGCTTCAGCACGGGATTGCGCGACGGGTCAACTTGCTCGTCATCTCCTTCGCGCAGCAACTGAAAGCCGCTGTACACCAGGAACGCACCGAAGAGATAAAGGACCCAATGAAAACGCTGGACCAGAGCGACTCCCGCAACGATAAAAATGCCGCGCATAATGAGCGCGCCGATAATTCCCCAGAACAGCACCGTCCGCTCTTGCTCGGGAGGAACTTTGAAGTACGCGAACAGAAGAATGAAGACGAAGAGGTTGTCAACGCTGAGCGCCTCTTCAATGATGTAACCGGTGACGAACTCGAGCGCTTTGGATGCCCCAAGCCACTGATGAATGAATGCGGCAAAGGCCAGGGCCAAAGCAATCCAGACCGCGCTGCTGAACAGAGCTTCTTTGAACGGAATTACGCGGCCGCCTCGGTTCCAGACCGTGAGATCCAGAAACAGAAGAACCAGAATGACCGCATTGAAGATGATCCAGAACCAGATGCTCATTCAGAACGATGCTTCGCTTGAGTGCTGCGAGCGATTAGAAATGAATTAATCGAAAAGGAAAAGAGGCCTCACGCTCCGGCACACTCAGTTCAGGATGCCTGGTCGGGATTTTCAACTGAAGTGGCTCATGCAAGCTTCGCCGGGTCAGTGTTAGCTCCGCACAGTACCACTCCCACGCGTTCTCCCGGAGCGGGACGATAGACGCCGGAGATGAGCGCGGCCAAAGCGGCGGCGCCGCCCGGCTCAGTGATGATGCGAAGTTTCTGCCACAGGAGCTTTTGCGCGGCGAGAATCTGATCATCGCTCACCAGCAGAGAGCGATCCACAAACTTCCGTGCGATCGGGAACATTACGTCGCCCACGCGGCGCGCCCCCAGCGAGTCGGCCGCAACTCCTCCGACTTCCACATCTAAAATGTGCCCTGCTTCCAAGGCGCGATGCAGCGACGGCGCACGCTCCGGCTCAACCGCAATCACGCGCGTCCGGCCCTGAAGCCACGCGGCAATGCCTCCGATCAGTCCCCCGCCTCCCACAGCGACCAGAACACTGTCCAACTTGTGTCCCTGCTCTTCCCATTCCGCTGCGAGAGTTCCCTGCCCGGCAAGAACCAGCGGATCGTCATAGGCATGGATGGCCAGCGCTCCTGACCTGGCTCCATGCTGCTTGCTTGCGGCGAGAGCCTCGGCATAATCCTTGCCCACCACATGCACATGCGCTCCGTACTGGCGAAGGCGGTCAACTTTGTTTGGCGGTGAGATGGTGGGAACAAAAATTTCGGCGCGATGACCGAGTTGCTGCGCAGCATAAGCGACTGCGGCGCCGTGATTTCCGCCTGAAGCTGCAATCACGCCTGCCTTGGGCACGTCGTTGGACAGAAGAAAGTTGAATGCTCCCCGCGGTTTGAACGAGCCGGTGTGCTGCATGAATTCCAGTTTCAGAAAAACGCCGGCATCAATCCTGAAGGCACCTGGCTCCAACTCAACGACCGGCGTGCGCCGGACGTAAGGCGCAATGCGGCGCGCCGCATCCTGAATTTCCATGCGCGTAACAGCCATAGCCCGAGAATCGAGAGAAGAAGCCGCTCCTCTTGTGCTCATGTAAGAATCGTACAACGCGAGCCTCCGAGTCTTAAAAACTTTAACCATCTAGGCGGCCCAGACCGGCCATGTAGTTCTGTATCAATCACTTGCATCTATTTGTTCGACAAATCCCGCGCAGCAGCAGAAAATGGTAGGATTCGCGAGCTTTGTACCGACGAATGCTTCCGGGCCTCAAAACACGATTGTCCGTCGCACTGCTGCTGCTGATTTCAGCCGGCGCGCGGGGGCAATCCGTCCAGCCACAAAAAACGCAAGTTCCGGCTGAAGCCGATAGCGCATTCCTTGCCAGCCAGGGAGCGCAGCAGCGCTTCGAGTTCGCCAGCAAAATCTCCGATGATTCGGCCATCGCGCTCCGGCAGCAGCGGCTCTCCAGCGTGCCTTTCTTCCACGGTTCATTCCTCTCAAACGGGAGCACGTTTCCTTACACGGTGGTCGGAAGCAAGCCGCAGGATGGCGCGGCGACGACGATCTCGACGCAACTCCTTCCCATCTCGATGCTCTTTGAAGGCTATGCAGATGAAAAAGGAGAGCCGATCGTTCTTGATCCGCAAGCTCTGCTTCAACGAGTAACGAACTCACCCAATTTCCGTTCCGCCAATTACCAGACCGGCTTCACCCAGTTTGGCGACGCCGTCCAGCGCGCTGAGTTCTACGGCAGCATGGCCCCGGAATGGCATACGCTGCTTAAGGCTCCGCAAGAGCTCAAGGCGGTAAACATTGTGGTGCCGCGCGGCATGGCCAAGGTGTTCCGCAATCCGGCAAGCGGCGCTATCTATGCCCTGGTGGACAGCTCTTTCTTCATCTCTCAGCTCAACACCATTGTGCAGATGGCGCAGCTTCGTCCGGATGCGCTGGCTGTTCTTCTAACCAATAATGTCTTGCTGGCGCCCGAAGCTGACGTGAAGCGTTGCTGCGTTCTCGGCTTTCACACCGCCTTTGACGCGGGCCAGCAGGCCGGCACGCGCCTGGTGCAGACGATGGTATGGGCAAGCTGGGTGGATGCGGGAATTCTGGGAGCTAACTTCGGCGATGTAACGCCGCTCAGCCACGAGATCGGCGAGTGGTTCAATGATCCCTTTGGCAGCAATCAAACGCCGGAATGGCAGCATCCGCTGGCATCGCTTGGCTGCCAGAGCACCCTTGAGACTGCCGATCCGGTCGCTGCGCTTCCTGGATCATCGTTCCCGGTAACGATTGACGGCTTTACCTTCCATCCCCAAACCCAGGTCTTGTTGCCCTGGTTCACCCGCCAGCCTTCCGATGCCATTGATGGCGCCTATACCTTCCCCGACCAGCATCTGCTCACCAGCCCTTCGCAGCCCTGCCAGGCGCATTGACCTTAATTGCGCTTTTCCTGTCGAATTCTCTGGTCTGATACGACGTACCAGCGAACAGACAAAAACAGGAGGGATTTCGCCTTGCAATATCTATTGCTGATTTACCAATCCGAAGCCGAGTGGGACGCGATGAGTGAAGCGGCCCGTCAGAACATCTACAAGGAGTACATGGAACTGGTTCCAGAGCTGCGCAGCCAGGGTAAGTACGTCGGCGGGCATCAACTGCAGCCGGTAGCCACCGCAACCACCGCGCGCGTCCGCGAGGGCAAGAAGCTGATCACTGATGGGCCATTCGCGGAAACGCGTGAACAGCTTGGCGGATATTTTCTGGTGGAAGCCAAGGACCTGGATGAGGCCCTCGCCATCGCGACGCGAATTCCGGGAGCACGGTCAGGATCAATTGAAGTCCGGCCGGTGGTAGCAAGTTGACCCCATAAATGCTTCCGTTTCGCGATACAAATTCCCTGATC
>JAICYU010000044.1 GCA_025934025.1 Terriglobales bacterium
AGCTTGGATGCCGGCCATTGATCTTCAGGAGCATTGTGCCGCCCCGTCCGGCGCTTTAGGCTTTTTCCAGCCAACCCAGGGCTTCCGCCCTGGGCTAGGTTTTTCCGCCCGCTTTGCGGGCTGATTTGCGTGCGCCAGGCCTGCCCAGGAAGAGGGCGGGATCCTGCGGCCATTTTCGTTTCGCTTACCCTCGCTTGAAGAGCGAGAGCTGGGTAGTGCCCTGATACCTGTGTTTCCGCGCGGCCGGGTTGTTGCTGTGAGTGAAATCGCGTTCTCACACTGGCAATTGCGGCGGAGGGGCCGTGCAAAGTCGAGACGTCCAGCGTGATGACTAAAAGCAGGACAGCGGCAGCAATCTCAAGGATTCGCCGCCGCGCTCTGCTGCTGGACTTGACTCGAACTTTCTTCATCGTGCTCCGTGTCAGGGGACTTTGAATTCGGCCATGCTGGTAAGCGTCTTGCCTTCAAACTGGAAAGTACAAAGCGCGCGATAGTCGCCGGGAGGAAGCTGGTCAGGAAATTCGGCGACGAATTCCAAACGCTCTCCCGGAAGCAGGCGCTGCGGAGCAAAAGTAGCTTTCGCTGCCAGCGCTCCTTTGGCGTTCAGTACAGCGGCTGTTCCATCCGGGACAACCGGCTCGGTTCCGGCATTCACCAGCCACTGCGAGACCTTCATGTTTTCTGTTTCTGAAGCTGGGATTACGTGAGCAGGTTCCTGAGTCAAGTTCACAGCGTCGCTCAGGTTGAAGGTGACCAGCGCTGCCAGAGATGCAGTCATCGCCACTGCGCTGGCGGAGGTCTGGAGCTTGTCGGTCCCCATGAAGATGGCCGAGACGGCGCGAACATCGGTTTTTTGCGGCAAGGTGAGCCGCACTTCCACCGGCGCAGAAGTATGCGCCTTCACCAGGAGCGACTTCGGCACGAAGACTGCGGTGGCGGCAATGCTTCCCGGCAGTTCTCCAGCGGCGACAAAGACGCGCTTGCCGTCCTTTACGACGACATCCTGCGCCTGAAGTTCAAAGGCAAGATCCATGCCGGTGTTGTTGGTAAAGGTGAGCGTCTGCGTAAGCGACTGCCCATAGCCGCCGCGCGCCATGATCACCGCGGGGCTGAGCGCAATGGAAGGCTTATCGGCCGACGCCATGCCCGGAGCCGGTGCGGCAACGTTTTCAGCAGGCGCCGGTGCTTGCGCGAATCCGGCAAGCGAGCAGAGAAAAAGTACGCCTACGATTGCGATTGGGTGGTGGCGGAAACAGCTCATTTCTTGTCCTTCTGATCCTTCAAATCAATTCGCGATCACCTGAAAGAGGATCGCGTTGTGCAACTGAGAATCTTTTTCCGTGAGAGTGTTCGGCACTTCAATTTCCAAACGATATTCCGTTGGCACTCCCAGCTTGGTCTGCCCCTGCACAATCTGTGGAGTCGTTCCCAAAGTGACTCCGTCGAGCCGCAGGATGAAGCCGCGTTCGGGGACCGCCAACCCCGCCATGACCGTGGCAGTTGCCGTGGAAGAGGAGTTGGTCTGCACCGTCAGCCCGAAATTCGTCGCGACGGTGAAGCGATCGTGCGATTTGCGGATGCTGACGTTGGAAGCAAAAGCTCCGCCCCCGTAAGAAGCGGCGCCCAGATTCAATGTGCCCTGGCCTGAAGTCCCGCCGGCCAAGCGGGCGCCTTCGGGAGCATTGGAGAAAGTGACTGAAAGCGATCCGGTGGTTTGAGACCGCATGACAAGAACTGTGGGGGAGGTGTGCTTCCCCGAGGAAGCGCGCTGCGCCCACCCGTCGGTAACGAGGGAGGAACCAATTACCAGGAACGGCAAAAGCAAGCGCAGCGTAATGGTCACACCTCCAAATCCCATATCAGTTCATTTCAGTTCTTCGTGGCTGGCCTTAGTTGGCCGAGGCTGTGAAGTTGATGGTGTTGCTGATGGAAGTACCGCTGGCGGTTGCTTGCGGAATCGTGATGGCGATGGCTTCCGCAGTATTCGAGCCGTAAGCGCCGGTTGCCGTGATGGTAGTCGCTGCGGCGTTCGTGACCGGTTTAGTGGCGACGGCCCACGTATTGGTGGCATCGGCGCTTGCCAGTTGCGCGGTCAGAGTGTAGTTTGCGCTGCTGGAATTTGACTTGGTCACCTGCACGTCAACCGGCGTGCTCACTGTGAAGCTGGTGGTGCCGTTGACATTACGGGTGATAAAGGGCGAGCCCAGGGCGCCAAATGCTGAAACGCTGCCGAAGTCGAGCGTGGCAGTGCTCGTGCCCGCGCCTGAAGTCAGGTTGACGCCCGAGCCATCATTGTTGAAAACGAGTTGAATTGAGCCGGTCACGGTGGCGTTCACCGTGAGTGTTCCCTGCGCGGTCTGAGCCGAGGCAACTGACGACATACCAACTGTCAGCGCTGCGGCGGCGAATAACATCATTAGGTTCTTCATTTTTGGTTCCTCTCCTTATTCCTGTTTTGTTACAAGGGTCAACTGCTTACGAAAGTCGTTCTGTTGCAAACTCAATTGGCGGTGGCCGTGAAATTGATCGTTGCGGTCAGCGGCGTTCCCACGGCCGGACCGCCCGCGCCGGGACTGGCGGTAGAAACCACCAAGTCCAAGTTGTGGGCCACATCTGTGTCATAAACTCCGTTGGCCTGAATTCTCTGCGCTGCCGTGGTGAGAGTTACGGTGTCCACCTTGTAGCTGAGGCCGGTCGGCGCTGGACCTGCCAGACTTGCTGAAAGCGTATAGCTGGTGCTGGTGAGCCCGCCCTGAATCACCTGGATATCAAAAGGCGACCGCACGGTGAAGCTGGCAGCCGTGACTGAAGGCCGCGTGACTCCGGGAGAGAGCGGTCCGAAGGCCGAGATCGTGCCGAAGCTCAGGCTGGCATTGGAAGAACCGGCAGCGCCGAGCGTCACTCCGCTTGGATCGGTATCGAATACCAGCGCGATACCGTTCTTGTTAGTCAAAGTTGCATTGATAGTGCCGCTCGCGGTGGGAGTCTGTGCAAGCATGGACGCGCTCGTCAGCATGAAGGCAGCCGCTACCAAAATCCGCGATCTCGTGTTGTGCCAAGTGCTCATCTCTATGACCTAATTCGCCGTTGCCAGAAAAGTGATGGTTTCCTGCAGGATCTGCGACGGAACGTTATTGCGCACCTGCACCTGCAATGTTTTGGTTACCGCCTGGTTGTATTTGTCTGCTGCATCGAGCGCGGTAAACCCCGTATTCGTCAAAACTGTGTTGTCAACCAGCCAAAACACGCTGGCCGGAGGGGCACTAGAGATTTGCGCCGCCAATCGATAACTCGGACTGCTGGAGTTGGACTTGGTGACCAGCACATCAAATGCGCTGCTTACCTGATAGGAAGCTCCTCCAATGTGGGCGTAAGTTCCGCAGCCCTGATAGCTATTTCCCGGGAACGCCGCGGTTCCAAGGTCGAGTCCGACGTTGTTCGTTCCCGCGTTGGTCAAGGGACAAAAACCCGCTGTGCCGACACTGGGATTGTTGTTGAAGACCAGGCTGATGGAAGACTGCACGCTCAAATTGACCGTCAGTTGGGCGGAGCTGGTCTGGCCGTGGGCCGGCAGCGCGGCAAGCGCTAGCAGCCAGAGCAGGGCAAACCAGATGCCGTGTCCGTCGAACGTGCGTGCTGTTTCCATACCTTCGGCTAGCATTGGCCCGGAAGACCGGTGCCAGCTTCTTCTCCTTTATCGTTTATCGTTCTCGGCCCGTTTACCTGTTCCGGGCCTGGGGCATGTCCGTTAGTACATGTCCTTTGTGTTAGGGGGATAGTACCAATGGCCGTTTCAGTGCGCCAAGGTTACAAAGGTCACAAAATGGTTACCCCGCAACTCGTTGGGAATACAGCGACTTACCTAGTTGTCGCCATTCTTAGTGCAGCCTTCGCGACGGAGCAATCAGGCGTTTCTTGTAGTTTTCACCGCTCTTGAGCAAACGGACAGATGATTGGAAGGGTGATATTGCGGAAGAACAACAGGGTTTACGTTGACAAAGGCGGAGTTGCTGGCGGTTTGTTAAATGAAGTTGTATCAGGACACGACGTTAAACAGCGGCTGAATCTCGGTGGTTTCGAACTCTTACGCGGCCACCGGAGCAGGAGAGCCGTAGCTGCTGAGGGAGTGGGCCAGCATGTCACTCAGCATATCGCTGATCTGTACCAGATCAGGAATGATGGAGCTTATGTCAATCAGAAGCAGATTTTCCTGAAGAAGCTGTGAAATCACCCGGTAAAGGAGCCGTGTCTCTTCCACCACCAGGGACACGGGGTATCCCTGCTCGCGACGGACACGGCCGTGAGTGGCAGCGCGATTGATCCCTTCGCGGCTAATGGAATTCTTGTGCTGCCCTAAGCGGTCTACCAGTTCCTCTAGCAGTTGCGGAAAATGGTTGAGCCGCTCCTTGCGCGAGAGGCGGATTCGGGTGAACTCCGGATTTTTGGAAACCATTGCCAGCCAGTCGTTCAGAATGCGGTCCGAATTCTCGTGAATGATTTCCGCGGCTCGCTTTACTGGACTTTCACGAAACGATGGCCGCTCAAGCTGGGATTTAAGGGCGCTAACCAGCGTGGGGATATCGGCCGGTTTGACGAGATAGTCGTCAACCTGGCGCTTGATGGCTTCCAGAGCAGTGCTGAAATCGGGATATCCGGTAAGAATAAACGTGCGTGCCGTGGGCTGAATGCGCTTCATCGCGCTGACCACGGTAAAGCCGTCTGCAGGCTGGCCGATGTTGAGGTCCGCGAGCAGAATGTCGAACTTTTCCTGGCTGATCTTCGCAATCGCCTCGGCAACGGTCGCAACGGCTGTCACGGCAAATCCGTGCGACGAAAGAATCGCGGGAAGCGTCTCGCGAATGGACGCTTCGTCATCAACAAAAAGGACTCGGAGTGCAGCCAATGCAGTGTTCCTCAACGAAAAGTTTTTGCCGTCCTTGGACGAGTGGGCAAGCAAGCAGCCGAATTTAATTTGGGGCAGATCAGAACCAACAATTCGGACGGCTCCAATCCAAAGAGCTGGTTTGCTGTTTTGTTTGATGCAGATTCCTTGTGAAAGTAACTTTAAGTACTCGCCTGTTACCATTCTTCTCTATGGCTACCAAAGCCGCCGTCACGCCGCGCGCCCGGTCTGCCGTTGCACCTCTGCTGGTTCTGGTGCTGGTTAACATCGTCAACTTCTATGACCGGCAAGTTCCCGGTGCGCTGGCGGAGCCCATCCGCCGCGAGTTCCACCTGACAGACGCCCAGCTAGGATGGATCGGATCGGTCTTCATCTGGATCTACGCGCTGGTGGGAATGCCGCTGGGCCGACTTGCCGATACCAGCAGCCGCAAGCGGTTGCTGGGCGCAGGCCTCGCGCTCTGGGGACTGCTCACGGGCTATGCAGCCTGGGCCAAGACCTATGCGCTGCTGGTCTTTTCCAGACTTGGGGTCGGCGTGGGCGAAGCCGCTTGCGCTCCCGCAGCCACGAGTTGGATTGGGGATCTCTTTCCGCCCGAGCGCCGCGCCAAACCCCTTGCACTTTTCATGCTTGGGGTACCGATTGGCAGCGCCTTAAGCGTCTTCTTCAGCGGACCTATCGCGTTGGCCTTCGGCTGGCGCACTGCAATGATTGCCGCCGCGGTTCCTGCACTTCTGCTGGTTCCTGCCGTGCTGTTGATTCGCGAGCCTGAGCGCGGAGCTTCTGAAACTGTACCTGCTCCGCCCGGTTCTATCCGGAAGCTGCTGGCCATTCCAACCTTCTGGTGGATCGTGCTCTCAGGCATTCTCGTGAACTTCAGCTTGTATGCCGTGGGAACATTCTTGCCGTTGTTTCTCGGCCGCATTCATCACTTGAACGTTGCGCGCGCAGGGATCTTCACGGGAATTGTGTATGCGGTGGGCGGAATTTTTGGAGGCGTGCTGGGCGGGACCTGGGGTGACCGCGTGATGGCGCGTGGAAGAGCTGACGGTCGCATGCTCATTGCTGCCGCAGGAGCGCTGGCTGCTGTGCCGTTTTCCTTCTTCGGTATCCGGCAAGGCTTTGGTGCGCTGGAAATTGCCGTCCCCTTGCTCGCGCTCGCGTATGGCGCGCTCAACATGTACTACGGCCTGGTCTATGCCTCCATTCACGACATCGTTGCGCCCGCCCTGCGCGGCACCGCCATGTCGGTTTATTTCCTGGTGATGTACCTGGGGGGCGCTTCTTTCAGCCCTCTGCTCACTGGAAAACTGAGCGACGCAATGGCCCGGCGCGCTGCAACGCTGGCAGGATCGGCAACTGTGACCGAAGCTTTTCGCGCTGTCGGCCTGCAAGACGCCATGCTGATCATTCCTGTGCTCTCGCTGCTGCTGGCAGCAGTTCTGTGGGCAGGATCGAGGAGCATTTTGAAGGACAGAAGAAAATTAGTAATTGAGTAAGTTGGTAAGTTGGTAATTGAGCGATCACCCCCGCAACGCTGCATCAGGCTACGAGTTCGCCCTCTACTCCTCCTAACTTACCCAATTACCAACTTACTCAATTACTAAATTATCTGATCTTGATTCCCAGCTCTCTCAACTGTGCCTCGCTTACCGGCGTCGGCGCGTCCACCATCAGGTCAACCGCTTTAGCAGTCTTGGGAAATGGAATTACTTCGCGCAGGCTCTCCGCCCCGGCCAGGATCATCACGATACGATCAAGTCCCAGCGCGATCCCCCCATGCGGAGGCGTGCCATACTCGAGCGCTTCCAGAAAGAAGCCAAACCGGCTGCGCGCTTCCTCATCGCTCATCCCCAGCGCGCGGAAGATCTTCGACTGAATGTCCTGGCGATGAATACGGATTGAGCCTGAACCCAACTCCGTGCCGTTCAGAACCACGTCATATGCCAACGCGCGAACAGCCCCGGGATCGGACTCCAGCTTGTCCATGTCGCGCTCATGCGGCGAGGTAAAAGGATGGTGAGCGGCATTCCATCGCTTCTCGTTCTCGTCCCACTCGAACATGGGAAAATCCGTGACCCAGGCGAAATGGAATCCGCCCTTGTGGAATGCCATGTGGCGTTGGGCATATTTGCGCGCCAGCTCTACCCGTAAAGCGCCGGCAGCCATGAAGACTCCGTAATCCGGTCGCGTGGCGGATTTTTCCATTTGCGCCGGAGCGCCCACCAGAACCACAAGATCGCTCGCTTCGGCGCCGGACATCTCGCGCAATTTCGCCACAGCTTCCGGAAACGATTTCTCCAGCCGCTTGATGTCATCAATCAGCCGCGCTTCTTTGCGCTCGCCAAACAGAGGCCGGTTCTCGTCGCGTTCCTTGCGCGAAAGGTCGCCAATGACAGGAATCCGGATGGCTACGACCGGAAGCTCCGGATTGAGCTGAAGCGATTGCAACTGCTCGGCCGTAAATGCCGAGCGAACATCGGTCAGTTTGGGCAGGCGCAGGTCCGGCTTATCAATGCCGTAGTTGCGGATGGCCTCGTCATAGCTCATTCGTGGGAACGGCGTCTTCAGTTCGTGCGCGGCGGCTTTGAACGCGGCCTGCAGAAAACCTTCGACCACCTCGAACACGCGATCCGGTTGTGGGAAGCTCATCTCCAGATCAATCTGGGTAAACTCGGGCTGGCGGTCGGCGCGCAAATCTTCATCGCGGAAGCAGCGCACAATCTGGAAATACTTGTCGAATCCGGAGATCATCAGGATCTGCTTAAACAGTTGGGGCGACTGCGGCAGCGCGTAAAACTCGCCGGGATAAACGCGGCTGGGAACCAGGTAGTCGCGCGCGCCTTCCGGCGTGGAGCGCGTCATAAATGGCGTCTCGATCTCGAAAAATCCTTTGCTCGAAAGATACTGTCGGATGGCGAGCGCCACCTTGTGACGCAGCTCGATGTTGTACTGCATCGGCTCGCGTCGCAGATCAATGTAGCGGTATTTCAGCCGCACTTCTTCATTGGCCAGTGCGGGATCGCTCGGCAGGAACGGCGGCTGTTTGGATTCATTCAGCAGCCTGAGTTCGCTTGCCACAACTTCGATTTCGCCGGTAGGAATGTTGCGGTTGATGGTTTTCTCTCCGCGCCGGCGTACCTTGCCGATTGCTCCGATCACAAACTCGCTGCGCAGAGTGCTGGCTTTTTCGTGCAGCGCGGGGTTCTCACTTTTGTCGAAGACGAGTTGGGTGAGCCCGGTGCGGTCGCGGACGTCAATGAAAATCACATTGCCCAGATCACGGCGACGGTTCACCCATCCCAGGAGCACCACCTCTTGGCCGTCATTCTCCGCGCGCAGATCTCCGCACATATGCGTGCGCCGCAGATCACCTAAAAAGTCGAGGGTCAAAAGCTTACCTTTCTTTCTAAAACGAAACTGTGATTATAAAAGATGGGTTGCTGCGGCCGCGTGAGGTGTAGCGGCAGAGACAATTCACTGCGCGGCGTAAACGGTCTTGCCGCCAACCACGGTGCGCAGCACGCGCGTCTTGAGAAGTTCCTCCGGCGCAACCTTTGTAATGTCGCGGTCCAGGACTACCAAATCCGCCAGCATCCCGGGACGCATCTCGCCTTTTTCATTCTCGGCGAATTGCGCATAGGCTGATCCCGTGGTGTAGGCAGCAATGGCTTGGTGGATATTCAGCTTCTGCTCCGGGAAGTACTCTTTTGTGCCCGCCTCATTCTTGCGGGTCACCGCGCAGTAGAGACCGCGAAAAGGCGTAATCGGCTCAACGGGATAATCAGTACCGAAGGCCAGCGGCACGCCTTCATCCATAAATTTCTTCCAGGCATAGGAATACTTCGCCCGCTCGGGCCCAATGCGGGATTCAGCCCAGTTCATGTCAGTCAGCAGATGGTTCGGCTGCATGGAAGCGATCACGCCCAGATCCTTAAATTTCTTGAAATCTTCGGGTGCGATTACCTGCGCGTGCTCGATGCGGAAACGGAAATCGCGTTTGGGGCTTTGCTGTTCGGCCAGGGCAAATGCTTCCAGTGCCATGCGCGCGCCGCGATCGCCAATGGCGTGGAACCCAAGCTGGAAGCCGGCTTTGGCGCGCTCAATTGCTTTCTGGTTGAGCGGCTCCTGTTCGTAACGAGGAATGCCGGAGTTCTTAGGATCGTCGCTGTAGGGCGCGAGCAAGGCAGCGGTGCGCGAGCCGAGCGATCCGTCCATAAATCCCTTGAGCATTCCGGTGTGCAGCATGGGATCAGAGGCAGGATGATGCGCGCGCTCTTTCTCGAGCTGCTCGATCGGCTCGTCGAAGGGCAGCCACTCGGAGATGCGCAATGTGAGCTTGCCTTCTTTTTGCATCTGCTCGAAGGTGAGAAAATCCTCCCAATCGGAGAAGTCCTGCGCAGAGGTAATGCCTGACCGCGCAGCATCTTCCAACGCGAGTTCAAGAGCTCGGCGGCGCTGCGCAGCCGTAGGCGGCGGAACTTTGGAGAAAACCAACTGCATGGCCGTTTCGCGCAAAATGCCGGTGGGCTCGCCTTTGGCGTCACGATCAATCTCGCCGCCGTGCGGATCGGCCGATTGTGCGGTTATGGCCGCGGCCTTTAGCGCCGCGCTGTTGGCGATTGCGATATGACCATCCACGCGAGTGAAGATGGCGGGGTGATCTGCCGTAACCGAATCTATATCTTCGCGCGTAGGAGTTTTCTGCTCCGCCCACAGAGTATGGTCCCAGCCCGCGCCTTTGATCCACTCTCCTGGAGCTGCGGTCTTCACGCGCGCGGCGATGCGCTGCTTCATCTCATCAAGCGACTTCACGCCGACCAGATCAACGTTGAGCTTTTCAGCTCCGGCGCTGGCCAGATGAGTGTGCGCGTCATTGAAACCGGGCATGGCGAAATGCCCGCCGAGATCAATTACTTGCGTGTGAGGGCCTTTGAGCTTCTGGATTTCAGCATTCGTTCCAACAGCGATGATTTTGCCGGAAGAGACCGCGATAGCCTGAACATGTTCGGCAAACTTGGGAAGCGGTTCAAATGCCGAGGCCCAAACAAAGCCCAGGGGAAATCCAGGATAAATATCTCCATTAACAAAAATCTGTTCTGCCGCTGCCGCTTTCTGCGCTCCTGCGTAGCTCGTCATTGCAAGTACCAATAACAGCCCAATCAATATCCTCATTCATGCACTCCGGTGAGAGCTAACAAGATTAGCAGAATGCGCTTCAATCCCAGATCGCGATTGGTGCAGTCGAACCACTCTCGCAAGGTGTGAGCGCCTCCGCCATCGCCGCCTGCTCCGATCGTGGTGGCTTCTTTGCCCAGCGAGAGCGGAACGTTGGCATCGGTTGAAGCCAAGCGCGGGATGGACTTGATACGCAGATGGGCGTCTACGGCGCGCACGATCTTCAAAATGCGCGCCTCCGGCGGGAGCTCCGCAGCGGGACGGTCGCCGATGGGCTCAATGGTGAATCGAACTTTAGCTTCACCGGCGCGAAACACGACCGGCACTTCGGTCCAGGCTTCATTCATGCACTCGCGCAACCGCTCCTCCAGCTTCTGCAACTCCTCGCCTGACGCAGATCTCAGATCAACCCGCGCAGTAGCGGATTCGGGAATCGAATTCACCGAAGTCCCGCCATGCACCACGCCGATGTTGAAGGTGGTGCGAGGATTCTCCGGCGTCGCCACATCGCTGAAGCGAGCCAGCGCGCGGGAGAGAAGTACAATCGGGTTGGGTACGCCGAAGTCGCTCCAGGAATGGCCACCGGGACCGCGGAAGGTGACTTCAAAGCGGCGGCTGCCGAGCGCCTGGGTCACATAAGTATCGGTTCCCGCGCCATCCACCACCAGCAACGTTCCGATCGCCTGGCTCCATCGCTTGGAAGAAAAGATCTGCCGCATGCCGCGCAGATTGCCTTCACCTTCCTCGCCTACATTGCCGATGAACACGATCCCGCAAGCGGGGCGCAGTTCCGCGCGCTTGAGCGCCGATGCTACGGCCAGCATAGCCACCACGCCGGCGGCATTGTCGCTGATTCCGGGGGCGAAGATCCGGTTTCCATCTTCGCGCGCCTCCAAATGGGTGCCCAGTGGGAAGACCGTGTCCAGATGGGCGCTTACTCCCACCAGGGGCTGAGCAGATTGAGCTTTGAGAATTCCGAAAACATTTCCCAGTTCATCGCGCTGGACATCCTCAAGATCTGCGGCGACAAAGCGGGCCTCAAGCCATTCGCTGCGTGCTGCTTCGCCGAAAGGAGGGGCGGGAATCTCTGCCAGCTCACGCTGCCATCGCCGGAACTCCATTTCCTGATTGTGAAGGAACAGAAGAGCCGAGTGTACGGCCCGCATTTCTGCAATGCGCGCGATCTCCTGCTGGCTGGGCATGGGTTAAGAAATACTATACCGCCGAGCAGACTCATCTCAGGAATGGACATACGATGATGCGTCTAAGGCGTCTCAAAGAGAGTATGTCCGCTGGAACGCGGGCACTCCTGCCCGCGAAGAGATTTTCAGCTTTGCCGCGGGCAGGAGTGCCCGCGTTCCAATTTTATTCGGCTTAGCGGGCTTCTCCGACACCGCTAAGTCGTATAACGATATGAATCAATTCTGAGAGGTTAGACGGTCCATACAAAATAGTGGGTCAGTTCTTCACTGACCCACGGTGTCAAAGACGTCAGGAGAGAAGCGAAATTTACTTGGGATTGCTGGCGCCGCTATCGCTGGTGGTCTTGGCGCCCTTCTTGGCTTTCTTGGCTGCCTTATGATGCTTATGTTTCTTGGTGGTTTTGGTGGTGGTTGTGCTCGTGGTCTGGGTGGAAGTGCTCTGCCCGCCGGTGCTCGCCTGAGCCACCGCCAGCGCGCCACCAAGAGCCAGTGTGCACAGGATTGTGAATAGCTTCTTCATGCATTCTCCTTTAAAGGGAAGTTCAGAGTGTGTAACTGCGTAAACCCGATGCAACGCAAAGAGTTTCGCTCTGCCGCAAAAATCGCGTCGCTTAGTCCTGGCCGGCCTGGACTGGAATAGCGCCCTGGCAGCAAGCCAGAATCTCCGCTTCCGTAAGACACCGGTCGGAAGATTTCGCCCGCTGAAAGATGCGGTCCACTAACTCGTCAGAGAGCGCAACCCCTTTGCGCTCCAGCCAGTAAATCACATTGGACTTGCCGCTCATGGGGCCAATCTCAATGATCTGCTCCAGGCCGAAGTAATGAGAGGGTACACCCGAGTACACGCTATTGGCCAGTTCCTGATCGCCCTTGCGGAAAGCTTTGATTACGGCGGCGGCATGAACACCTGTCGCAGTGCGAAACGCGTCTTCGCCCAGCACGGGATAGTTTCTGGGAATTTCCACTCCGGTGCTTCGTGACACGAGCTGACAATACTGTTTGAGCCGGGTCAGGTCCTGTTCCGCCCAGGGCGAGATGCCCATCAACTTAAGGTTCACCAGCATCTGGTCAATCTGGGTGTTGCCGACGCGTTCGCCGATGCCGAGCGCCGTACCGTGAACGCAATCAGCGCCGGCTGCGAGAGCAGCCAGTGAGTTTGCCACGGCCAGCCCCCGGTCGGAATGGCCATGCCAATCGAGGCGAACGCTTTTCCCTGAAGGCTGTATCACCTTTTCTACAACAAAACGGATGAGTGCCTGAACGCCCTGCGGAGTGGCGTGGCCCACGGTATCGCAGACCACAATGGCTGTGGCGCCGCACTCGATGGCGGTGCTGTAGAGCCGCTTCACCGTCTCTGGGTCGCAACGCGATGTATCTTCCGTCACGTACATCACTTCCAGGTCTAGAGAACGGGCGTAAGTTACGGCTTTGCGCGTGGTGCTGGTGAGGAAATCGTCGGTCCAGTCTTCGGTGTAGCGGCGGATGGGACTGGAACCGATGAAGCAGGCAACTTCAATTCCAATGCCAACACGCTGCGAAATCTCGGCAATGGGACGGATATCGTTCTCATGCGTACGCGCAGCGCAGTTGGGCTTGATTTTCAGGCGGCAAGCGGCAATCTCTTTGGCCAGGCGCTCGACATCGGCTACAGCCCGCGGGCCTGCGCCGGGAAGCCCAATATCCACCATGTTGATGCCAAGGCTTTCCATCAGGTGGAGAATCTCAAGCTTCTGGGCAATGTCCGGGTCTTTCACGGATGGCGACTGCAAGCCATCGCGCAGGGTTTCGTCGTCCAGAAGCACCGGCCTGGCACGGGAAGGGCTTGTCTCCTGAATCGAATTCCAGTCGTAGATAAGATGGGAATGCTTGAGCGTCACTTCGTTAAGCTCCTGGCGTTCTCAAGCAGATTTTACGCTAAAGAAGCTTGCGCCGGAGGAATGATCCTGTACTGTTTGCGGCTCCGCGCATGCGCTTTATTAAATTCCTGTCGAAGAGAAAATCCACGAACCCGGACATCTGGGTATGAAAAGCCGGGCCATAACCATACCACCAGAGCTTTTTCATCCCCGGCAGGCGGTCAGAGTCAATGTACTTGGGCCAGACCATCTCTTCCAGGCCATAGCGTCCGTGGGTCCGACCAATGCCGCTGGCTTTCACGCCGCCATGCGGAGCCTCGCTGATGCCAAAACAGGCAATCACATCGTTGACCATGACCGTGCCTGCGTTGATGCGGCGGGCAAGGGCTTCACCGCGGCCTCGGTTGCTTGTCCAGACACTCGCGGCCAAGCCGAACTCCGAATCGTTCGCCAGCGCCACCGCTTCATCGTCTGTCTGGAAGCTGCGGACAGGAAGAATCGGGCCGAAGGTCTCCTCGCGCATAACAGCCATTTCGTGGGTGACATCGGCGAGCACAGTAGGAGCGAAGAAGTTTGGTCCTAGCTGCGGCAAGGCTTTGCCTCCGGCGAGCAGGCGAGCGCCGCGCGAGATCGCATCTTCAACGTGGCGCTCCACAGTCCGCAACTGGCGATCGTGAATCATGGGGCCGAGGTCAACCTTGGAATCAGTGCCTGGTCCTTGCCGCAGACGAGCCGTTTTCTCCACGCAGGCCTGAAGAAACTCGTTGTAAATGGACTGGTGAACGTAGCAGCGTTCCACTGAAAGGCAGGTCTGCCCTGCGTTCATGAATGCGCCCCAGACCGCAGCGCTCGATGCAACATCAACATCGGCATCGTCGAGCACGATCATGGGGTCCTTGCCGCCCAACTCCAAAACCACTGGCAGAAGCCGCGCCGCCGCCGATTGCGCTACTTTCTTGCCTGTGGCAACGCTTCCGGTAAACACCAGCTTGTCTATCCCGGACGCAACCAGCTCGCTCCCGGCCGGGCCATCTCCGGTGACCACTTGAAGCAAGTCGCGATCGAGTCCGGCTTCGCCGAGCAGGCGCTGAAGTTCAAGTGAAGAGAAGGGAGTAAGTTCTGACGGCTTCAGCACCACGGCGTTTCCGCTGATGAGCGCCGTGAGCGTCTGCACCGAAGGCAGACTGAACGGATAGTTCCAAGGACTGATGATTCCGATGACGCCATAAGGCTGGCCTACCAGCAGACCGCGCTTGAGCTTCATCGCCGGGTTGGCATGCGGAACGCGCTCAGGCCTAAGGATTGAGGGAGCGTTGTTCAGGAGGAACTGGACTGCATCCAGCACTACCAGGATCTCGGTTGAGAGTGCTTCGGCCAGCGGCTTGCCGGATTCCGCCGTGATCACCGCAGCAATTTTGTTTTTCTGCTCAACAAGGAGCTGCCGGAAACTGCGCAGAACTGCCAGGCGCGCAGAGATCGAAGCCCTGGCCCAGCAAGGTTGCGCGGCGCGAGCACGCTCAACGGCTGCCTGAATTTCCCGTTCGGAGAAAACAGGCGCGCTGCCGACTCCTTCTTGCGTCGCCGGATTGCGAACAACAATCTGTGCCTGTGCTTCTGCGGCAATGGCGTTCATCGCTAGTATTCTACGCTGACCAGAAACAGCCCACTGGCGGGCGCGGTGGCGGCCGCGGCCGCGCGATCGCGCAGGTCGAGAATGCGCGGCAGGTCCCCGGCGGTGAGACTTCCCTTCCCGACCATCAGAAACGTGCCCACAAGATTCCGCACCATGTGATGGAGAAAACCATTGCCGCGCACGGTATAAACCAGTTCCTCGCCTTCGCGTGTCCACTGGGAAGAAAAAATTGTTCTCACGTTGTTTGCTTCAGCGCCTTCTTTGTTGCGCTCGGGATCCACCGCGGCAAACGAAGTGAAATCGTGCTCGCCCACCACCACCGGCGCGGCGGCGATCATGGCATCTTCATTCAGCGGATAAGGATGGTGGCGAACGTAGCGCGCCAGAAACGGCGGGCATACTTCCTGGCGATAAATTCGATAGCGGTAGGTCTTGGCGCGCGCGGACTTTCGAGCATGAAAGTCAGGCGGCATCTCTTCCGCCGCAAGCACTCGAATGGCTGTGGGCAAGACGTCGTTCAGCGCCTTGCGCAAATTTTCCACTGGAATCGGAGACTCGATCTGAACGGTGGCTACCTGGGCCAGCGCGTGGACGCCGGCATCGGTGCGTCCGGATCCTTGAGGCAGGGTTTTTTCGCCCGTGAGGTGTTCGATAGCGGACACCAGAGTTCCTTGAATCGTCGCGCGGCCGGGCTGTACCTGCCATCCAGCGAAATCATGGCCGTCGTAAGCCAATGTGAGCTTCAGGTTTTTCGCCATTCGCGATGCACAACACTTTTTAACGTCCGTGAGCAGGACTGAGCCGATATACTATCCCGTTTCCACCAGCACAGCGCCATTTGTCTTCTGGAACCACGGAGAACATTTGCGCGTATCTTGAACATTCAGAGATGACGGAACGGAAGATCGGCAGTCTTTATCTGTTACGCAACCTAAATGGCGACAAGTACTTGGAGAGGACAAGAATGTCTGTAGCTTTTTTTTGCAATGATTTTTCGCGCAAGCTGGCCGCAATGGTGTGCCTGGCAGCGTTTTCCGCTTCGGCACAGCAGGCCAATACCGCGCTAACGCAAAGCCAGAGCGGAAATGCAAATCCGCAACCGAGCGGCAAAGGCTTGGCCAACGCTCCCGAACCCAAGAGCCTGCCTAAGCCATTCGGAAAGGACTATTCCCAGCCGGTTTCCCTGCTTCCGAACCCTTTTGCTCGTTACACGCCGCGCGACGTGCCGCAGCCGGCGTTCACCAATGCTCCCAAAATTGAGCAGTTGGTCCAGAACAACAAGCTCATGCTCTCAATGAATGACGCGCTGGCGATCGCGTTGACGGACAATCTTGACATCGCGGTGGCGCGTTACAACCTGCCCATTGCCGATACTGACATCCTGCTCACCAAATCCGGCGGTTCGCCGCGCGGCGTAAATGCGGGCGTGGTTTCCAACACTCCGGGCGGCGGCGTTGGCGGGATCGGCCAGGGCGTGGCCGGAGCGGGCGCTGGAGGCACCACGGCCGGAGCGGGCGGCGCGGGCGCTGGAGCGGGCGGAATCGTAGGTTCCACCAGCGGCGCAGGACCTCAACCGGACAGTTTTGATCCCATTCTGAGTGGAACGCTTTCTTTTGAGCACGGCGTTTTTCCGCTTTCCAACACCATCACTACCGGCGCGGCTGTTATTAACCAGAACAACACCACCGGAAACTTTACCTACTTCCAGGGGTTCTCTCCCGGAACATCTTTGACAGTCACCTACGACAACTCACGTTCCTCATCCACCAGCTTCTTCAATACGTTGAATCCGACGCTAAACTCCAGTTTCCGCGCATCAATCCGCCAGCACCTGCTTCAAGGTTTTGGCCCCAGCCTGAACACACGCCTGATCCGGCAGGCTAAGAACAACCGGCAGATCACCGAAGAAGGCTTTCGCCAGCAGGTGATCACCACGGTCAGCCAGATTGAAAATATTTATTGGGACCTGGTGAACGCCTATCAGGATGTGAAAGTGAAGGAGCGTTCGCTCGGCCTGGCGCAGAAGACGCTTTCTGACAACCAGAAGCAGGTGCAGATCGGGACGCTGGCGCCGCTGGATGTGGTCCGCGCGCAGAGTTCTGTGGCTTCGGCCCAGCAGGACCTGATCGTCTCGCAGACTAATCTGGAATTGCAGCAGCTCACTATGAAGAATGCCCTCACCCGCAACCTGCCCAGTAATTCTCCGCTGATGCAGGTGGAGGTGATTCCTACCGATACTGTTTCCATACCGGAACAGGAGAACCTGCCCGGGGTGGACGATTTGATTCAGCAGGCGCTGCAGAACCGCCCGGATTACAAGCAACAGCAGACCAACCTGAAGAACAGCGAGATCAATATTCAAGGAGCGAAAAACGGGCTCCTTCCCACAGTTGACTTGGTCGGATTTTACGGCGCATCCAGTCTCGCGGGTCCACCGAATGCTCTCAATCCCACCCCGGGGGTTGGCGCCATTCCACCGACGGGCTTCGGGGACGCGTTCACGAATCTCTTCAATTCGTCGGCGCCGGATAAAGGCGTGGCGGTAAACATCACGATTCCGCTAGGCAACCGCGCTGCGCAAGCAACACAGGTGCGCTCGATGCTGGAATACCGGCAATCACAACTGGCCCTGAAGTCGGTGGAGAACCGGATTGCCATCGGAGTTCGCAATGACCGTTTCGCGGTAGAGCAGAACCGCGCCCGCGTGGCGGCAGCCCAGCAAGCCCGGGAACTGGCGGCGCAAACGCTCGATGCCGAGCAGAAGAAGTACAACCTTGGCGCTTCAACTTATCTCAACGTGCTTTCTGACGAGCGCGATCTCACCCAGGCCGAGTCCAACCTGGTGACGGCCATGACGAACTATGCCAAGTCCAGAGTGCAGTTGGATGAAGATACGGCGCAAACGCTGGAGCGCAACAACATCCAGATTGATGATGCCGTAACCGGTAAAGTGCAAACCATGCCGACGGTCCCCGGCATCGCGCCGAACAAGACCGCGCTCCAGGAACTCAACAATCCGCAGCAGAATCTGCCGCAGGAAAATCAGCAGAACCAGGTGCCGCAACCACAGACGCAACCGCCGGCGCAGACACAGCCACAGCAGAATCCACCACCGCAAGGTCAGCCGACCCCGCAGCCTCCTCGGTAGAGGCTGCGGTCTTCGGCTAGCCAGCGGGTACTTAAGACTATCTCCGGATCTCGGGTTTGCCTGCCACCAGTTCCGGCAACAGCTCGCCGATCGTGCCGCGAAGAACTACGTCGGCGATTTCGTCCATGGGCGTGGGTTGGGCATTCAGGATGATCACCTGCGCTCCAGCCGATTTTGCCAAAGGCACGGCGCCGGCAACCGGATAGACGTTGAGCGTTGTTCCGATAGCGAGCAGCAAGTCGGCTTCTTCGGCGGCCCGCATGGCACGTTCGATGGTCTCGGGCGCCAGCGCCTGGCCGAACGAAATCGTCGCACTCTTAAGGATGCCGCCGCAACTCCGGCAGGCGGGATCTTCTTCTCCGGCGCGCACCCGATCGAGCGTCTTCTGCATGGGTCCGCGCCAGCCGCAGCTCATGCAGAGCACCTGATGGATGGTCCCGTGCACCTCAACCACTTTGTCCGCTGAATTGCCGGCACTCTGGTGCAGTCCGTCAATGTTCTGCGTCACCAGCGCGTGCAGGCGGCCGATCTTCTCAAGCTCGACCAGCGCCATGTGTCCCGCGTTCGGACGCGCGCTCCACGCCGGGTGCGCGAGCCGCTCCTGCCACGCCAGCTTGCGGACTTCAGGATCACTCATGTAGTAGCGGATATCTGCGAGCTGCTCGCGTCTGGGATCTTTGGTCCACACCCCTTGCGGGCCTCGGAAGTCCGGAATGCCCGATTCGGTCGAGATGCCCGCTCCGGTCAGCGCGACGATGCGATGCGAGCGTGAAACGATCTCAAGGGCAAGGGACAGAGAGTCGGGCATGAGAGTTTGATTCTACCGAAGCAAGACTTGTAGCCGCAGATTAACGTGATGAACGCGAGATCAGGGAGAGCTTCAGATGACAAAAACAGAACGGCTGATGGCCAGGTTGCATTTTTGGCCGTCCTAGATCCTGATTGGCCGTTCCCCGCTAAAACTCATTAGACTGTTGAATGGAATTCGATCGCCTTCTGAACGCCTCCGCCATGGATAGCCCATCCGTAAATTGAAGAAAACGAGCAGCATACTTCCGGGGACGCAGGAGCACGGGTACCCGCCACAAGTGCGTTGGGCAATTCCGCAATGTGTGGTGGAAAAGACCGCCCTTCTGGAACTTACCTAATGCATCCGGGGTCTAAAGACAGTAAGGATACTGTGGTCCGAAATGGGCCTGGGCAGCCACGGCCGAGGTTACTCGGGTACTTTTCGGAGGGTGGGAAATAGTTGTCGCAGCTCCATAAATCTTGATAACGTTGAGGTAACGCCATGAGAAAAATGGCGGGAGCAGCAACAGCAGTGGGAAATCTAGCCAGCGCCATCGCCGTCCGGACGCAGGAAGCGTCCATTGTCGCGGACCTGAAAGCCGGTTCCGAGGAAGCATATAACTGGCTCATTTCGCACTATCATCAGCCTGTTTACAGCCTGGTGTACCGCATTCTGACTGACCCTGCAGACGCGGCCGACACCACGCAGGAAGTTTTCCTGAAGGTCTTTCGCGGCATGAAGCGTTTTAACGGCGAATGCAGCTTGAAGACCTGGCTCTACCGGATCGCCATCCATGAAGCCTCCAACCAGAGGCGGTGGTGGTTCCGGCACAAGAGCAAGGAAACTTCCATGGAAGCGCACGTGGACCAGGAAGGCAACTCCTTCGGGCTGTGCGACACGCTGGTGGACCGTGGCGAATCCCCCCTGGAACTCTTCTCACATGAAGAGGTCCGCGCCCGGGTTGAACTTGAACTACAGCAGGTCTCTGAACCGTACCGCACCACCGTTGTGCTGCGGGACATTGAGGGACTTGCGTATGAAGAGATTGCAGAAGTTTTGCAGATCTCGCTGGGAACGGTAAAGTCGCGCCTGATCCGGGGACGCGACGCGCTGAAGAAACGCCTGGAGGCGTACTTCCGCGAAACATCTTCTGTGGGGGGAAGCAGCCGCATCCGCACTATCGGACACGGTTTGCCAGAAGTGGAGGCACAGCAATGAGATGCACCGAGGCACAGCCCCTGTTCTCGCTCTATCTTGACGGCGCCGTGAGTGGCGCTCACATGCACCAGATTTCCGAGCATTTGCGGTCGTGCGCGGATTGCCGCTGCGAGTACGAATTGCTGGAACATACACGCACCGCGCTGGGTTCTTTAGGACGCAAACAAGCGCCGCCTCACCTGGCGATGAAACTGCGCATTGCCATTTCCAGCGAGCGCTCGCGTAAGCGTGCCCATGCCTGGCAGGGCTTCTTTGTGCGTATGCAGAACGCCTGCAACGCATTCATGTTCCCGGCCACGGCGGGAATGCTTTCTGCAATGGTCCTTTTCGCTCTGTTGATCGGATTTTTCGTCACGCCACAAGTCAGCGCCTATGACGATGTGCCTACCATGCTCTACGTGCCCCCGCGCCTTGAAATGGCCGGCTACACGGAC
>JAICYU010000100.1 GCA_025934025.1 Terriglobales bacterium
GAAATGTTGAGCTGCTCTTCCGGATCGCGTGTTGGCGGCGCAGCGGACGCTGATATCTCAACGTGCTCCGGACGAGTGACCCACGAAGGTGCCAGAGGATTGTGAAAATGAGTGGTTAGAAGGTAAAAGGCTCCGACAAGAACAATGATTAGAAGAAGAGGACGCAACCGCTTCATGGTTCACCTTCCAAATGCCAGGCGCTTGGCCAGGACCTTCAACTCAGCATAAATCCTTTCTGCCTGGTGACGGGTGAATTCCAGAGGACCAGAGTTGTCTATGACGAAATCAGCGCGATGGGCTTTTTCCTCGTCGCTCAACTGGGCTTTGCCGCGGCGTTCCACCTCCGCTCGCGCCGCCTCTTCCGGGATGCCGGCGCGCTGGGCATAGCGTTCCGCCTTCTGCTCGGGACGGCAGGACACAACAATAATCTTGTCGAACCGGCCGCGGGCGCCGGCCTCCAGGATCAATGCCGCCTCTACCATGGCAACAGCGTAAGGATCCTTGGCCCCCACCTGGTACATCCATTGCTCCTGGCGGCGGATCACCGAAGGATGCACGATCTTATTGAGCTCCTGCACCCGTCCTTCATCGAACGCCATCGTTGCAAGACTGGCGCGATCAATCTCACCATCCTGCCGCAGGATTTTCGGGCCGAATTTCTCCACCAACTCTTTGTAAACGGCTTCGCCCGGCCGGTAAAGTTCATGCGCGATGCTGTCGGCCTCAATCACGTGTGCGCCCATGTCTGAAAAAAGCTTGCCCACACTGGATTTTCCGCAGGCGATTCCGCCAGTGAGTCCGACGCGCAGCACGACTTCTAGCTGCGCCCCCGCCGCATGTCGCAGGCCTTGACCGTGTTCGCCAGTAGCATGGCGATGGTCAGAGGGCCAACTCCGCCAGGCACGGGAGTCAGCGCTCCGGCTACTTCCACCACTTCAGGATGGACGTCGCCGGCAATGGCTGACCCCTTGCCAGCAAACGACCTCATCCGTTCGGGATCATTGGCAAAAATCCTGTTGAATTCGTCCGGATCTGTGACCCGGTTCACTCCCACGTCAATCACAGTGGCTCCGGCTTTCACGTACTCTGCGGTGATGAAGCCCGGGCGTCCAATAGCGACCACCAGAATGTCCGCTTCGCGGGTCAGCTCGCGCAGGTTGCGCGTTTTAGAATGGCAAATCGTGACTGTTGCGTTCTCGTTCAGCAACAGCATTGACATGGGTTTGCCAACGATATTGCTGCGGCCAACCACGACCGCGTGCTGCCCCTCAATCGGTATGTTGCTCCGTCGCAGCAGTTCCATAATCCCTGCTGGCGTACATGGTACAAGGGCAGGACGCCGAGCGCTCAGATTACCAATGTTCATGGGGTGAAGCCCATCAACGTCCTTATCCGGCGCGACTGTAGTCAGCAAAATACCGCTCTCCACTTGTGCCGGCACCGGGAGTTGCACCAGGATTCCATCAACATCCTGGCGAGAATTGAGCTGCGCGACGCTTTGGAGAAGCTGTTCAGTCGCTACGAAGTCGTTGAAGCGCAGCAGTTCACTCCTGATCCCCAACTGTTCGCAGGCCTTGATTTTGCTGCGAACGTAAATCTCCGATGCCGGATTGCCTCCGGCCAGAATCACCGCAAGCCCCGGCACAATTCCGGACCTTGAAAGTTTCTCGATCTCTCGTGCCAGTTCAGCCCTGATCTGCCCGGCAATCCGGTTGCCGTCAAGCATGGCGGCTCTATTGCTCGTCATAACGAAGAACCATCTTACGATATGGCGCCACGGCAGCTTTCCAGGCCAGCGATGCTGAAGGCGTTGTGATTTAATGAGCGCATGATGTTGCGGAAGCTCCTGGAAATCCTGGTGTGCCCCGTACCAGAGTGCCGGAAACCTCTAACTCTGGCCCAAGATGAAAGCTCGTTGCAGTGCACAGGCTGTCGCCGGGTATATCCCGTGAGAGACGGGATTCCCATTCTGCTGGAAGACCAGGCAGCCATTCCGGAGTAAACAGGCGGCATCTCTTTCTGTTGAGGTTCTAGTAAACTAGTCCCGTTTCCGAAGTGGCGTACATGGACATGCAGGGCACATCCAAAGCAGAGCAGGTCTTCCGGGCCGGCGACAGGGCTCCGCAGTCTGGCGTGTACAGGGTGTTGCATGAGCGCCATCGGGAGAGCCACCTTGCTACTCTATTTAAGGGCGAACTCTTTCCGCCGTGCGCGCACTGCGCGAAAAATGTGCGGTTTGTGCTGCTCCGGCCAGCCAGGCTGATCCGTGAGGACCTTGATTTTAAAGGGCGCGAAGGTGAGGAATGACGCCAGGGTACGCTGCAAACCTAAGTACAAAATTCAGTTGCGGCTGGCTGGCGCGGCAAGGTATATAAAACTCAACATCCCATGCAAACAGATAGGAAAGCAGTCTCAATTCGGGTACTCAGGCCAATTCACTTTTCTCCGCGCATCAAGAGTGGCGGGCCGCAGCGTCCGCACTCAGGCCGCGGGGAACGCTCCAATTCTGGATTTAGCGCAGGCGAGACGGTGCGCGAAACCGGAATTTATGAAGTCGTTCATGACCGGGAGCATCGCGCCGCGCACGAAGTTGTCATGTTGAGCGGCGACGCCTTTCCCCCGTGCGACACCTGCGAGCAACGCGTGCGCTTCCGCCTGGTACGCACCGCTCCTTACATTTTCCAGGACGAAGATTTTGAGGAGGAGAGTTAATCTGACCTTGGAACGCCGGCTCTAAGCCGCTTCCAATGACGCCGGCTGAGCGAACAGCTCCAGGCTTCTTAGGTAATCTGCAAACTGCTTCCCCATATCCGGCCGCTTGAGCGCGAACTCAACGCTGGCCTTGAGAAACCCTAGTTTGTCTCCGGTATCGTGCCGCTTCCCTTCGAACGTGTATCCATAAATCTTTTCTCCGGAACGTAATAAACCGCGCATGCCGTCGGTAAGCTGGAGTTCGCCGCCTGTACCCAACGGAGTACGCTCGAGGGTTTCGAATATCGTGGGCGTCAGAATGTAACGGCCAATGATGGCGAGATTCGATGGCGCCTCTTCCGGTCTCGGCTTTTCTACAAGATTTTTTACGTCGTAAGCGCGGCCCTTGAACTTGCCTTCCACACGCTGAGCATCGAGCACGCCGTAAGCCGAGATCGCCGGGCCGTTCACTTCCTGCGTGGCAATCACGGAGCACTGCGACTCCTCGAACACTTCCATCATCTGCTTCAGGCATGGTTTCTCGGAGTCAATCACGTCGTCGGCTAAAAGGACGGCGAACGGTTCATTGCCGACAAGTTCACGCGCCATGAGCACGGCGTGGCCAAGCCCCATGGCTTCTTTCTGGCGCACGTAGGCAACGTGAATCATGTCAGAGATTTGGCGTACCACGGCCAGCAACTCCGTCTTGCCGCGCTCCTCGAGCATTTTTTCCAGCTCGTAACTCACGTCGAAGTGGTCTTCGATTGCAGTCTTGCCGCGGCCCGTGACAATAATGATCTGGTCGCATCCAGCCGCGAGGGCCTCTTCCACGCCGTACTGAATAATTGGTTTGTCCACCAACGGCAGCATCTCTTTAGGCTGCGCTTTGGTGGCCGGCAGGAAACGGGTGCCTAGCCCGGCAGCCGGAAAAACGGCCTTGCGAACTCGCATCTTCATAATGGGATTGCCTTGGGTTACATAAGTGTAAGATGCACGATTTTATCAGGAGAGCAGACCACTGCAATCTGCTGGAGCAGGCTGCTGTCGAGCAGTTCACGGGAGGCGCACACTTCAGTGGCCGCAGGTGACCTTTTGCGAGGGTGTTTACATCTCAAATAGAGGGCGAGTATGGTTGAGGACAGTCTTATCTCGCGGGAAAATTGAATCTGCAAGCAGGAGCTAATGAGCAATCCTTGGCGCAGTGAAGAAAAGCTGTTATTTGCCAAAAATTTTCTGCAACATCCCAAAATGCTTGGCTCACTGATTCCAAGCTCCCGCTTCCTGGTTGACCGGTTGATGAACAAAATCAACTGGAAACAGGCGCGCACGATTGTTGAGTACGGCCCAGGTGTCGGCACCATTACCGGGCGGATACTGGAGCGCATGTCACCCGATGCGCGTCTCGTTGTCTTCGAGATGAACGAAGACTTTGTGCGCCACCTGAAACGCGCGTATCCGGACCGCAGGCTGCACGTGGTACACGGCTCCGCGGAAAACGTCTATCGCGAGTTGGACCGGCTGAAGCTCATGGGGGCTGACTACATCATTTCAGGAATTCCGTTCACCACCATGCCGGTTCAACTTCGCGAAACCATCATGCGGGAATCACGCAAAGCTCTGAATCCGCGCGGCGCGGTCCTGGTTTATCAATTTACGCGAGCCGTTCTCCCCTACCTGCGCAGCCATTTTGAGCAGATTGATCAGGACTTCGAGCCCAGAAACATCCTGCCCGCTCGGCTGTTCTACTGCACCCGATAAACCCTCTTTCGGGGTCGCTGTTGGCGGCTCCTGTCGGGACATCCTGGCGACCCAGCCACAAGCCTGTTCATTCATCGGCATCTCGCAGGTAAGCCCCTTAGCACTCAAGTACCAGCATCGCCCTGAACCAGCAGCAGTTTCCAACCCGCCAAAACTCGCATCCCAATGACTGGTGGAGGAGTCATGGGCCTTATTGAAAACCTCCGTGAAGCTGAGAAAAAGGGTATGTCATCGGTGCGCAAGAGAGTGGAGCGCGCCCGGGAAGAGTGGGTTGACGTGGAGCGCCGGATCCGGCAGAGGATGCGTATCTATCCGCAGAAACTGCGCAACAAAATAAATGCTCGGACTGGTGAACCGGCGGAGAAGGTGAACCTTGGCGCCGCAGCCGCAGTCGGAGGAAATCCCAAGTCAGGTTCGTCAACCGCGAAGCCGATCATTTCAGTCAATGGCCGTGACGTGACGGAAGATGAAATTGACAAGCCGGCCGCTTGAGCAGCTTATCGTAGTGAAACAGTCCGCTGAGCGCGGGCTATTTCTTTCTGTCGCGAACTGTGACGTTGGCAGGCGCACGGCGGATGGGAATTAATGCGCCTTGGCTGGGGTCTGCCTGGGCGTGGCTCGCGCGAAATGCCACTTCCTGCTGAACGAAGCGGACAAAATCCTGCATCTGCCGGTTCATCTCCTCCATGCGCTCGCGCATTTGCAGAATGATGGCGATGCCGGCGATGTTGACTCCCAGATCACGAGCCAGGTTCAGGATAAACTCCAGTCTCTGAAGATCTTCTTCGGTATAAAGACGCGTGTTGCCGTCGGTGCGGGAAGGCTTCAGCAGCCCTTCGCGCTCATAGAGGCGCAAGGTCTGCGGATGAATGCCGTACATCTCCGCCACAGCAGAGATCATGTACGCGCCTTTGGATTTGCGTTTAGCAGCCATTGGGATTCCTACGCTTCACGTACACCCGATGATCGTACGCTCCCAGAAAATCATTCGGTCGCATCTCATTCCGTTTTTCTCCGCTACCCGGCATGAGCTCAGGTTTTCCGGGCGAATCATCGAGATCACTCAGAACCGTCGCCAGAGAGTCTGCATCTTTCGGCACAAACTGGCGCAGCAGGAAGACGCTCTGTTTCCAGGATCATACCTTGCTGAACAAGGCAGCTCGCGGATCCTCCGCGCTCATTTTTTGCAGCTCCTGCCACAATTCTCTCGCCTTCAGATCACGTGCTTCAGGAACGACGATGCGAACGTCAACAATCTCGTCGCCACGCTTTCCGTCCTGGCTCGCGGAAGGGACTCCTTTTTCCCGCAGCCGCAGCTTTTGTCCGCTCTGTGTGCCGGGAGGAACGCGCAATTGTGATCGGCCGTCAATGGTCGGCACTTCGATTCTCGCGCCCAGCGCTGCTTCCGGCGCGGTCACTGGAACGGTGACAAAAATGTCATCACCTTCGCGATGAAACACCGGGTGCTCTTGGATCCGCATGATGATATAGAGATCGCCCGCCAGCCCGCCGTTTGCGCCCGCATTGCCCTTTCCGGCAATTCGTATGCGCTGGCCGTCACGAGTGCCGGCTTTCACCCGAACCTCCAGGGGCTCAACCCGCTGCACCACTCCTTCGCCGTGGCATGTTGGACACGTATTCTGCGCCTTTCCGGTTCCGCCGCATCGCGGGCACGGCATGTTAAATTTCATTCTTCCGCTGGTCTGCGTGACTTGGCCGCTGCCGTGGCATTCCGGACAAGTCGCCGGCGTGCCAACAACTCCCTTTCCGCCGCAATTCGCACAGGTATCGAAGCGAGTGATGTTCAGTCGCATCACCGTGCCGCGAATGGCATCCCAGAAGCCAATGTTCACCTGGTATTCGAGATCGCTGCCTCGCTCTGGCTGATGCTGTGCCTCGGCTCCGGCAGCGCCGCGTCCGCCACCGAAGATGCTGGAGAAGATGTCGCGGAAGCCGCCTGCGCTGGCGCTCTGCCGCGCTCCGCCGCCACTGAAATCGGAAAAATCGAAGCCGCTGAAGTCGAAGCCCTGCGCCCCTGCACTGCCGCTTGTACCTCCACCAGGGTACGGACCGGCGCCAAATCCTCCTGCTCCGAATCCTCCGCCACGCGCGTAGGCTTCGGCGGCTGCGGGATCAATGTTGTCAGAATAAAAGCCCAGCTGGTCATAGATTTTGCGCTTCTTGGGATCGCTCAGAATGTCATTGGCTTCAGAGATTTCCTTGAATTTCTCCTCAGCTTTTTTGTCGTTGGGATTTACGTCAGGATGGTATTTTCTGGCGAGCTTGCGAAAGGCCTTGCGGATCTCCTCGGCGGAAGCGTTCTTCTTTACTCCGAGAGCGCCGTAATAGTCCTTCTGCTGTGTTGTCGCCATATTTGTGTTTGTGAATCACCAAGAGCAATTGCGGATTTATTTGCTCTCCGCCGCTTTCGTCGCCTGCCAGGCCACGGCCTGCCATTTGCCATTCCGCTTCAGGAATGTTCCAGTGTTGCGGAAGTAGTTTGTTTCATTTCCATTGTGCTGAATCAGCCGGAAGTTTACGACCGCCATGCTGCCGTAAGGATGAACTGTGAAATCATCAGCGTCGTAGGCGGCCTGCGGCTCATTCGCTGCGCGGACGTTGATATTTTTGAGAATGTCGGCTTTGGTCACCGTCACCCCGGCAGCGCGCGTATAGATCACGTCGTCAGCGAAAAAATCCTGGAAGACCCTCGGATCGTTCTTCGGCACGGCAGCAAGAAAATCGCGCACTACTTGCTCGACTTGCTTTGCCGTGGCCTGGTCTTCGGTGCTCATGCGAACGGTATGCGCCCGCGCGCCGGCAGTTTGCGGCAGCGCGCCGGAGGCCATCATCGGAATGAGCGCTGCCAGGGCGAACATCTTCAGACCACGACGTTTCATGTATTTCATCCCGTCTTCGTTCTCCTGTGAGTTTCTGATCCGTGTTGATCCGCGTTCACCAGCGGTAAGATTTTTACGCCGCGCCGACTTCCTGAATAAAGTAGCTGGCGCCCGGCTCCTTGGCCCGCGCGTGACTTACAAACTGCTGCGCTGCTTCAAAGGTATAAAAACCGGGAAGGGCCATGAGCCCTGCCATTTTGTCTATCCCTTCGACCATTTTCATTACCAGATATTGTTTCACCTGTGTCACCTCTGCACTTCTACTGCTTGGCGAAGAAGGCGGCCCTCCGCCGCCTTCTTCCTTTCTCTCCATTCTCTTCAGGGCCTGACCTCGACGCCGTTCGGGTTTCAGATCACCCGATCACCCCGGGGCACGGCCGGTTTTGCTGCGGACTGGACGTCTCCCGATTATTTTTTGTCTTCCACGTCCACGTACTCGGCATCAATTACGCCTTCGTCTTTCTTCTGTTCCTGTTGAGCGGCGCCGTCGGTTGGAGCGCCCGCCTGCGGACCAGCGCCCCCCGGTGCTCCAGGCTGTGGCTGAGCTGCTTTGTACATCTCTTCCGCCAGTTTGTGCGAGGCCTGCGTGAGCCGCTCGCGCGCTGAGTTCATAGCCGCAGGATCGGTGCCTTCGAGGGCCTTCTTGGCATCCGCCAACGCCGATTCCACGTTGCTCTTGTCGCCGCTCGAAATTTTGTCGCCATGTTCACGCAGCATTTTCTCCACGTTGTAGACAAATCCATCGAGCTGATTGCGCGCTTCGATTTCCTCGCGCTTGGCCTGGTCTTCCCCGGCATGGGCTTCGGCTTCCTTGGCCATGCGCTCCACTTCTTCCTTGCTGAGACCCGAAGATGACGTGATGGTGATCTTTTGGTCCTTGCTTGTGGCGCGATCTTTGGCCGTGACGTTCAGGATGCCGTTGGCATCAATGTCAAACGTCACCTCGATCTGTGGCACGCCGCGCGGCGCTGGCGGAATTCCGGTGAGGTGGAATTTGCCCAATGTCCGATTGTCCCTGGCCATTGGTCTCTCGCCCTGCAGGACATGTACCTCGACTGAAGTCTGGCTGTCCGCAGCAGTCGAGAACACCTCGCTCTTGCGCGTCGGAATCGTAGTGTTGCGCGGGATCATCGGCGTAGCCACGCCGCCCAGCGTTTCGATCGCTAGAGTCAGCGGAGTCACATCCAGCAGCAACAGGTCTTTTACGTCGCCCGCGAGCACGCCGGCCTGGACTGCCGCACCTACCGCAACCACTTCGTCCGGGTTCACGCCTTTGTGCGGCTCTCTGCCGAAGAGCTCTTTTACCAGCGCTTGAATGCGGGGCATGCGCGTCTGGCCGCCGACCAGCACCACTTCATCAATATCTTTGGTTTCAACGCCGGCATCTTTCATCGCCTGCCGGCACGGGCCGACGGAACGGTTAATCAGATCTTCGACCATCTGCTCCAATTTGGCGCGGGTAAGCTTCTTCACCAGGTGCTTGGGACCGGTTGCATCGGCCGTGATGAATGGCAGATTGATCTCGGTTTCCATGGTGGTTGAAAGCTCGATCTTGGCCTTTTCCGCCGCATCGCGGAGACGCTGCAAAGCCATTTCATTGCCTTTGCTGCGTAGGTCGAGTCCTTCATCCTTCTTGAACTCATCCACCAGCCAGTCAACGATGCGCGTGTCCAGATTGTCACCGCCCAGGTGCGTATCGCCGTTGGTGGACTTTACTTCAATCACGCCCTCGCCAACTTCAAGGATAGAAATATCAAAAGTGCCGCCGCCGAAGTCGTAAACCGCGATGGTCTCGTCCTTTTTCTTGTCCAAACCGTAAGCCAGAGCGGCCGCGGTGGGCTCGTTGACGATGCGCTTCACATCCAGTCCGGCGATTTTGCCGGCATCTTTAGTCGCCTGCCGCTGTGCATCGTTGAAGTACGCCGGAACCGTGATCACGGCTTCGGAAACGGACTGGCCAAGATAGTCCTCGGCCGCCTTCTTCAGTTTCTGCAGGATCATGGCCGAAATCTGCGGAGGCGTGTACTCCTTGCCCTGAGCCAGAATCGCCACGTGATCGCCCTGCCGGACCACTTTGTATGGGACCATCTTCATTTCTTCGTTGACTTCGTCATAGCGGCGGCCCATGAACCGCTTGATGGAATAAACTGTGTTTTCCGGGTTGGTGATGGCCTGTCGTTTCGCCACCTGCCCTACCAGGCGCTCGCCGGATTTTGTGAACGCTACGACCGATGGCGTGGTGCGGCCGCCTTCCTCGTTGGCGATGACCTTGGGCTCTCCGCCCTCCATCACGGCGACCACGGAATTCGTGGTGCCCAAGTCAATTCCAATAATCTTGCCCATAAACTGCTGCCTCCTGAGCCAATAAGTGCTTAAAAATCAGCTTCTACTCCCCTAACAGCAACCCCATTATGAGAGTTGAGTTACTTACTGTCAAGGTGTTAGATGAATGGAACCAGCAATGTGTTGCAAAAAGATGAAGCTGTGGGAGTTAGAACGTAGCGGCCGATCAGGCCGTTTCGTCTGATATTGCCGGAAAGAGCTCACACTCGGGCGAAGCGCGTCCACCTGCGCCAATCCGGTGAAGTGGTGGCCTCGGCGAGGATAAATTCTCACAAACTTCAGTGCGGCTTTGTTCGAGGAGGAGTCAGAGGATTATTCCCTGGCAAATCTCGTGCGGGGATGGAGGCAATACCGGCGTGCGGGGCAGAGCCGGAGGGTTCCCCTGCCGGCGCGGGGTAAGACGGCAATATTTCCCGCAGGGCCCATTCGATACGATCCACTGAGTCTTTCATGAACTGAATTTGTACCTCATCCAGGCTGCAATTCTGATGCTGCAGTCCCCAAAATTTGATCACCTGCAATGCGTTGCGAATGTGGTGATTCAGCTCGGCCACCGTGTGCATCCGCGCGCGAATCAGTTCCCGTTTGTACTTTTCGTATTTCGCGAACTGATAAAAAAGAGCTCCGGCAATAGAGCCGGTGATCAAATCGCTGAGAACGACTACCGTCCAGCGGGAGAACCCTTCCGAGGCGAGAAAAACGTCTTGCAGCAGGTTGATGGCAAAAGCGAGAAACCCGATCAGTAGCGCCAGGAATCCCGAGTGGCGAGTCCAGACGGTTTCGAGCTTGATATCCTGCTCTGCCATAAAACGATTTTAGCTCCCAAAATCGGAGACTTAGCGAAGCTTAAGAAAACTTTATCTGAGCTGCAGAAATCGCATTACTCGACTGTTACCGACTTGGCCAGGTTCCGCGGCTGGTCCACATCGCACCCACGACGCACAGCAATGTGGTAGGCCAGCAGTTGCAGGGGCACAACTTCAAGGATCGGCAACAGCAACTCCGGCGCCGCCGGAACATGGATGACGTGGTCCACAGCTTCCCTGATCTCCTCGTCCCCTTCCGTTGCGATGGCAATCACCTTGCCTTCGCGCGCCTTTACTTCTTTGATGTTGGAAACCGTCTTCTCGTATCGCAAAACCGAGTTCGGGTCGTCGGGGTCTTTGGTTGCGATCACAACTACGGGAAGATTTTCATCAATCAGCGCGTTGGGGCCATGCTTCATCTCGCCGGCGGGATAACCCTCGGCATGGATGTAGGAAATCTCTTTGAGCTTGAGCGCTCCCTCCAGCGCGATGGGATAGTGAATGCCGCGCCCGAGAAAGAGAAAATCCTGGGACTTAGAGTATTGCCGCGACAGTTGCTCAATCTCGGGATCGTGCTGCAACACCGCTTCCAGCTTGGCTGGAATTTTCAGTAACTCACCGATAAGCCGCTTGCCTTCCTCCGGAGCCACCGTTCCACGAACCTCTCCCAGATGAAGCGCCAACAGGAACAATGCCGTTAGCTGCGCGGTGAAAGCCTTGGTAGAAGCCACGCCGATCTCCGGGCCTGCGTGCGTGTACACCGTTCCGTGAGCTTCGCGGGCAATCATCGCTCCCACCACGTTGCAGATGGCCAGCGTCTTTGAGCCTTTCTGCTTGGCTTCGCGCTGCGCGGCGATGGTGTCGGCTGTTTCGCCTGACTGGGTGATCAGCAGCGAGACGTCATTTTCTGAAATGATGGGATCGCGATAGCGGTATTCGCTGGCGTAGTCCACGTCAACAGGGACGCGCGCCAGTCGCTCGATCATGAATTTGCCGGCCAGCGCGGCATGCCAACTGGTGCCGCAGGCCGCGATGTTCAACTTCTGCATACGTCGGAAATCGTCGGCTGAGACGGCCATCTCGTCCATAAACACCTGGCCGCTATCTTGCGAAACGCGACCGAGCGCCGTCTCCCGCACCGCCCACGGCTGTTCGTAAATTTCTTTGAGCATGAAGTGCTTGAACCCGCCTTTTTCCGCCATTAGCGGGTCCCAGGTGACGTGCTGCACTTCGCGCGTTTCCGGCTTGCCTTCAAAATCAGTGACCTTTACCCCTTCCGGCGTGACCACGGCCAGATCGCCATCGTGCAGGAAAAACAGATCGCGAGTGTGATGGAGGATCGCCGGCACATCGGACGCAACAAAGTATTCACCGTTGCCCAACCCGATCACAGCAGGCGGTCCGTTACGGGCGGCAACAATTTTGTTGGGATCGCTTTCTGAGATCACCCCCAGAGCAAATACTCCCGTAAGCTGCTTCACCGTCTTGCGCACTGCCTCTTCCAGGCTGGGCCGGTGGCCATTGGATTTGGAGAAGAATTCCTTTTCGACCAGATGAGCAATTACTTCTGTATCTGTTTCGGTAACAA
>JAICYU010000338.1 GCA_025934025.1 Terriglobales bacterium
CCAGATTAGCGGCGTCCATGCTCTTATCGTCGATGGACCCGCGCCCGTAAAGATAGCCGTCTTTGATTGCCGCTCCAAAAGGATCCACCGTCCATTTGTCTCGCTCAACTCCAACCACGTCCAGATGTCCCATGAGCAGCAGTGGCCGCTTTTTGCCATTGCCTTTGAGCCTTGCTACCAGGTTGCCGCGACCCGGAGCCGACTCAAATATCTCGGCATGGATGCCCTCCGCAGCCAGGACACCCTTGATGTATTCGGCCGCACGAGTTTCATTTCCGGGAGGATTGCTGGTATCTATTTTCACCAGTTCGGAAAGGAACTTGACAGCTTCATCCTGCGCCTTCTGCGAATTGAAGGTGGACTGGGCGGAGAGTTGTGCAGCCGCCAGAAAAAGCACGGCCGTGAATGTGCATTTGGAGCGAATGGAGATTGGCAGCATAGCCGCTCAGACTATATCCTGCTGCTCACTTCCTGCAACAACTGCGTGAGTTGGTGTGAATCCATAGTTCCCTCAGGAAAGCCTCCCTGCGCCATATCTGCCGAGCCGCCACCGCGTCCTCCCAACTGGCTGAGAGTCTGCTTGAGCAGTTGGCCCATATGGGATTTTCGGCCGGAACTCTGTGCAAAGACCAAGGTGGGCTGCGCAGCCAGGGATGCAAGCAATGCGACTACATCTGGTTGCGACTCGGTCAGCTTTTGTGCCAGCAGTTTAACGAAGAGAGCGTCACGATCTGTGAAGACGGCATATATTTTCTTTGGCGATCCACTACTCCGCGCCAACATGCGCTCAGCTTCAAGAATGGCAATCTCTTCCTGAAGCTTGTGCTGGATTTTGCCGGCAGCTTTGGCATCATCCTGCGTTTTCTTTATCTGTTGCGGAAGGTCATGTATATGGGACGAGAACAGAGCTGCAGCTTCAGTAAGCGCGGTGTAATCCTTGTGCGCAAATGCGACCGCACGCTGGCCACACACGAATTCGACACGAACGCCCTGCTTGACTTTTTCTGTTTTACGCACCAGGATGCAGCCAATCTGTCCGGTGGAGCGCACGTGTGTCCCGCCACACGCGCATAAGTCAAAGTTCTGAATGTCTATCAGCCGAAGATCGCCGGTCTGTTTGGGCGGCAGTTTGCGCAGGCCGAGCTGTCGCGCTTCTTCGAGTGGAACAAACCGGATCGTCACTGGCCGATCTTCTGTGATCACCTGGTTAGCCAGGCGTTCTGCCTTTTCGGCTTGTGCCACTGAGAGCGCGGTGGTTTGCAGATCAATGGTGCATGTCTCAGCGCCCATGTGGAAGCTGACCGTAGGCATATTGAAGAGATCAATGAAAGCGGCTGAGAGTATGTGCTGGCCAGTATGCTGCTGAATGTGATCAAGCCGCCTGGCTTTATCGATACGGCCGTGAATTGGGGTATCCACCGCAATCGGTTCGGCTACGTAGTGCAGCACCCGGCCTTCTTCGTCGTCAGCGACTTCGGTCACAGGTACTTCGCGTCCATCGAATGCAATTGTTCCCAGATCATGCACCTGTCCGCCACTAGTGGGATAGAACGCGGTGCGATCCAGGACAACAGCGTGCCTACCTTCGGCCGGGAGCGACTCGACAACGCGCCCATCGAATTCACAAAGGAACGAATCGCGATAATAAAGACGATCAGTGGGCATTTTGTTGTCTGGATCTCAGCTACGCACGTTCAGTTGGGCTGAATGATTCCTCCAAGATTGCGCGCGGCAGGCATGACCTTCTGTTTTTGTGGCTCGCCTACGCTTATTTTCAGCGCATCAGCAATCACATCGATATACTTGAGACCGGAGCCGGTATTGAAAAGCACAACCTTGTCTGCCGGCTTGAGGAAACCCTGCTTCAGCAGCATCTGATATGCAGGCAGGCATGCGGCGCCTTCAGGAGCTGCGAACACCCCTTCTTTGCTGGCCCACTCCTGAACTCCGGCAAAGATTTGTTCGTCGGTGACGGCCACAGACACGCCGCCACTCTTCTGTAAGATGTCCAAAACAATGTAATCCGCGTAAGGTTTAGGGACCCGTAGCCCGGCCGCGAGAGTATGCGCATTTTGCCACGCTTCTGCGACGGGTTTGTGCTCATTCCAGGCTTTGACCACTGGGGCGCAACCTGCTGCCTGCACAGCAACCATTTTCGGGCGCTTGCTGCCTGTCTTCAGCCAGCCCAGTTGTTCCATCTCATCAAATGCTTTCCACATCCCGATGAGGCCTACGCCGCCACCCGTGGGATAGAAGATTGCATCAGGCAGTTCCCAATTGAGTTGCTCTGCCACTTCATACCCCATGGTCTTCTTGCCTTCCACGCGGAATGGCTCTTTGGTGGTGGAGATATCAAACCAGCCCTCGGCCTGCTTGCGCTCATTCACCATGCGCGCACAATCGGAGATGAGACCATCTACGAGGGTTACCTTTGCTCCATAGGACTTGCACTCCACCAGGTTGGCGAGAGGAACATCTTTGGGCATGAAG
>JAICYU010000332.1 GCA_025934025.1 Terriglobales bacterium
CATCAGCCAGCCGGTAGCGATGTTCTGCATCCAGCTTCCGGTATAGGAAATTACGGCAGCCACCCACAAGCTGCGAAAGAGCGGCTCCGCGAGGGGAGAAAAGGGTGAGGAACTTGCAGCCGCGGCAACCTGGGCAGTGTCATCCATGGAGCGAGCGGGCCTCGGGGGGGCAACTGCGGTCATGACAGATCATTGGACTTGCGCTCCTGCTATCTCGTGAGCAGGGCGGCCGGAAAAAGGCCATTCGCGGCGCCGCCAGGAACGCACGGCATAGATGATAATCCCAAAAAAGATGATGACCAGCGCGTAGCGGATCTCCTTCATGAAATCCGGACGCATGATGAGGATGTAAGCAAAACCGGCCATGGCCAGAATGGCGGGAATGGGATACAGCCACATTCGGAAGGGGCGAGGAAAATCCGGATGGCGGGAGCGAAGAAGCAGAAAGCCGAGAATCTGCATGAGAAATTGCACCATGATGCGGATGATGACCAGCGCGGCGATCAGGTCAGCCAGGCGAAACAGGCAGAACAGTGCAGCAACGCAGCCGAGGGTCAGCAGGGAAACGTGGGGGAAGTTGTGGCGCTGATGAAGCTTTGCGAAGCGGCGGAAGAAGTTGCCGTCGTCTGCTGCGGCGTAAGGCACGCGAGAGTAGCCGAGCATCAAGGAAAAAACGGAGGCGAAGGCGGTCCACATGATGAGAAATGTGCCGAACGTGGCGACCCAGTGGCCGAAGGACCTCTGAAGAGCGATGGAAGCAACATAGAAGCGGGTTTCCGAGGCAGCAGCTTTATCCAGTTCCTGCCATGGGACCACGCCCAGAATGCTGATGTTCATGACGATGTACAGCACCGCCACCAGCAGAATGGAATAAATCACCGCGCGAGGGATGTTGCGTTCCGGCTGTTTGACCTCGCCGCCAAGAAAGCAGACGTTGTAATAGCCCCAGTAGTCATAGATGGCAATCAGCATAGCGCCCCCCAGGCCTGCGAAAAACGCATACGAGCCATCGCTGAACGCATTCGGTGGAAAACTGAAGGCGCGCGCCGCGCTGAAGTGCGTGAGCCCGGCGACGATTACCAGGAGGATCGCGCCAATTACGCCGGCTGAAAGATAGCGTGCAAGCCGGCCAACCACCCCGATGCGCCGGTACAGCAGGAACAGCGCGAACAGGCAGACGGCCATGGCGACAAAGGTGGCATTGGTGATCAGAAGACGAAATTCGAACTGGCCGAGAAATGAAAGTCTGGGCAGCGACAGTAGAATCGTGCGATCAACGAGGACGTGCTCCAGCGACGGCCAGACATAGACAGCGTAGCGGCTCATACCGACGCAGCCGGAGGCAATGGAGAGAGGCGCGCTGAAGAGCAGTTGCCAGACAAAGAGAAACGACATCATGCGGCCGAGCTTTTTTGCGCCGTAGCTCTGCTTCAGGTACTCATAGGAACCGCCAGCCTGGGGCATGGACGCTCCGAGTTCAGCCCACACCAGTCCGTCGCAAATGGCAAGCAGGGCTCCCAGGATCCATCCGAGCATTGCCTGAGGGCCGTGCATGGCCTGAATGATCAGCGGAATGGTAATGAACGGGCCCACGCCGATCATATCGATCATGTTGAGGGCTGTGGCTTCGCGCAGACCGAGTTCACGGGAGAGGCGGGGCGGGCCGGGTTCTTGCTGAAGTGAGGGCATCAGTGAGAGCTTTCTTGTCGACGACAAATTGAGTAGCTCTCCGAAGCAAGAGAATCCCGCCGGCTTCCGCGAGACAGCAGCGGAGCCGATCCTTCACCCGCGCGAATGCCGCAGATTATTTCTAAACGGTCTTTTGTGCGCGGGTTCAGGATGACACCCACGCGTGGAGTGCAGTCTGGTTGAGCGTTGGCAGCATTCTGATCGGACAGCGGGTCACAGCCGAGGGCGGCTGTGCTACACATTTCAGGCAAAACAAACTTTATTCCCATGATGCTTCTGGTAAACAGAGAGATCTCCATCGGCCTTCAATGTCCTGCGCTGAGCAGGTTCACCATCAGCCGTACGGCGCCAGGGACGCCGGCAGGCAACTGGCGAAAGAAGGCATATCCGGTATGGATGTAAATGCCTTTGCCGTATTGGGCCAGTAACAATCCGCCTTTCTGCGTGGGTTCGCCGGGATCGTTGCAGGCCAGCAGCGGCTTAAAATGCGAGTCCCAATCTGACATGAAATAGACGCCGCGCTCCTGTACCCAGCCGTTGAAATCTTTTTCTGTAATTTTGTTGGGATAGGAGAAGATGCGGTCTTCAGGAGCAAGAATCTCCACCGGTTGTTCTTCAACCGAGACGCGTTCGCGGCTCAAGGTGGCGGGATAGGGCGTGTAGTGCCCGTCGTTGAAAATTCCGGTGCTCTGGTTGTATTGGACGACGAGAGTTCCACCGCGATTGGCGTAATCCAGCAGCCGCCGGTTCTCTTCGCGCACGTCTGTCCTCACGTCGTAGGCACGAATGCCGACGACGATGGTGTCATAGCGAGTGAGATCGCCGGAAGCCAGGTCCTGCGGTGAAATAAGATTGATGTCAATGCCAAGACCGCGCAGGACTGCTGGAATTTCGTCG
>JAICYU010000273.1 GCA_025934025.1 Terriglobales bacterium
CAGTGTCCAGAGACTGTCGCAGTCGCACTTGGGCGCCATGCTCTCGCAGCGCTTGCACCGCGGTCTCAGTTGGAATATTGCCGACCATTTCATCCTGAGCAAAAGGACAGCCGCCCAGGCCTCCAATGGCGGAATCATAGCGGCGGCAACCGGCTTCGTAGGCGGCAATGATCTTCTCGGCTGCGCCTGCCCGGGTACTGTGCAGATGCGCTCCAATCTCCAGATGATCGTGCGCGCTGATGACAGCAGAAACCAAGTCCTTCACCTGCTCAGGCGTAGCCAGCCCTACGGTGTCCGCCAGCGAGATCTCGCGGATGTCCATATCGGCCAGAATGCCCACGGCTTCCACCACTTCTTCGGCATTCCAAAGATCACTGTAGGGATTTCCGAACGCCATTGAGATGTAGGCGACAATACCCAATCCGGCCTCGTCTGCCTTTTTCTTGATCTGCTCCAATTCGTCAATGGCAGCCTCAAGCGTCTGGTTCTGGTTGCGTTCCAGGAAGGTCGGCGAGACGGAATAAGGGAAGCCCAGCGTCTGCACGCCTTCTGTCGCGATCGCGCGCTCCGCGCCCTTCTGGTTCACGACGATCCCGATGATCTCGACACCATCAGGCGGCTCAAGACGCTTGAGCACTTCTTCCGAGTCGGCCATCTGCGGCACAGCTTTCGGCGAGACGAACGACACCGCATCAATGTGCTTGAAACCGGCCGCGATCAGCGCGCGCAAATACTGTACCTTCAGTTCCGTTGGAATCTGGCTCTTCAGACCCTGCCAGGCATCGCGGGGACATTCGATGAGTTTGACTTGGTGATTCATTTCTTGCTTGAGCGATGCATTTCTATTGGATTGTGGGATAACAACCGAAGGATAACAAATTGAGACTTTCGTTTTGCAGAAAGCATTATCCGGGACTTACAGCCGCTGGTAGGATTCGAGAAACATCTGTCCACGGCCAGCAGAAACTTCCTTGCAATTGGACGCCGGTAAGGTTCTAAGGAACATACATGGCAGCCTGAGTCGCGAACGGTACAACTTTGGACTTCAGAATCGTTCGATCTCGGGTGACGAGACGCGTCCGGTGAACAATGCTGGTTGCAGCGATGATTTCATCCGCAGGATCGCTTCGAAAATCAAGCTTGAGAATCTCGCGGCATATTGCGAGACTAACGGGCCAGACATGAATGCGCGAGAGTGTGACAGCGAAGTCCGCTGAAGTGATGTCGATATTGACGCGCTTGAGTTGGGAAAGTTTCGTGAGTTCCCACAGCACGATCGCGGAAATGCTCCACGCTTCCTGCGCAAGGAGACGCCGCTCGCTGGGCCTCAAACTGCCCTGCAAGGCATAAATCAGGATGTGAGTGTCAAGATTCAGCATCCCACTTTATTCCCGCTGACATGATATCGCCGTGGATTTGAATCTGATCTTTCATGCTTCCGATCAATTCCGCACAGTCTGAACTCGCCGGGATGAGCCGTGCCACAGGCTTGCCATGCTTCGTGATAATAATTCCATCTGGTTCCAGGTTGTCCAGAAGGAGCAGGCATTGCTCTTTGAATTTGGACGCATTGATCTTCTGCATAGTCATATTTTATGACTAGTCAGCAAAATTGTCCACATGTGTATTGGCCCATGTCCGTGTCTTTCGTTCCACCCGTTCGACAACGAACCGGTCGAGCGCCAGCAGCAACTCCTCCCGATTGGAGTAAGGACCTGGCTGATACCCCTTGGAACTGATCCCTTGCTGGGCAAGTTCTGAAAGCTCCCAGTCTTGCTTGTTGGTGATGTCCCAAAACTCAATCGCGTCCTGCGGGTTAAAGCTGGGCTTGCAGATTTCGTCGGGATGGAAGTGCCACTCGCAGATGATCTCGGTCTGGTCCACGGAGCGCGGCCAGAGCGTAAAGGTGAGCATGTAGTCAGGGTGGAGATTAAGGAAGAAGTTAGGCAGCAGGCAGTAGTAATAGACGTGACGCTGCTCTTCACTGCTCAATCCGCGCAACGGACACCGGCTGGTGCTCCCGTCCATGGTCAGGCTCTTTACTCCATCGCGCAGGTCCATGCGTCCACCAAGATAAGTAGGCCGTGGCGGTTCGTTCTCGCCGCTCATGTAATGCGATTGCTTCTGCAGCAGAGGATGAACGATGGGACAGTGCAGGCACTCGGAATAATTCTGGATGATCAGCTTCCAGTTCGCACGTAGATGGTACACGCGGCGCTCTACCATCTGAAGCTCCTGCATGCGCCAAGGACGGAACTTTTCATCCAATCCCGCAAGATGTTGCGCAAAAGGCGCAGGACGCGCTGACAGATTGATGAAGATGTGCCCGTCCCAAACCGCTGTGGCGACTGCGTTCAATGGATAGTCTGCCTCGCAGAAGCCCTCCACCTTTTCCATATGCGGTGCATTGGCCAGCGTGCCGTCCAGACGATACGTCCAGGCGTGATAAGGACATTGGATCCGGCCGTTGAACCTGCCTTCACTTGCGTTTGTCAACAACGTCCCGCGATGACGGCACACATTGTGGAAGGCACGGATTTCGCCTTGCTCGTCACGCGTGATGATCACGTTTGCGTTCCCGACCTGGCGCACGAAATAGTCGCCTGCATGGGGAATGTGCCTGGTTCGTCCTGCGCACAACCACATGTTCAAGTGGATTGCTTCCAACTCACGCTGAAACCACTTCGGGCTGGCGTAGTAACGTTGCGGTAGAGTGGTAGCTTCCGACAAAGCAATGGCACGACGTGTATTAGCATAGACCGACATCAGCACCATCCTCGCGCGATCTTCTTACCGGCGCAAGTGCTTTGCGATCTCTCTTGCCGCGTTCCAGCCGGAACCGCCGGTCAAGCCTACGCCAGGATGAGTGCCCGAGCCACAGAGATAGAGGTTCTTTATAGGCGTCTGATATCGGGCCCAGTCCAGCAGCGGACGCATGGTGAAGAACTGGTCCAGCGCAAGTTCGCCATGAAAGATGTGGCCGCCGGTAAGGCCGTAAATGTTTTCGAGATCGTTTGGGGTGATGATCTGCGCAGCCTCGACCATACCCGGCAAATCCGGCGCATATTCCGCGAGAGTATTCACGATGGTGTTGCCCAGAGCGTCACGCTGGCTCTCCCAATCCGCTCCCTTCAGCTCAAATGGCGCGTACTGCATGTAAACGGACATCACGTGTTTGCCTGCCGGGGCAAGAGAAGAATCTGTAAGGGATGGGATCGTAACTTCAAGATAGGGGCGCGAAGAGAAGCCGCCGTACTTGGATTCATCGAAAGCTCGCTCCAGATAATCAATCTCGGGTCCAATGTGCAGCCGCCCGCGTAGAGCAGTATCATTTCCTATTAATGCTGTGAACGTTGGCAGGCCGGAAAGGGCAAGATTCATCTTGGAGACGGTTCCGGGCATGCGATAGTGCTGAAGTTTCAGCACGAAGTCGGGCGCGAAATGAATCGAGTCCATCAGTTTCAGAAGCGTGCGCTGCGGATCGGCATTCGAGATCACTGCTTTGCCGTGCAGGTCCTCGCCATTCGCTAGAACGACTCCGAGCGCCGCTCCATCCGTGACGATGACCTCTTTCACCTCAGCCCCGGTACGGACCTCCGCCCCTGCTTCTTCGGCTGCCACCGCCATCGCTTGCGTTATGGCGCCGGTTCCGCCGCGGACAAAATTGGCGGATCCCGCAGGTTGCGGATCGCCGGCGGCGCGAAGCAACAACACCAGGCTGCTGCCTGCGGACCATGGACCGAGGGCAGTCCCGAAGATTCCGCGAGCAGCAATCGCGGCGCGCACTAGTTCCGTCTCAAAGAACTCGGCGACCAGATCGGCCACCGCCATCGGCCCCCAGCGCAGTAGCCGGTACATATCTTTCTTTCCTAGTTTGCGCAGCGAGCGGCCGGTTTGTAGCATGGCCCAGAGATCGCCCCG
>JAICYU010000276.1 GCA_025934025.1 Terriglobales bacterium
AAGACCTTCCGTCGGAATTGGCGCTAACCCGGTTCACCGTGGCGCCCGGAATCAGGCATCACCAACTTTCCCCGGATACCTTCGCGGAAATGCACCTGCGCCTCGCCCGTAATCTCCGCCGCATGCAGCGTCTCGGCTATGAATTCAACGCCTGGGACGGCGCCCACTCCCAACTGCTGCGCACAATATATGAACTGAAGGCCGAACAGGAGCCGCAGAGCCTTTTCCGGGACCCGTTGCGCCGGGAGTTCATGATTGAAGCGGGCCTGCTCCAACAGCAACGCATGCAAATCTTTACCCTTGAGAGCGGCAGCCGCCTGGGCGCCGCGCTGGTTACATTCCTTGATCCCGGAGTACGCCGCTTTTATACCTGCTGGTTTGCTCCTGAGTTGAGCAAGCACTCTCCCGCGCTCTCCTTGATCTACGAAGTCAGCCGACTTTCGCTTGCTGACGGCCTCGACTGCGACTACATGACCGGCGAACAGTCCTATAAACTCCGCTTGGCCACCAGCGCCGTGCAGCTATTTCATCTCAACGTCACCGCTGATCAGCTCGCCGCGCTGGGCCGTCCTTCATTGCAGGAACTCAAGCTGGCCGGCTGAACGGACGCCATCCCGACCCCTAGCTACTGCTCTCCATCATTCTGACCGCAACGTCATTGACGGATTGATGCGCGCAATGCGCAATGTTGGTGCAAAACTGGCCACGCACGCTGCCAGCAGCAAAAGCAAGCAGGCTGTAATCAAGGTTAGAGGATCAAGGCTGCGAACGCCAAAAAGCTGGCTTTTGATCGCCTGCAATACAAATGCGGCAACGCCGAGCCCGACGCACAGGCCCACAATCACCGCAATCACGCCCGAGCGGCCGATTTCCACCATGGCTTGTGGCAGCGTGCATCCCAGCGCCATGCGAATGCCGATCTCCCGGCGGCGCTGCGCCACCAGATTGGAAACCATGCCATAAACACCAACCAGGGCGAGCAGCAGCGCAAGAGAAGAAAGCACAGTAAGCAACAAGACTTCCACGCGCTGCTGAGATAGCGCCTTGGCTTGAAGATCGCTCATCGGATGGAACTCAGCAAAAGGCAGATTGGGAGCAGCCTCTTCCAGCGCTTTTTGCATTTGCTCATTCAACCCGGAGATCGGCCCGGAGCTGCGAATAATCCAACTCGGCTGGAACCAGGTGTGGACCAGGGTTAAGTATGCGGTTGAGACTTGCGTCGCCGGGACGTAGTACATCGGCTCGGTTGCAAGAGGAGCCTGGATCATGACGCCCGGCTCCTTGGTTACGTCTCCAACCACGCCCACCACCGTACACAGGTCGTCACCCAAACGAAGGTGTCGTCCCACCACGTCCATGGAGTGAAAGAATTTTCGTGCGAATGAGACGTTCACGATTGCCACCTTGGCGCTCTCAGTTGTGTCTTCATCAGTGAACGCTCTTCCGGCAATTACGGGAATGTGAAGAGCACGGAAGTAATCCGGTGTCACGTAGGAGCTGCTGCTGGCCATGCCTGTTCCCGCAGTAGGTCCGTCAACAATCCTGAAGCCATTGTTCAGCCCGCGTTCATAGGGAACACCAAGTCCCACCGCAGCGCTTTCAACTCCGGGAATCCGCCGCATGGTATCAAGGCTCTTCTGCAAAAGCGCGCGAAAATCAGCGGCCTCGCGGAAGCGGGCATCATCCAGAGAAACTTTCGCCACGGTGACGTTGTTTGCGTCGAATCCCGGAGGCAGCGTCTGCAAATAGACCAGGGTGCGTACCAGCACGCCTGCGCCGGCAAGGAGCACCAGTGTCAGGCAGACTTCAGAAGTAGTAAGAATGAGCCGTGCACGGGATCTCTGCGGCCCCGCTGATGTTCTGCCTGACAGTGAAGCGCGAATCTGAAACTTGCGCGTAGCCAGTGCGGGAATGAGCCCGATGAAAATGGCGCTTGCGGCAGCACACAGCACGGCGAAGAGAAGCACACGATAATCCATGGTGATTTCTGTTGCCGGCAACATATCTGGAGGAAGCAGACTGACGAATGAGGCCAGCCCCAGAAATGCAAGAGTGATCCCCACAGCAGTGCCTGCCACAGTGAGCATCAGCGGCTCTATAAATAACTGGCGAACAATCGAGCCTTTGGTGGCCCCAAGCGCCAGCCGGGTGGCAACTTCACTCCCGCGGCGATGAATACGGACCAACATCAGGCCGGCGATGTTGATGCATGCAATCACCAGAATCAAAATAACCGCGCTCATCAACATAAGTGCCGGAGTGCGGCTTACATCCGCCAAGTCTTCCTGCAGAGGCCTGGCGCCGAGGTAAACCGTGGCTCCCTTCAGCAGATGATTGAAGAGGTCAGGCCGGAGCGGGCGTAACTGCGTGTTCGCCTGCGCCCAGGTAGACCCTTTGTTGAGGCGCATAATGAACTGGTAATTGTCTCCGCCACCTTCACCACCATGCCACGGCCGCAGCGGAGTCCAGACATCAGCAATCGCGGTGGTCTGAATATGCGCAGGCATCACTCCCACGACGGTATAGGGTTCGCCTTTGAGCCGAACAGCGCGGCCAAGAATCTCAGGATCGGAAGAGAAGACTGACTTCCAGAGCTCGTAACTGAGGATCACTGCATTCGGGCCATGCGGCGAATCTTCTTCCTGAGTGAATGAGCGACCCATCATTGGCTTGATTCCGAGCACATCAAAGTAAGCAGCGGAGACACGATGGTCTTTTACGTAGCGGGCCTGGTGAACCGCCTCAAGATTTACGCCCTCCGCTTCGTGATATTCGGCAGCAAAGCGGGCCGCCGTAACGTGGTCCCGAATCAGTTCCCAGGTTTCGCCGTCCTGCCCGTCGTCAACTTCGTCCACAACATGTCCCTTGGAAGTGGTGCCATGCAGATAGCGCACAACAATCGCAAGGTCCTGCGGATCGGCGTAAGGTAACGGACGAATCAGCAGCGTATTCACCAGGCTGAATACCGCTGTGTTTGCCCCAATGGCAAGTGCAAGCGTGAGCACCACGGTAAACGTGAAACCCGGATTCCTGCGTAGCTGGCGTACGGCAAGCTTTGCGTCACGCAGAAAGCGCTCAACCGGTTGCCATTGCCACACTTCACGGCCACGCTCCTCCAGCAGGGCAGAGTTGCCAAACTCCTTGCGCGCCAAACTGGCTGCCTCCTGTTGTGACATTCCGGAGGCTACTAACCCGGCTGTGCGTTCCCGCAGATGCTCTTCGATTTCCTCAGACAGATCGGTATACAAACGGCGACGAGAAAACAATTGCCGTACCCAGCTCATACTTAACCTCTCTGTTTCAGCGGCGAGAGGACGCGGGTAATGCCTTCCAGCATGCGCTCAAAGCTGGAAATCTCGCGCGCCACATGTTTGCGCCCGGCGGGAGTGAGTTGGTAGATGCGAACACGACGATTGGTGGAAGAGATGCCCCATTCGGCCTGGACCAGGCCGGCCTTCAACATCCGTTGCAGGGCAGGGTAAAGAGAGCCTTCTTCCACCTGCAGCAAATCGTTCGATGTCTGTTTGATGTGCTGCGCCAGCGCGTAGCCATGCAAAGTGTTGCGCTTGAGGGTTTGCAGGATCATCAGTTCCAGTGCCCCGGGAAATAGATCACGTTCTTCGGCCATGGGCCACCAACCTATTTTGCTACAGCCCTTATCCTATCAGGCATAGAGTAAAATAGGGTACAGAAAACCGAGTTCCGGAAGCGACCGCGGGCGATATGGATCTGTGTCCTAACGCGCGCTTCTGCGTTCCGCCTGCTGGCTGGGAAGAGCCTGCTCCGCCTGGCGGGCGGTAATCATCGGTGCCGGGACGCGGATTCCCAGATACAAGCCGGCGGCAATTACTCCGCCGAGCATGGGCGCGACAATGAA
>JAICYU010000252.1 GCA_025934025.1 Terriglobales bacterium
AGGAGCAATCGAGCGGCTCAGCGATCAGTATCCGGTGCTTCTGGTGCTTGAAGACCTGCACTGGAGCGATTACTCCACGCTGGACCTTATCGCGCATCTGGCACGGCGGCGTGATCCGGCCTGCCTGATGATCATTGGCACGTACCGGCCGGTGGATGTGATCCTGACCGGCCATCCTTTGAAAGATGTAAAGCGAGAATTGCAGGCACACCGCTTGTGCCACGAGATGCCGCTTGAATACCTCACGGAAGATGCGGTGGCGCAATATCTGGCAGCCAGATGCCGGCATCACGATTTGCCCAGCCGGTTGCGGCACAGCATCTATCGCCGGACGGAGGGCAATCCGCTTTTCATGGTGAGCCTGGTGGAGTACCTGATCGAAGAAAAATTCATTGAGGAAGAGACAGGAACCTGGAAGCTGCAGCGCGAGTTGACGGAGATTGAAGCGGCAGTACCTTCCAGCGTAAAAGAGCTGATTGAAAAACAGATGGAGAGACTCAGCAGCGACGAGCGCCGGGTGCTGGAAGCGGCAAGCGCTACGGGGATGGAATTTTCCATTGTGGCGGTGGCAGCCGGGCTGGAGATGCCAACCGACTGGGTGGAAAGACACTGCGAGGAACTGGCGCGGCGTCATCAGTTTTTGACATCAGGATGGCTGGGTGAACTGCCCGACGGCAGCATCTCACCCCGTCACCGCTTCCGCCACGTGCTGTATCGCGAGGTGCCTTACAGCCTGATTGCGCCCATGCGGCGGGCGCAGATCCACCAGCGGATTGCTGAACGCGCAGTGGAGATCTTCCGCGAACACGCCAACGAGATTGCCGCCGAGCTGGCCATGCATTTTGAGCAAAGCCGTGACTGGCCGCAGGCGCTCGAATACCTGGTGGAGGCGGCGCGTACTGCGTATCAACGTTCTGCCCACCACGAGGCGGCGCGGCTAGCTGGGCGAGGGCTGGAAATATTGGCGTCACTGCCGGAGACAGGCGAGCGGGCCGGCCTGGAAATTACTCTGCGCATGATCCAGAGTGTCTCCTGGATTGCCGTCAAGGGCTTTGCCGCGGTTGAAATGGAAAGGATCCGCGCGCTGGCCAAAGAACTTTCGTGGCTGAACGGCCGCTCGCCGCAGATGTTCAACATGCTTGTGCTGCTGCTGTTGTATTACAAATTCAGCGGGCAACTTGAGTCCGCCGAAGAAGCGGCGCGGGAGCTGATGGAGATTGCTCAGGCTCTGGGTGATCCAGCACTGGTGATGGAGGCGGAGCGGGCAATGGGTTCGGCCATGTTGGAACAGGGAAAATGCCGGGAGGCCCTGGAACATTTCAATCGCGCTTCCAGCCTCTATGCTGAGCACAACAACCATCCTTACACACTGACCATTGCTCACGATTGCAAAGTGGTGAGCGAGTGTTTCGCCGCGCGGGCGCTGTGGCGCCTGGGCGATGCGGAAGGCGCGCTCAAGCGAATGGATGAAGCGCTGGCCTTTGCGCGAGAGCTTTCCCATCCTGCCAGTTGGATCTTTGCCGCTCATTTTTGCGCTCAGCTTCACCAGTTGCGCGGCGATGCGGTGGCCGCGCATGAACGTGCGCAGGAAGTGGTGAAGCTGGCGGACGAATTCGGGCTCGACCTGTGGCAGGCCCTGGGCGATATCGACCTGGGCTGGGCAGAGGCGGAATTGGGCAGCCGTGAAGATGGCATTGAGCGGCTGCAGCGCGGCATCAAGCGTTACATGGCGACCGGAGCAAAACTGTGGTGCCCGCATTTTCTGGGACTGCTCGCGGACCAGCTCGGCAAGGCAAAGCGCGTGGAAGAAGGCGTGGAAACAATCAGGAAAGCACTGCATTTGACTGAAACGAGCCGGGAGTATTATCCGGCGCCGGAGTTGCAGCGGATTGAGCACGAGCTGGTTGGCAAAAAATCCAGACAGACTGGTCATAGCGAAGGCAAGGAATCTCTCCTTGCGCCGGTGGCAGGAGCATAGGACAGAATTGCCAGGATTCCAACACTGCCAAAATTGAACATGAACCTACCGCAGAGGCACGGAGAAAAAAACATTTGCCACAGATCAACGCAGATCGACGCAGAATCGAAGAAGAAATTGGCCGCGAATTGACGCGAATGGAAAACAGAGTTTTTTATCTCGGATGATGGGGATTCTCTTTTCCGACGGCTGCTTTGCTTGCTATTGCGAAAAATCCTTTCATCTACTCCATGGTTGCCTGCATCCAGAACTTCAGCTGTGCGGTTTTGATTTGTCCCTGATCGTCAAAGTACCAGCTCAGCCATTCGTCCGGAGTTGATTTCAGATTGGCGTCGATGCTCTTTTTGCCGTTCCGTATGGTCCAACGCCAGGCGAAATGATCATAGACATCGAGCACGTGCGTGGCATAAGCAGCGGCAAGCTTTTTGTTGCCCTGGATCATCACCAAGTTTTCGTCATTGTTGTAGGAGGCCTGATACCCGAGGTTGTGGCTGCCGGTAACTACGACGCAATCATCCTGAAATGGATCAATGACCACGATCTTGTCGTGAGTAATGGCGAAGCCGGCCTTAAGCAGTTCTGGCAACCAGCCTTGGGGAGCATCGGCTTTGTCCAAGGCTTCAGCAGCGATAACTCGAGGGTCCTGGGGCACGGGTTTCTTGGGAGGCTTGGGCTGTCCTTTTGGCACCCGCTGGCGCTTGGGCGGCGATGTTCCGCGCAAGGCGTAGAAAAATTCACCCGCCGCATCCGGCGCGGTGACACAGCCGCGGACAAACAGATCCTTGTTGGTGCGTTGCGCCTCAGCGGCAAAATCCGTGATGCTCGGAGTACCTGGGATAAACGCGAGGAATAGGACGGCATGTTTGGCCGCTTTCACGTGCGCCTCAAGGTCCTTCATGTCAATGGGCTCGGCTTCAGCGGTCTTTGTTTTGGAGCGCTGGCGAGGAGTATTCGGGGAGAAATAGCTGGTGAGAGAGCTTGGCGTGCCCGGGTTACCACTGCGGCTTGCATCCAGTTGAAAAGCAGGTTTGGGTTTGCCGCCGAAAGCGCGAAGAGCCGTGTCCTGAAAAGGTGTTTGCTCCCTCTCGCGGCTCTCCTCATCGGCCTTGAGCGCTTGCCAATAGTCCATGTAACGCTGAGCCACCTTGTCATCTTCAATGACCAGCGTATTATTGGTCTGGGCGCACAGGCCAGTGGCGGTCCAGTTGGTGGAACCGAAGAGCACGGCCCGAGGTTTGTTCCGGCCATCCACATATATCAGGAATTTGTTGTGGACAATGTGACCGCTGGGCGGGAGACGATAGAAGAACTGGCTGGCGCCGGTTGAGGCGGAGATTTCTCTCCGGGCTTCTTCATTTTCTTCGGTCGTACTGTGGGCCGCGGCAGTTTTCTTAGCCGGCTTGGCAGCTTTGCCGGTCCGTTTCTTGGCGGCCAGGGGCGAAGGCACCTTCTCAATAACGCCGGTCGGTGGCGGTTGCTTGTCGGAGGTTTTGCTTACAATGTCGGCCAAAACGATATTTAGTTTTTTCTTGAGCGAAACCAAGGATGCGATGAGTTCCGCATCCGTGAGCTCATACAGGGCGGCGTAAATGCTGCCACCTTTCTCGGCGCGCTTCACGAACCCGGTAAGGGTTGCGATCATGTCTCCGCTGAGGTCTTTTCTGAGCTGGTCGGTTTTTTTGCTGATTTTTCTTACAAAGTCGTTTTTGTTCAGATTGCCTTTCAATGCCTGTGAAACGTGCTGTGTCGAGATCAACCCGCGATTAAAGGTGGCACAGAGACTCTTTGAGCAAACACCGGTCAGTTCCACTTCGTTTGTGGTGAGGAAGGGCAGCGACGTCATCGGTTTTAAGTTTCCCGGCTTGCCTTCGAGCGGGACAATCTTGTAGCGAAAGGTAAAACTGTTGGTTTGCTCGGCCACCGGACGTGCGTAGGGATCCTTCCAATAAAACTTCTGTACGGGAAATTGCTCTGTCGTCTGGCCGAGCGCAATTGTCTCGCCCTTGAAGACAGCATGGCTGGGCAGGGGAGTCTCTTTGCCTTTGGCGTCAATGCGATAGAGAGCGAAGCCCATGCAGCCGTCGGGACGCTTCCCATAGCTCCAAGCAATTGTGATCACGTCATTGTTGGCGAACGCGACGGCGTTGCGCATTAGTGTGCCTCCACTCTTAGCGATAACGTTAACGAATCTTGCTTTCCTTCTAGTGAATTTCAAACCGAATTCGTTTCAGCGGGATTGAGAACGCAAGGATTCTTAATTTTTGCTTTGGCACCAGCGGCATTTCGCATTAAGGCTATCTTATTTTGGCGCGCTTCGCCGATGCTACGCGCTGGGCCTGCGGCAGCAAGGAAGGAATTTGATTCTGATCCC
>JAICYU010000237.1 GCA_025934025.1 Terriglobales bacterium
CCAGGTGGATGCGGCCGGAAAGTCAGTTACGGCATTCCTGCTGAGCGACCTCGGCATTGCTGACATGCCACATCTCCGCGGCAATCTACTGTTTGACTGGGACAAAGGGCTGATGGACAAATTTGCCGCAGACAGCGGCGATGACGCTATGGGGCATTACGACAACACCGCCGCAGGGATGGACCTGCTTTGGAGTTGGACGCAGCAATTCGCACTAGCTGACAACTTCTTTCCTTCCGCCATGGGCGATGCACCCTCGAACCAGCTCTACCTGGTGGCCGCCAGCGACAACAAGTTTTCCTTTTCGGTGCAGCCCTTCTATGGACCGTGCAATACCGGGATCACCGCAAAGACTCCCTACGCCTTCCCCCACGTTGGTGATCAGCTCGATGCCAAAGGACTCGAGTGGGCGTGGTACCACGAAAACTACGGCGACTGCGCGCACTACGTGCCACAGGAAAATCCGTTCCAGTTCTTTACTGATACTCAGAACGGTCCTCACATTCGCGATCTCACAGCCTTCGTTACTGATTTGGCTGCCGGCAAGCTGCCTAGCGTGAGCTTTGTCCAGCCCGGGCCTCTGCACAGTACGCATCCCGCCGCAGGTTTTGCCATCACGCATGGGCTGCAATGGCTGGACGGATTCATCAGGCAGATTCAGAACTCTCCCATCTGGCCGACTTCCGCTATCGTGGTGATCTGGGATTCCTCCGGCGGCTTGTGGGACCATGTGCCTCCGCCCACGCTGGATACCGAAGGCGCGGGCCCTCGCGTGCCCATGCTGCTGATCTCACCCATTGCGAAGAAGGGCTACATTTCGCACGTTCAGATGGACGATGTTTCCATCTTGCGGTTCATTCAAGAGAACTTCGGGCTCGGCAGCCTGAATGCCCGGAACCAGCAGAGCAATGATCTGCGCGATATGTTCTTGTTCTGAGAAACGCCAGACAGGATGCGTGGTTTGGGTCACTAGAGCATCTGCGAGCGAAGAACTCCAAGCCTGGCCAGTTCGGATACCAGATTTTCAAGTTCCTGGTTGAGTTGAGAGGAATCCTTCGTTCCCCGCTGCGGCAACGTGATGGTCAAGTTCTGCTCCTTCTTGTCGCGCATCACCAACACGCCCAGCTTTCCACCGTCGCGGTGCTTACGCAGAATGCGCGCCACGTCCGTGCGATCGGACAGCTTTTCGTCGGCGATTCTTACGATCACGTCGCCAGCCCTGAGCCCGGCCTTTTCCGCAGCGCTGCCGCGCTCCACGTTCCGCACCAGTACGCCCTCGCCATTTTTTACGCCGAAAAAGTCACCAAGCTGGCGGGTGAGGTTCTCCGTTTGCATCCCCAGTGCGCTGGAATAAACCGCGATGACCGGAATGTCCATGCGATTGGGAAGTTCGGCGAATTCAGGGAAGTGCGGGAGGGCCTGAACGCGTGGAAGAGAATCAGCAATCATCTTGCCGCGATCAGCAAGCTGAACGGAAATCTTCATACGATTGCCGGCGCGGCTGATGTCCAGGCTCACTGTCCGTCCCGGAGGAGTTTCGCGGATCAGCCGCCGAAGTTGCTCTTCGCTTTCCACAGCGGTGCCGTTGAATCCGAGAATTACATCGTGTTCCCGCAATCCCGCTTTGCCGGCCGGGGCGTCGCCATCCACCATCGTAATTTCCACGCCGCGTTCTTCCTTGAGGCCGAGCGCACTCATTCGATCGGAGGTGATATCGCGAATATCAACTCCAAGATAAGAGTGTCCTTCTGCGGGAACGAAAACATACGGATTGGGAGCGGCTTTCGGCTGTGTTTCTGGCTGGGCAGCGCCATGAGCTATTTGTACCGTGGCGCCCGCCAGCAGCAGCGCGGTTGCGATTGCTCGAATCATAGGGAAACTCTCCAGCCTGAGTTTATTGTTTGCTCACGCGGCGAAACTCAATGTTGCCTGTGGTGGTATGGACGTGCAGCACAGGACCGCCGCCATTCAGGCTGCCTTCGGCGAATGTCTCGCGCGAGCCGTATCCGCTGGGCCGGCTGATCTTCAGATCGGGGAAATCGCTCACGATTCCCTGCCCGCGCGCCACCTCAACCGCTGCCTTCACGGTAACGCCAAGCCCGTCCGGCACATACACGATAATATCGCCTACCGACGTTTCAAGACGGGAATCCGTAAAGCTCTTGCCTGAAGCCAGCGTGGCGACGATGGGACCGCTGCCCGTTTCAGCCTGCACCCCGCCATGCATCGGCCCAAGGCGAATGCCGCCGCCGCCGGTCTCAATCTGCGCCGAACCTTGAACGTCGCTCAGCTCAATGGAGCCGCCGCCGGTTTCGGCCTTCAACTGGCCATCGCATTTGTCCACCGTAATTGACCCGGCGCCGGTTTGCAGGTTCATCAGCTTGGCCGCGCCAATGCTCAGATTGCCGCCGCCCGAGCTGGCAATGATTCGTCCCGACGCCGAAGCAACATGAATGTTTCCTCCGCCGGTTGAAACCTGCACGTCATTCCCTGCTTTGCCGATATCAATTCCGCCGCCGCCGCTGGCCACCGTAATGGGACCGGAAATCTGGTCTAACTGGATGTTGCCGCCCCCAGTGTTCGCTTCCACCCGGCCATTGATGTTTCGCGCCGTAACCGCACCGCCGTTAGTCTGCAGTTTCAAGTTCGCAGTCTGCGCGGGAACCGCTACTTCAAAATCTATGTAGCCACCATCCGACCCTTCGCAATCCGCTTGCAGCTTTACCGTTTCTCCTGAACTCAGCGTTGTGAAATGGAGCTTCGCTATTTCGCGCCGCGCCGCCGCTTCCGATCCTGCGCGCACATGCTCACGAATCGTATAGGTCACATTGTTCTGGTCTGCGCCCTGCACGCGGATGGAGCCTGCAGTGGATTTCACCCGAACGATGGTGCCGGCAGAAAGCGTGCCTTTCACTTCCTGGATCCACTCATTGCCGGCGCGGTAAAGGCGCGAGTTGCCGTTTTGGGCCACGGCTGCCAGCGCTGAGCTGATCAGCAGGGCCGCGAGTTGCACATGACGTTTCATTTCACTATGGCTCTCTGTTAGTCGAGATTGGGCGTGCTCTCCAGATACCGTTTTGACTGGTTGCGGATGTACGGGTTCTGGTCTGTGGTCGCCAGCACCTGCAACGCTTCGCGCACGCTGGTATCTGCCTTCACCGGATCGAGCAGCCCAATCGCCTCAGAGCGCACGCCCGGATTGCTATCATGCATCAGCGCTTCCACCACCGCATCGCGCACGTGGACATCATCTTTCACATAGCCTTTCAGCCCATCCAGCGCTTTCAGGCGCACGCCCGGATTTTTGTCGTAACGCAGCGCGTAGACCAGCGCCTCCCGCACCGCATTGTCTTCCGGCTGGCCGCTCAGAATCCCAATGGATCCCAGCCGCACATCAGAGTTGCGATTGTTGCGCGCCGCCAGCAGCAACAGCTCCTGCACCCGCGGATCGTCCGGCGTGCTCACGTAGGTATGCGGCCGCAGCGTGTCATAGGTGATTGAAACTTTGTTGGATCCGCTGTCAGGAACAATGGATTCCACGCCGGCGATGTTGGCTTCCGCCATGTTCTGTTCAGCCCCCGGAATGACCACTGGAGTTCCATTCCGATTCGCCATCTGCCACGTTGTAACTGTTCCGCCCGCAAATCCAACCACCAGCAACACCACGGTGAGCGCCGGCGCCAGCTTGATCTGCTGCATCCATCCGGCAAAATCGAAGGCAAAGCTGCCCAGGAATGACCGATTCTGCGACGCGTGTTCCAGTGCTTCCTGCAACTGCATGCGGCTCGCCGCCAGCAAGTTCGGGGAAACTTCCTGCACCGGATAGGCAGCCATCTTCTGCTTGAACGCCGCCGCCGACTCCAACTCTTTGCGGCAATCCGCGCAGCTCTCCACGTGGCGCTCTACTTCGAAGCGTGCGTCGTCCGGCAGTTCATCGTAGATATAGAGAACGATGTTGTCTCTGGTCCAATCGCATTTCATAAAAATTCTTTCCGTATTTGGTATTTGGCGGTTGATGCCGTGCGCTCAACTGGCGAAAACAATTCCCGCAATCACCAATTACCAATTACCCGATTACCAATTCCCCTCATCTCATCGGGGCCAATACCGTGCGCAACTTCTGGGTCGCGCGAAACAGCGTGTTCTTGGCCGTTTCTTCCGTAGTGTTCAGCATCTCGCCAATCGTCCTCAGCCGCAGTCCCTGATAGTGCTTCAACTCAAACACCATGCGCTCGCGCGGCGTCAGCTTTGTAAGCGCCTGAGCGATCTTCGCTCCCAGTTCCCGTCGCATCAGGTCGCGCTCCGGACTTGCTCCCGGCCGATCGTCTGAGACGCGATCCAGCAGGTCCATCTCCTGCCCGCTCGAGTCAATCACCGTGGCCGAATCTTCTTTGCGGGTTTGCCGCTTGCGCAGATGGTCCAGGCAGAGATTGGTGACGATGCGATAAATCCAGGTATAAAACGAGCACTCAAAGCGGAAGTTCCCGATGTGCCGGTAGGCTTTCAGGAAGGCTTCCTGGTAAATGTCGCGCGCGTCTGGTTCTGAGCCGGTCATGTGCAGCGCCAGCCGCAGAACGGCCTGGTCATACTGCCGTACCAGCACTTCAAACGCGGCACGGTCTCCACGCTGCGCGGCGCGAATCAGGTCGCCATCATTGGCTCGGCTTAAAGCTTGGCTCACCATTGCTCCCGTCTTCTGGGAGTACTTTGTATCACTGTTCGCGCCAACCGCGGCCCAAAATGCGCTTTCGGCCGGCATTGTATTGTCCTTTTGGTCCTCTCTGCGTGCCTTCATTTGGACGTGCCAGCC
>JAICYU010000210.1 GCA_025934025.1 Terriglobales bacterium
AAGGGTGTTCACATGCTCCTGAAGCTCCCCGGTTTCCTCTTCAAGCTTCTCGAACAGTCCTGCGATCTCAGGCCAGTCGAAGCCCACGTGCGCCGCCTTGGCGCTGATCTTGCCTGCCTCCATTAACGCCGGCATCTTAGAAGAAACGCTTCCAAGGTAGGCATCATTCTCCGCGGCCCGGTGCTTCTTCTCTTGTTTCTTGAGCGCCTCCCAATTCCGCAGTACTTGATTGGAATCTTTTGCCTCCACATCCTCAAACACATGTGGATGGCGGGAAATGAGCTTGCTACTGAGGGCGTCGAGCACGTCATCAATAGAGAAAAGTCCTTGTTCTTGCGCCATTTCTGCGTAGAAAAGCACCTGGAGGAGAAGATCACCCAATTCCCCCGGAAGTTCGGGCCAGTTCCGGTCGTCAATGGCTTCCAAAACTTCATATGTCTCTTCCAAGGTGTACTTCTTAATGGTGTCGAAGCTCTGCTCGCGGTCCCAAGGGCAACCGCCGGGAGCGCGTAGGCGGGCCATGATCGAAACGGCGTTTTCGAATTTCTCTCCTGTTCTCACATTTCAAATGTACCATTCAGGGAGATCTGCACCGTTTGTTACAGTTTTTAATCCAGAGATCCGTTACCCCAGTTCAAAGGCGTGTCCGTCTGTCGCGATTTCGCCTGCTATCCGTCAAAGAATCAGCTACTTAGGACTAGACAGGTACTAAGAGGACGAAGTTCCTACTATTTATCTGGACAGAGCTGCTTTTACGGTATGATGAGGCAACTTCCGGGTTCCACCTGTAATTTGGACGGTGAGGCATGTTTCTCACATCATTGAGACATCTGCGCCATGTTTTCCGCAGCGCCATTGAGGCGCGCAAGCTTCTTCCATTCGCTTTCATATTGATGCTGGCCTTTCTTGTGGTTCTGGCTTGGGAAGGCTTCTCCAGCACGAAGGAACTGCTGAACTCGCAGACATACGTGGAGCACACCCACGAAGTCTTGCACGAGATGGATGGCGTGGAAGATGGCCTGCAAGATGCGCGCGAGGCCTGGCTGCACTATGTCCTGACGCCGGAAAAGCTGGACTTGGACAACTTTGAAGCTGCGGTGGAACAAATCTGGAGCCGCTTGCAAGGAGTCGAGAGCAAGATTCAGGATGACCCTCAGGCTGTCCAAAGCATTAAGCAACTGCGGGGTTGGATCAACGACGAACTGCTGCAACTCCGCGCCAATCTGCGGACCCAGCATACATTGCTGATCTTTCACAGCCACGACACCGACTATCGCCGCGACCGAGTGCGCGATGCCATTCAGAAATTCAAAGACGACCAGGAGCGCCTGCTGCGGCAGCGCAACCAGGCAGCGCAGGAGCGGGCGCAACAAATTACGCGTAGCGTATTAAGCCGTATTGGTCTCTTCAGCTTGCTCATGGGTGTTCTCTTCCTGCTGGTGCTGGGAGAATCCAAGAAGTTGCGGGTCGCAGAACAGTCCGCGCTGCTGGCGCAGACCCGGCTTGAGGGTTCCCTGCTCCAACTTCAGAGCGAGACGGAAAACAGCAAGTTATTGAACGATCTCCAGGCCGATCTCCAGATCTGCGCCAATTCCTCCGAGGCTGCCCGCGTCGCCGCCGCTTACCTGCAACGGCTGGTGCCTACCAGTTCTGGAACCGTGTTTGAGATTGACGCCCAGCACCGCCAGATGAACGCGCGGGCTGTCTGGGGTAACGAAGACCGTGCGGGGAAAATGTATTCAACGGAAGATTGCTGCGCCGTCCGTGGCGGGCGGGTGCATTCGCATCTGGAAGAAAGTCGCGGCCTGGCTTGCCGGCATTTTGCCAAGGATGCTCCGCCGGTCTATATCTGTTTCCCGCTGTCCGCGTTGGGCGAAACCTTGAGCCTGCTGCACGTCAATGTGCCCCACCCATCGGCGTTCAGTGCATCACGCTTGTCGCTGATTCAGCAGGTGGGAGAGTATACCGCCCTGCGTCTTGCCAACCTCAAGCTGAGGGACAAGCTTCAGGACCAATCGGTGCGCGATCCCCTCACCGGCCTCTACAACCGGCGCTTCCTGGAAACAACGCTGGAAGAAGTGCTGCGTCATTCCGGGGAGAATGGGCCGGGAACCGGCATCATCATGGCCGATCTCGATGGCTTCAAGCTATTCAACGATACTTTCGGGCATGATGCCGGCGATCACGTTCTGCGGGAAGTAGGCAAAGTCTTCCGGCGTTCGGTGCGTTCCGAAGATGTCGTGTGCCGGTATGGCGGCGAGGAATTCCTCATGGTGGTCCCGGACAGCTCTCCGGAGAGCGTCTGCGAGCGCGCAGAGCTCATGCGTAGCGCAATCGGCAGTCTGGAACTGGAGCACGCCGGACGTCCTTTGGGCAAGATCACCGCTTCCTTTGGGATTTCGTTCTCTGAGGACGGTAGCCTGACTTCAGAGGTCTTGTTACGCCATGCTGACGAGGCACTCTACATTGCCAAACGCAGCGGTTGCGATTGCGTGCGCCTGAGCGAAAGCTTTTCCACGCTGCTGGATGCGGCGCGCGAGGCTAAGGAACAAGGCGCTTTGGCGCGGGCAGCGAGGGCTGGCGCGGAAGATTCCATTACTACCCTCAGGCCAAAGACCGCCATAAAACGGGCCTGAAGATGATTTTTGCCCATGCGACTGAGCCGGAATAACTTCGTTTGAGACGGGCGTTCGCAAAGACTCTCGAAGTCTTGAAGCATTCTCCTGCTACCATTCAGGAGTATCCTCCCATTACCAATCTCATGCGCGGAAGTAATGTTGTACCCCGCTCCCAGATCGCATCTAAATAGGCGTCGTGAGTAGCTCGTTTCCATTGGACGGCCAGGGCTTCGATGTCCTGATAGTGGGCGGCGGTATCAACGGCGTGGCCATTGCGCGCCAGCTCGCCCGGGAGCGAAAGCGAGTTTTTCTGGTGGAGCAGAATGATTTTGGCTCCGGCGCCACCAGCCGCTCCACCCGCATCATCCATGGCGGTCTGCGTTATCTGGAACAGGGAGAGATCGGCCTTGTCCGGGAGTCCCTGGCAGAGCGTGAGCGGCTCATGCGCGAACATCCGCACCTGGTGCGCCCTCAGGAGTTTCTTCTGGCCCTGCCTGCGAGACCACACTCCCTGCTGCGCACCAGCCTGGCCGTGCGCACTGGACTGTGGCTGTATCAGCATTGGGCAGGCGGGCACCACAAACAACAGAACGATGCGCGCCGTTTTGAAGCCCAGTTGGATGCCGGGAAGCAGTGGGCAGTCTATTCGTACGAAGACGCGCAGTGCGAATTTCCTGAGCGCATGGTTGCCGAGTGGCTGGCCGAGGCCATCAGTCTTGGCACAGTTGCGCGCAATCACACGAAAGCTCTGGAAATCACGCGCAATGGCCATCGCGTGAGCGGCGCTCGCGTGCGCGACCGAATTTCCGGGCAGGAATATGCGGTAGCTGCCAAATGGGTCGTGAATGCTTCTGGTCCATGGGCGGACGATGTTGTGAAAGCATCGGGTATAGAGACACCGCAGTTAATCGGTGGGATGAGAGGGTCGCATCTGGTGTTCCCGAAATTTACTGGAGCGCCGGAGCAGGCCGTCTATGCCGAAGCCGCCGACGGCCGCCAAGTGTTCATCTTGCCTTGGAATAAGCAGCTTCTGGTGGGCACCACCGAGGTCCTCGATTCGGACGATCCCGGTAACGCAGAACCTAGTCCGCAGGAAATTGATTACCTCTATCAGAGCCTGATCCGGGTTTTTCCGTGCTGCGGCTTGACGAAGTCTGATATCCATTTCAGCTTTGCCGGAGTGCGGCCCCTGCCTTATGCTCCAGGCAAGAAGTATTCTTCAATTACACGACGGCACATTCTCCACGATCACGCTCCTGATGGCGCCGCCGGTATGATTTCCGTCATTGGCGGGAAGCTGACCACCGCGGCGCGCCTGGCCCGCGATGTTGGCCGTAAACTTGGCCTGGACATTCCAGAGCCGCATACAACACTGGCATCTCCTGTGGAACAGGGAGATGTGGAGTCGGTAGTGCGCCAGTGGGCCCACGCTGTGGCCGCCAAAGCAGGCATCAAAGAAACCTGCGCTGAAGCGATCGCGGAATGGCACGGTCGCCAGGCTCTGGCGGTCGCTCACGCGGCATCGACTGACGAGCGCCTGCGGGCTCCGATTTGCAGTCATAGTTGCCATCTGATCGCTGAGGCAGTTGAAGCCGTGGCACACGAATCAGCCGTTACTCTGGGAGACATTCTCCTGCGTCGTGTTCCGGTCGCTTTGGGCGCCTGCTGGTCAGAGCAGTGCAGCAGGGAAGCCGCAGGGAAGATCGGGGCATCTCTCGGCTGGGACTCGTTGCGGATCGGGCAGGAGTTGGAAGCGTTTGAAGAAGAGCGGCGCAGGTTCCTGCATCCCCGGGAAAAAGGGTCCACGTCAGTCCATGTAGACGGCGTCGCCCCGGCGACCCATGGCAGTTCCAGCGTCTCTACCTCCCATTAAAACTTTTTCTTCAAGTTCATAGCGGAAACTTGGTCGTGCTTGCCCCTGTGAAGTATGTTTTCGCGAATTTTCAACATGATCCAGTTGAGCGTGAGCAAATCAGTTCCGTCTAACGATGCTATATTCCCATTACCTAAAATGAAAAAATCCTCGACTGGTTCGCACCGGAAATTGGGCGTGCTCTCACTGGCGGCGGCAACATATTTCATGGTTTCCGGCGGACCATATGGTCTTGAGGAGCTGGTTCAGGACTCCGGCTACAAGCTGGCCTTTCTTATTCTTCTTCTCACGCCTGTGCTATGGGCTCTGCCGACTGGCCTGATGGTCGGGGAGCTTTCTGCCGCTCTGCCTGAGGAAGGCGGCTTCTACGTATGGGTACGACGCGCCATGGGGCCGTTTTGGGGGTTTCAGGAAGCGTGGCTCTCGCTGACAGCAAGTATCTTTGACATGGCGATCTATCCCAGCCTGTTCGTCGCCTATCTGGGGAAGCTGTTTCCTCGCGTGGTCAGCGGAGAGCGTGGTCTCGCGATCGCTGCAGGAATGGTATTGGTGTGCATCGGCTGGAACTTGCTGGGGGCGAAAGCAGTGGGCGACAGTTCGGTGGTCACTGGAGTGCTTTTGCTGAGCCCGTTTGCTGTGCTGACTCTTTTTGCTTTTCTACATCCTCATGCTTACTCCGCGTCGGGCCCAGCCATTCAGGGAGATTTTCTTACCGCGCTCCTGGTAGCCATGTGGAACTTCATGGGCTGGGACAATGCTGCCACGGTGGCCTGCGAGGTTGAGGACCCGCAGAGGAACTATCCGCGGGTAATCATGCTCACGCTGGCGGCGATTGTGCTCTCTTACATGCTGCCGCTGGTTGCGGTATGGCACACCCATCTTCCGCTTGATCTTTGGAACAATGGAAGCTGGGCCAGCTTCGCCACGATCATCGTCGGTCCATGGCTGGGCGCCACTTTGGTGGCGACTGCGATGCTGGCGGAGTTTAGTTCCTTCAACTCGCTGGTGCTCTCGTACTCGCATCTTCCCTCTGCTATGGCAGAA
>JAICYU010000102.1 GCA_025934025.1 Terriglobales bacterium
AGCAATGGGACTGACTCCGGAGACTCCGTTGGCCGCCTTCTGGGCTGCCGAGCGCGGCGCTCGCATCTACGACGGCCCTGATGAAGTTCATAAGATGGTTGTGGCGCGCCAGATTCTGAAGAAGCACGGATTGCAGCTTTCGACTTAATATGTGCTTGCGGGGATGGGCAGTTAAATGCGGAATCTTGCCGCAGGAAGTTATCCTAAGCACCGGCAAGAAGTGTCAGGGCATGACTTCAGTCATGCCGTCCAGGACGTAATAAATTGTGATTCCGAGCGCCCGACGTGAGCGCAGCGAGCGAGGGCGGCGAGGATCTGCTTTTGCCGGGCCCGGCTAAAGCTCGAAGCTGTTATGGCTGAACCTGCTCCCCAATTCGATGACATGCTCGATCATGCGGCCGGCATCCGCTCCGGAGAAGAACTCGACCTTGCGCGTCTGGAGCCATACCTGCACAGGCAGTTTCCCGATCTGAACGGGCCGGTGAACGTCGCTCAGTTTCCCAGCGGACATTCCAATCTCACCTACTCCGTCACTCTCGGAGGAAATGAGATGGTGCTGCGGCGTCCGCCTTTTGGCAGCAAAGTGAAAAGCGCGCACGATATGGGACGCGAGTATCACGTTCTCTCGCAGGTTCATTCTGTGTACCCTGTGCCCAGGCCGCTGCTGTACTGTGCCGATGAATCCATTGTTGGCGCTCCGTTCTACGTCATGGAGCGAGTGCGCGGAATCGTGCTGCGCAGAAATCTTCCGTCGGGCTTCGATCTGCCGCCGGACACGGCGCGCCAGTTGAGTGAATCCTTCATTGACAACTTGGCGCGACTGCACAACCTGGACTACAACGCAATCGGACTCGGGGAACTTGGCAGGCCCCAAGGCTATCTGGAGCGCCAGGTGAAAGGCTGGATCGAGCGCTACTACGGCTCCAAGACCGACGAACTGCCGGAAATCGAGAAGATCACAGCGTGGCTCACGTCGCGCATGCCTGCTCAAAGCGGCAGCACGCTGGTCCATAACGATTACAAATATGACAACATGGTTCTCGATCCGGACGACATTACCCGCATCAAAGCCGTTCTTGATTGGGAGATGTGTACGCTGGGCGATCCTCTCACCGATCTCGGCACGGCCCTCGCCTATTGGGTGAACGCCGACGATCCTCCTGATTGGCAGATGGTGCGCTGGGGTCCGACGGCGATTGCAGGAAGCTTAACACGCGCCGAACTGCTGGAGCGCTACGCTCGCCAGACGGGACGCGATGTCTCGAATATTGTCTTCTATTACGTCTTTGCGCTGTTCAAAGTGGCGGTAATCATTCAGCAGATTTACTACCGTTACTATCACGGTCTAACCAAAGACACGCGCTTCGCGAGTATGGGAGAAGTAACAAAGATGCTGCTGAGAGCAGGGTTGCGGGCCGCGGAAAAGAAAGCAATCTAGCGGTAATACCGCACCAGCCACTCGGCTACACACGCCGGCTTTTCGCTGCCTTCGACTTCAATAGTGGCGTTGTACTGCGCTTCCACTCCGTTCGGCTCTACATCTTTGATGGATTGAAGCACGAATCGGGCGCGAATCCTGCTGCCCACCCGTACGGGAGAAACAAACCGGACTTTATTCATGCCGTAGTTCACGCCCATACGCACTCCCTGTCCGATCCCCACGGCAGACTGCATGAAATGAGCAAGCAGCGATAGCGTAAGAAACCCGTGCGCAATCGGACCTTTGAACGGCGACTCACGTTTGGCACGCTCCACATCAACATGGATCCACTGATGATCGAGCGTGGCATCGGCAAACTGCTGCACGCGCTCCTGCGTCATAGTGAACCATTCTGTTACCGCGACTTCGCGCCCTGCCAATTCTTTGAGAGCATCCAAAGACTCAAGCACTCGCTTGGGAGCTGCGGTTTCGGCCATCACAAGCCTCCTGTGACTTCCAAAACTTGGCCAGAAACATAGTCCGACAGCGGTGAGGCAAAGAACAGCACGGCGCCCGCGGCTTCCTGCGGGGTTCCTGCGCGACCCATCGGGATAAACTTTGGCATGGTCTGCAAGCGTTCGGCTGGAATGCCCAGTTCTATCTCAACTTCACCGCGCTTTATTTTTACTTGCTCTTCTTTGGCGTGTGTCAGCCGTGTTTCGATCCAGCCAAACGCCACAGCATTAGCCTGGACGTTGAACATGCCCCATTCTTTGGCCAGGGTCTTCACCATGCCTACCACGCCTGCTTTGCCTGAAGCATAATTCACTTGGCCGGGATTGCCGCGCGTCCCTGAAGTAGAGCTGACATTGATGATCTTGCGTGCCCGCGCTCTTCCCTGCTCCGCCTGTTCTTTCTTCGCGGTTTCACGGATGAAGCTTGAGGCCGCGCGGATGATGCGAAATGGCGCGGTGAGATGGCAATCAATAATTGCCTGCCATTGCTGGTCGGTCATCTTGTGGATCACTCCGTCCCAGGTGTAGCCCGCGTTGTTAACGATGATGTCCAGTCCGCCGAACTTCTCCACGGCCGTCTTGACCAGCTTGTCCGGGAACTGAGGATCGGTAACGTCGCCGGCCAGAGGATGCACTTGACCGCCTGATTTCTGGATTCCAGCAGCGGCTTCGCTGAGCGGCCCAGCATCAATGTCAGACATCACGACTTTGGCTCCGTGCCGAGCAAATAACTCAGCCGTGGCTTGCCCAATGCCGCGCGCTGTTCCCGTAACAATAGCGATTTTGCCCTCGAGAAGTTTCGTCATTCGTGCATCCTTCCATGAAATGTCGAGAAGACGCTGGATTCTATATCAATGGACGGGCAATTGTTCAACAGTCGGCCAGTGGGGCTCAAAGCCTCGCGCCCAAACGCAGAACTGCCCGGAACGGTTTCTTCCGTTCACGGGCAGTGGTTCCTTGAAAAACTTTTGCGCTTACAGGACCTTTACGTTCTCTGCCTGCCAGCCCTTGGCCCCTTTGGTGACCGTGAATTCCACCGCCTGGCCTTCCGGCAAGCTGCGAAACCCGCTGGATTGAATGGCGGAGAAATGCACGAAGACGTCTCCTTCGCCACTGTTGCGGGTAATGAACCCAAAGCCTTTCGCGTCGTTAAACCACTTCACAATTCCTTGTTCCATTTGTTCTGTTCCTTTGTTCTATGTTCTATTGAAAATTCCTGCTGAGAAGATTGACTGGTGCTGTGAGGTGGGTTGTCGCTTGTAAGGCTGGACCGGCTCGCTAACCGCTGGTGAATCACACTTAACTGGAGTCTTTATTGTAGCACGGGTCGCTTGGCAAAAAGCGTGTACGGTTGAATTTATAATTGAGAGTTTTGATATCACGTCCCGAGGTCGCTATGGCAACTGCAACGCAGAACTTCCGCCAGGAAAAGGACTCCATCGGAGTTAAGAAAATTCCGGCGGACGTCTACTACGGCGTGCAGACGGCGCGCGCAGTGGAGAACTACCCCATTTCCGGAATGCGCGCCAATCCCTCTCTGATTCGCGCGATCGGAATGGTGAAATATGCGGCGGCCGAGGCCAATAAAGAGCTAGGCCTGGTGGACGCCCAGCGCGCCGACGCAATCATGAAAGCGGCGCGTGAAGTGATTGTCGGTAAATGGGACGCCTCATTCGTAGTAGATGTCTTTCAGGCCGGCGCCGGCGTGAGCTTCCACATGAATTCCAACGAAGTCATCGCCAACCGGGCCACGGAGATCATCGGCGGCAAGCTGGGCGAGTACAAGGTCCATCCCAACGACCACGTGAATTATGGGCAATCCACCAATGACGTGTTTCCCACGGCGATGAGGCTGTCCTCGCTGCTGGAATTGGAAAGGCTCTATCCCGTCCTGGATGATCTGGCATCCGCGTTCAACGCCAAAGGCAAAGAGTTTCACAACATCATGAAGTCCGGCCGCACCCATATGCAGGATGCCGTTCCCGTCCGCCTGGGACAGGAGTTCGCGGCTTACGCCGTTGCCATCCGTAAAGCATCGCAGGACATTCGTCACGCCGCAGATTCTCTGCGCGAGCTTGGGCTGGGCGGCTCCGCCGTTGGAACGGGAATCAATACTCACCCGGACTACCGCGCCAAAGCGGTTGCCAATCTGTCCCGAATCTCCGGACAGAAACTCACTCCGGCTGAAGACATGCGCTGGGCCATGCAGTCCAATGCGTGCATGGCGCAGGTCTCATCCGCGCTGCGCAATCTGGCGCTTGAAATCATTCGCATTTCGAACGACCTGCGGCTGCTCTCTTCGGGACCGAACACTGGGTTGGCGGAAATCAATCTTCCGGGGCTACAACCGGGATCTTCCATCATGCCGGGCAAAATCAACCCCGTGATGCCGGAATTGGCGGCCATAGTTTCGTTTCAGGTGGTCGGCAACGATACGGCTGTCGCGCTCGCGGTGCAGGCGGGGCAGCTTGAGCTGAACGTGATGATGCCAACCATGGCGTACAACGTGCTTCAGTCCATCACGATCCTCAGCAACATGCTGCGCGTGTTTACCGATAAATGCGTGAGGGGACTCACGGCCAACGAGCAGCGCAATGCTTTCTACGCCCAGAGCACAGTCTCGCTGGCAACGGCACTGAACCCTTATATCGGATATCAAAAGGCAGCGGAGATCGTGAAGGAGTCGGTCAAGACCGGCCGCTCAATCATTGACATTGCGCGCGACCAAAAACTCCTGACCGAGCAGGAGATTTCCGAGATTCTCGATCCGGTGAATATGACCGAGCCCCAGATACCCAAAGAAGCGGCCAGGCACCGAGAAGAGATCAAAGCGAAAAGCAAATAGCCACAGATGAACGCTGATCAACACTGATCGGCGCTGTGTTATTCATCTTTATTGGCCGCCGCTCTCCTCGCACTCGCGCCGCGTTTTTTCTCCGGTAAGACAAACGGCTTAGGCTCGATGCCGTTCCGCCGCGCCACGGTGACCGCGTTGAGCGCGCTCTCCGGTTGCTCTTCATGTTTGAAGAAAGCAAACACCTCCTGGGCTTTGGCCTGCTCTCTCAGTTCATCCGCGATGGTCTCAAGCTGTGCGGCGCTGAACTCCGGCAACCGGAAGCGATAGTAGAGAAAATCTGCTGTGGGAATTCGTGGAGTCGTAATTTTTTCGCTCTCGGCCCAGCACAGCGCGACATTGCGGCTCTTCAGAATTCCGTAAATTGCATCTGCAAACCAACTCGGGTGACGGAACTCAAAGGCGAACCGATAAGCGCTGGGCAAGTGCTGGACGAATTTTTCCAACAGCGAAGCGTCTGCCTGAAGGTTCGGCGGAACCTGAAGCAGAATCGGCCCGAGCTTTCCCGACTGCCGCATCGGCTCCATGCTCTGCAGGAAAAAACGCAGCGAGTCATCAGCATCTTTGAGCCGCTTGAAGTGCGTAATGGACTGGTGCGCTTTCGCGGCGAACCGGAACTCAGGGGTTGTTGCATTCACCCAGCCGGCAATTGCGCTGGCTGAAGGCATCCGCCGGAAAGTCGCGTTCAACTCAACCGCGTTGAGTTGGGTTGAGTAATACTCCAGAAAGCGATTGGCCGGACACTTTTCAGGAAAAAACGCCGGCTTCCAACTGGGATAGGACCAGCCGGAAGTGCCGATGTGCAACTCCATCCGCCAAGTATAAACGCGCTACTTATAGAGCAGATACTTGGCGCGGAGCTCACGGAATTTCTCAAGATCGTCCTGCCAGCCCTGCCAGATGCTGCGCGGGTCGTCTCCTTGGCCGATTGCACTGAAGACCTCGCGATTGGCCAGGATCTCCAGCATCCGATCCAGTTTCCAGTTTTCCGGATAAAGCTTGCGCAACGCGACCGCCAACTCGATCCCCATCTCGGGAGCGTCCAGCACATCGCGATCAGTCACGATCAGATTTATGCCGGAACAGAGTTGCTTGGCGTAAGGGCCGCTCGTGGGTGTGAATGTGACCGGCACAAATCGCACTCCGGCAATCAACCGCGCGTTCAGGTACTGGGCAAATCTGCGGCTGTCAATCCAGGGAGCGCCGACAAGCTCAAACGGAGTGTTGGTGCCGCGACCAACTGAAATATTGGTGCCCTCGATCAGCGCCACGCCCGTGTATAGCGTTGCTTCGTTGAGCGAACGCAAGTTGGGTGAAGGATCGATCCAGACCAGCCCCGTGGAATCGAACCAGTCACCTCGGAACCAGCCCTGCATAGGAACGACCGTCAGGCGCGCTCCAATCTTACGTTCCACATTAAACATCTGCGCCAGCTCGCCCAAAGTCATGCCATGCCGCACCGGGACCGGATGATAGTTGGTGAAGTTCTCAAGATCTGCTTGCGTAATCGGCCCCTGCACATAGGAACCGGTGATCGGGTTTGGACGATCGAGCACGACAACTTCAGTGTTGGCTAGGGCCGCCGACTCCAACAGATAGCCAAGAGTGGTTTCGTAGGTGTAGAAGGGCGCGCCAACGTCCTGAATGTCCATTACAACCGCATCCAGTTTTTTGAGCACATCCACAGGCGGATGGCGCTTGGCATTGGTGCCGCCGTAAACGCTATACACCGGAATGCCGGTTGCTGAGTCCGTCGTATTGCCGAGATGTGTCGTATCTTCAGTCCCGAAAATCCCATGTTCCGGACTGAAGATCGCGGCCAGCTTGAGTCCCGGCGCGTTTGCCAGGACGTCGATTGTGCGCTTGCCTTGCGCGTCCACGCCGGTTTGATTGGTCAGCACACCAATCGTGATCTGGGGGCGGTCGCGCTTCAACTCGGCGAAGTTGTCCTTTTCCAAAACATCAATGCCGCTCAGCACCTGGCCATTGCGAACAGTGACATGTCTCGCCGCGGCCGCCAACTCGCTGTACCCGGTAATCGTAAGGAGTTGCTCTCGTTTGGCAGAAGTCACGTCCAGCTTGAGCGCGGAAGCGACTGCCGTAGCCACTCGCGAGCGCAATGAAACCACCGGCGAGCTTGCTTGCCGTGGTCGCGCCGTGTTGGTGAGCAGGATCACATAAGTATTGGTGTACGGGTCAATCCACATGGAGGTCCCGGTAAATCCGGTGTGTCCAAAAGAGCCGACGGGCAGCAAGGAGCCGCGATTGCTGGAAAACGGTGAATCAATGTCCCAGCCCAGCCCGCGTACCTCAACCTCATTCGGAGGCTGCTGCGGCGTTGTCATCTTCTCGATTACTTCGGGCGAAAGGATTGTCTTGCGGTCAATCAGTGCCTGAGCATAAAGAGCGAGATCGGCGCCGGTCGAAAAGAGTCCTGCATGCCCTGCCACTCCGCCCATACGTTGCGCGGTGGGGTCCTGCACCACTCCGCGCAGGATGCGGTGATCGTCCACTGAGAGCGTTTCCGCAATCTTCGGGACCCAGCTTGCCGGCGGCAAATAACGCGTGTGTTTCATCTTCAGCGGCTCGAACACGTGGACTCTTGCATACTGATCCAGGCTGAGACCGGAAAGCCGCTGCACCAACTCGCCCAGCTCAATGAAGTTAATGTCGCTGTAAACAAACTGTGCTCCCGGAGGCGCTTGAGGCTTTTCTTCATGAGCCAGCCGGAAGGCCGTCTCCTGTCCCTGCCAGGACGCTGTCATGTCTAGATCGGGCCGGAGTCCGGAGTAATGCGTTAGCAAGTGGCGTAGGCTCACCGACTCCTTCCCGTTCATTCCGAAGTCGGGAATGTAGCGCGCGAGTGGATCATCGAGCCGAATCTGCCCATATTGCAGAAGTCGCATCACGCTTGGCGTGGTGGCAACAACTTTGGTCAAAGACGCCAGATCAAAAATGGTATCGAGCGTCATCGGCTCCCGACGCGGTGAGATGGCCCGAGTTCCGAAGGCCTTCTGGTGCACAATGTGCCCACCGTGACCAACCACCAGCACAGCGCCGGTGATGGCATCAGTGTTTACCTGCTCCTGGACGAGAGCATCCACCGCAGCGAAGTTGGCGGTTTCTGCAACGGCAGAGCCGCGCGACTTTTTGGTTCCAGCTTTCTTCTGCGCTGTGGCGAAACTGGAAAAAAGAAAGCCGATTAGAAGGATGCTGCCGAAGAAAGCCAACTGGCGGGTTTGTTTCATCTCTGAATTGAGTGTGTTATAAACCGGAAGCAAAAGCAACCTGAGGAATTGTCTGCGACAGGTTACGAAAATTCTGCTACCACATTCACTGCGAGACCAAGAGCAGCAGTTTCACCGCGCGTTCGCGGAACTAGAGTCCGGTATTCGGCAGCAAGCCTTTCCCGGCGCATCGGTAGCCATTACACTACGCGGAAAACTCATTGCTCTGAAGGCGATCGGGCGTTTCACTTACGAACTCGACTCTCCCGAAGTAACGCCAGCGACAGTTTTCGATCTTGCCTCCGTTACCAAAGCAGTCGCAACCACCTCGGCCTGCATGCTCCTCCAGCAGCAGAGCCGCCTCAATCTGAAACAGCCGGTCGTTGAACTGCTCCCTCAGTTCTCTGGTTCTGACGCGCGCCGCCACCGAGTCAACATCGAGATGCTGCTGGCACACTCTTCCGGGCTGCCCGCCTACGCAAGGTTATTTGAGACTGCAAAGAACCGGGCACAACTGCTGGCTCAGGCCTTTGCTGTTCCGCTCAGCGCTGATCCTGGCACACGCGCCGAATACAGCGATATTGGATTCATCATTCTGGGAGAAGCAATCGAAAAGCTGGCCGGCGAACCTCTGGACGGCTATTGCCATCGTGAGATCTTCGAGCCGCTGGGGCTTTCTCATCTCCGATTTAATCCCGCTGGCGATCAGAAGCGCCTGATCCCTCCAACTGAGCGCCAACAACCTTTCCGCCCCTATTTAATTCAGGGCGAAGTCAACGACGAGAATGCGTTCGTGATGGGCGGAATCGCCGGACACGCAGGCTGCTTTGCCTCCGCGCTGGACGTGACCGGCTTTGCTGAATGCATGCTTCGCGGCGGGGATCCGTTGTTCAATCGCCACACTGTTGAACTTTTTACACAGCGCCAAGCTTTGCCGCCGGAATCTTCGCGCACTCTGGGATGGGACACGCCTTCATCTCCATCACAATCGGGACGCTATCTCTCCCGGAAGTCCTTTGGCCATCTGGGCTATACGGGCACCTCCCTATGGATTGATCCCGAGCGCCAACTCTCTGTTACTCTGCTAACCAACCGCACTTGGCCGGATCGCGGGTCGCAAGCCATTAAGATCGTCAGGCCGGCCTTCCACGATGCGGTAGTCGAGGCACTCTTGTGAACATCAGCACTCTTGGCACCGAGCGGCAGAATGTTGCATCGGCCGACTTGGATACCATGTCCGCGCTGGAAATTGCGCGTGTAATCAATGCGGAAGATGCGAAGGTAGCTTCGGCCGTTGAAAAAGCCTTGCCCCAGATCGCCAAGGCCATTGATGCCATTGCGGAGACTTTCCGCATGAGTGGACGTCTGATTTACGTTGGCGCGGGAACCAGTGGCCGGCTTGCGGCCCTCGACGCCGCCGAGTGTCCGCCGACTTTCGGCAGCAATCCCAAGACAGTGCAGTTTGTGATTGCCGGCGGTGACCGTGCTCTGAGCCGTGCAAAAGAGATGAGCGAGGATTCGCGCCAGGCCGGCCCGCGGGACTTGGCATTGCGCAAACCTGACCGAAGGGACGTTGTTCTGGGAGTCGCTGCCAGCGGCCGCACGCCTTATACGATCGCTGCCATCGAATACGCGCGCAAATGCGAAGCCAAGACAGTCGCCCTTGTCTGCAATCCGAACACCCCACTCGGACACGCTGCGGACATTGAAATCGTGGTGGAGGTCGGTCCGGAGGTGCTTTCCGGTTCAACCAGAATGAAAGCAGGGACTGCCCAGAAGATGGTACTGAACATGCTCACCACAGCAGCGATGGCGCGTCTGGGCCACATCTACGGCAATCTGATGGTTAACGTTCATACAAGAAATGAGAAGCTTCTGGAACGCGGACTGGCAATCCTGGAGCAGGCTGCCGGAGTGGACCGTACAGGCGCGTCCCGTGCTTTGAAAGCGTCCGGCAACCAAGTGGCAGTTGCGCTCATCAGGCTCAAGACTGGTTTGGGCTGTGCCCAGGCCGTAAAAAAGCTTAAGAGTTTTAAGGGAAACGTTCGAAGCGCAATCGAGAGTAGCTAATCTAGAATCGAGTGAACTAACGGCGCGAATTCAGCCTGGCTGGCGTCGCGCAGGAGTTTTCGTGGCTGGTATTCGCGGTCTCAACAAAGTTCCTGTTCCCTTCCGGCCAATGCGGGCGCTTGGGATACAGACGCCAGAGAATCTTATGGACAAATTTGTCATTCGCGGTGGAAATCGGCTGGTGGGAAACATTCGCGTCAGCGGCGCGAAAAACGCTGCCTTGCCCGCGATGGCCGCCGCGATTCTGACCGACGAACCAGTCATTCTGGAAAACATCCCGGACGTTCGCGACATTCAAACGGAACGCAATCTTCTGGTTTCGATGGGTGCGGAAGTGGAACTCGGCTATGGCCGCGCCCATCACCGTACTACCCTCTGCTGCCGAAGTCTGGTCAATCCAGAGGCTGCTTACGAACTCGTCAAAACCATGCGTGCGTCCACGCTTGTCCTCGGCCCTCTGGTGGCACGGATGGGACGAGCCCGCGTCTCATTGCCCGGCGGCTGCGCCATCGGGGCACGCCCGATTGATTTGCACATCAAAGGACTGGAACAACTCGGCGCCAGCATCATCCAGGAACATGGATACATTGAGGCTGCGGCAGAACGGCTTCGCGGCGGGCACATCATCTTTGACAAGATCACCGTCACCGGAACGGAAGATCTGATGATGGCAGCCGCTCTGGCCGAAGGCGAAACCGTTATGGAGAACTGCGCGCGCGAGCCAGAGGTCAGCGATCTTGCCGCTTTGCTGATCAAGATGGGCGCGGATATTGAAGGCGCAGGCGCCTCGACCATCCGAATCCGTGGCGTCGAAAAGTTGCATGGCGCGCGGCATCGCATCATTCCCGATCGGATTGAGGCCGGAACGTTTGTTATTGCCGGAGCACTCACCGGAGGCGATCTCACGCTCATCAACTGCAATCCAGAGCATCTCGGCGCGCTGTTGCGCAAGCTTGAGGAATGTGGAGTGACGGTGCAGGCCGGCCTTGATTCCGTGCGGATCACCAACGGACATCGGCTGCGTGCCGCTGACGTGACTACCGAGGAGTTCCCTGGCTTTCCTACTGATATGCAGGCGCAATACATGGCTCTTGCCACTCAGGCGGAAGGAACCTCAGTAATTACCGAAAACATTTTTGAAAACCGGTTCATGCACGCCCAAGAACTGGTCCGCATGGGCGCCAATATAAGGATTGAGGGCCGCCGGGCCATTGTTCGCGGTCACACTCCGCTGGGCGGCGCAGCCGTGCAATGCTCTGATCTGCGCGCTTCGGCCTCGCTCGTGATCGGAGCGCTCGTCGCGGAAGGAGAAACCATCCTCGACCGCGTCTATCACATTGATCGAGGCTACGAGCGCATTGAAGAAAAACTGCGCAGCGTGGGAGCGCAGATCCGTCGCATGGGAGAAATCCTGCCGAAACGCGCGGCGTTGCCGGCCGGTGTAGCTTAACGAGAGCTGCTCAGGCCCTGAAGCATGGCCGGGCGATCTTCATAGTGCCGCTTGAAGTAGTCGTGGTTCTGCTGTTGCAACTGCTCAACCCATTCCGCATGCTTCTTGTACCAGTCAATCGTTGCTGGTAGTCCATTCTCAAAATTCCAGCGCTGTTGCCAACCCAGTTCAGCTTTGATCTTTTCGCAATCAATGGCGTAGCGGCGGTCGTGTCCGGGACGGTCCTGCACATACTGGATCAGTTCGTCGCTTTGGGCCAGATGCTTGAGAATCGTTTTTGCCACGTGAATGTTCTCGCGCTCGCAGTCACCGCCAATGTTATAAACTTCACCTTCGCGTCCCCGCTCCATTACGGCGAGAATGGCTCGTCCATGATCTTCAACGTGTAACCAC
>JAICYU010000227.1 GCA_025934025.1 Terriglobales bacterium
GCTATGACCACCCTGGTGGCTCCGCCGCTGCTGAAAGTCCTCTTCCGCGATGAAGTAATCACCCTTTCTGCCGCCATGCATCCCCAGGAAGAGCAGACTCCTGCAATGAAGTGAACAGTTATGAATAAGCTGCTTTCGATCCGAGTCGGTATAATTTTTTTACCGCATTCTTGAGGAGAAACTTGCATGCCCGGACTTACAGGCCGCGTAGCGCTCATCACGGGAGCATCACAGGGAATTGGACGCGCATGCGCGCTTGCTCTGGCTGAATCCGGAGCGCACATTGGATTGGCGGCTCGCAACCAGGAGAAATTGGCAGCTGTGGCTAAGGAAATTGAAGACAAAGGCGGCCAGGCCGGAGCCTTCGCCATGGACGTGAGCAATGAAGACAGCGTAAAAGCTGCGGTGAAATCGGCGCTGGAGCGCTTTGGAAAAATCGATATTCTCGTCAACAACGCCGGTATCACCAAAGACACACTGCTGATGCGCATGAAACGCGCTGACTGGGATTCCGTCCTCCAGACCAACCTGGGCGGAGCTTTTTTCTGCACCCAGGCCGTCATCAGTTCCATGCTGAAGCAGCGCTGGGGACGGATCATTAACGTGAGCAGCGTCTTCGGCCAGATGGGCCAGGTTGGCCAGGCGAATTATGCTGCATCGAAGGCGGGTCTGATCGGATTCACTATGTCCATGGCGCGCGAAGTCGCCTCCCGCAACATTACTGTCAATGCCGTTGCTCCCGGTTACATTGAGACCGCCATGACGGAAGGGCTTTCACAGGAACTGAAATCAAAAGTCAATGAAATGATCCCTCTGGGCCGCGCCGGTACGGATATGGAAGTCGCCTATGCCGTCCGGTTCCTCGCGTCGGACGAAGCCAGCTACATCACAGGCCAGGTGCTGAAGGTAAACGGCGGCATGCTGATGGGCTGAATGGCTGGTGTTGATGGGAACAGCTACCAGCTAACAAACGGCTACCAGCCGAGTGGGTATACAGGAATAGGACTGCAGTGACGGGAGATGGCGGGATGGCGCGGGATATGGCGGTTTTAAGGGCCTACGGCGCGTCGGTGCGCGAGCTTGGCTGCAGTGGGGCAACGGCGGCGCGGCGGCGCGTGTGGGCGCAAGCTGTTGATAATACATGGCCGCGTGTGGCGCATCCTGAGTTCCTGCTGACATGGGCGGTTGCAGCATCTGGCGGATGCGCGATCAGCCGCAATCCATGCGGCCCTGCCCCAACTGACATGCCAGCCGGCGCGCTCCGATCCCACTGACATCCTACTGACACGGTTTTTGCCCCTCGTGTGCATCTGGAAGCCCGTGTCGCGACCGGATTTTCTCCTCCAGTTTGGCCACCGAATCCAGGAAGATGTGCCACGGGCCGCGCTCGCGAAGCTTGTACGCTTCCAGCTCGCCGGAATCGATCATGCGTCCCACGGTTTGCGGACTGGTTTTTAGGTGGCGCGCGACCCATGCCGCATTCCTTGTCGCACGCTGGAACAAAGAAAGCTGCTCAGGTTTGCGCTGGACGCGCTGATCGCTCACGCCTGGACCTCCGCCTTCGTCTTTTTCCCAGCGATGCCTCTGAGAGCCCATAGCACGCGATTTACATCCTTCACGGTGCGCAGTTGAGGATTGGATCGCCGGGTTTTACCGAGCGGCGAAGAGGGAGACTGCAAGAACTTATCCAGGCGCGCTCGATCCCAACCCATCTCGCCGAGCTGCGCATCGATCATGGCGAGATCTTCCGCCGTAGCCGGCGTGAGCGTGTTGTCACCGTCGCGGCGTCCTTCGGTACCGGCCGCGTGCGCCTGGTCACGATCTTTGATGCGTGAACGATACCGCCGCGGACGTACTGCCGGTGATGTCTCAGCGATCCCCATCGCGCCCTGGAGAATGTTGATCAGATCCGAGGCCTCGCGCAGCGTCAGATCGTTGAAGCTGAGGATGGTGCGCTTGCATTGCTCGCTTGCCCACACCAGCCGATCAGCGCGAGAGACATTCGACATCTCATGCCGCACGTACTGACTCCACAGCGTCTGCAGACGCCGGAGCTGGTCGCGCGTGATCTTCGGTTCAGGCATTCACCGCTCTCGACTTCTTTTCCTTCGGAATCACCTGGCCGCACTTGGGGCAGCGGTCCTGCTTTTTGATGGTGGTCCGCATGTCTCGCATGCGCTGCGTTTTATCCTGGTTGCGGCATGTGGGCGAGCAAAACTGTTTCTTGTAGTCCGTCGATCCATCGGGCTTCTTCAGCTCAGTGCCACAGCCGGCGATGCAGAATCGGGCCATCAGTTGTCCTCTTTGTCCTTCCATCGGATCAGGTCGCCGTTGAAAGGCAGACGGCCTTCCCAAAACTTCATCATGTCCATGAAGCTGTCGAATCCATCGGCATAAGCTAGTGCTTCACATTCATCCAGTTCAAGGCCCACACCTTCGAGAGCAACACGATAGTGGTCAAGTTCCGTTTCTCCCGGCGCTTCGAATATGCGGATATCCTCAACCTTGGTGATCGTGCCAGTTGAGATCTTCTCTGCCTTCTTGGTTCGCAGACCCACGTATCCGTGGAATGGATTGCCAGGCCTATCTGGATGCTTTCTCTTGGCGCGGATCGTGTGGCGCTTTCGCCCGCTCTTGACGTGCGGTTTAAATCGGCGCTGGAAGTTGTAGAGGCCCATCAGTGCTTCACCACGCCGAAGTGGCCGAGCAGCCACACAATCACGACTGCCATACCTATCCCGGCAAAAACTACAAACGCGACGTTCCGCAGCATCTTCAGCACTCGCCGGCAGCCGCCCACGCGCAGGCGCACGCGCCAGAACTCCAGAGACTGCGCATCGAACTCGGGATCGAGCGCGATGATCTCGCGCATGACCTTCACGCTGCCGGTAAATTTTTTTTGACGCCACATTTAGACGGGCTCCCTCGCTTCTTCCACGTCGTGCAGCAGCCGCAGCATCTGCCGCCGCGCGATCACGGCCAGTTCCACCATCTTGGCGTCGTGCGATCCGTTGCATTTGCGGATGGGGATCACATGCCGGCATCCGCTTTCCAGGTCGCCCACGGCCGTCACGGCGCAGCGGCAGTCCGCAGATCTCACCTTCACCATGAAGGTCTCTTCAATCGTCGGCTGCGGCTTCTGCTCCGGCTGGGTTTCCACGATCTTCTTCTCCGTTGGCTGAACGAATACACTCATGCCGATCTTCCTCCGCGATAAACCTTTTTGTGAGCAGTCTCCCATTCCAACTGCCCGGCAACGCTGAACTTCTTCCGCCCTGGCCGGCCGAGCGCCTCTCGGTGCAGCCGCACATATATCCATCCTTCACGCGGTGAAAGCGTTTCAACCGCCACTCCCTTGCGAGCGGCATACTCAAGAAGTACGTGGCGTTTGCTCTCCGCCTTACCGGGCTCCGCGCGCAGCTTTGTTATGTCTTCAGGGAACTCGGCGAGGTGAGCCAGGACCTGCAGAATATCGAGGTGCTTCGACGCCTTGTGCGCCGCCACTTCCCACTCGTGTTCTGTGACCACTTCGAAGAGCCGTTTCATCCGCGCGCTCCTTGGATGGTGAAAGGCACGAGCTGCGCGTCATAGCCGATGCGCGATGGGTGCCGCGGATCTCCATTCTTCGTTCTGCCGAGACAGAGGAGCGGCCTGTTCAGGAGCCTTGCAACAGCGGCCGCGCGCTGTTTGCAAACGACGCGACACGCCAGATCCGCAAAGCACCTTTGCACAGACTGGCGCGAATCAGACGAGCGGCGGCGGCTATACGGGTACTGCTGAGAGCCGCTTCGCGCCTGGCTCCAAGGTGAAAGACCACGAGCAGCATCAGAATGCGATGGGCGCGCGCGGACTGAACCTGACACCGACATTTCGCCGTCTGCCCACCACGCTCGATTTCGGCAACAACACAATGGAGCGTGTGCAGCGGCTGATGCAGTTCACTCTCTGGCGCAATCTTGGTATCGATAGCTCGCCCTACCATGCGCCCATGACCTGCACCATCACCGCATTTCTGGATGCAGTGGACGCCGGCAACAACGCGCTGATCGCGCAGCTCTGCGGCGACATCATCACCATCGATTCCACGATCTCAGAGGAGTACCAGGGCGATTACGAGATCATGGAGGCTCCCATCAACCTGCCCACACAGGACGGCAGCGGCAGCAGTAGCGCTTCAGGCGGCGCGGACCAGACGCAGGGCGCAACCATCGATCTGAAGCTGCTCCAGTATCTCCCTGGCGCGTTTAACGATCCTGTGACCACATTCATCGCTGTCCGCGCAGCCATCAACCGCGGCGGCCTCTCTCCAATTGCGGCCGTGCTCAGCAATGGGAAACAGCAGCTAGCCGGCACATTCAAAAACAATCCGACGAACACCAACGGGCAGTTCACGTCCGGCAATCCTCTGTCGCAGAGCGGCAATACCAGCACGATTCTGCTGGCTGCATGCTCTCTGAAATTTGGAGATGGAGTCGTTTACGATGCCCCCCCCAGCGTTAATGCTGGTGCCCTCGGGAAGTTTTATGTGTACTGCCGCGATTCGCTCTTCGCCGGTGGGACAATTACGCTCCTTGTTACCAGCAATGTCGCTGATTTAACCGGGTTCAACGACATCATCTGTTTCGGTGTGATCACCCTCCTCGCTGGCGGTGGTGCTACAGGGACTGGCGGAGGCGGAGGCGGCAGTGGTGGGGTCAAACTGCCCCAATAAAAAAGGAAGGGGACAATGAAGGAATGCCTATAAAAACGTTCACGCATCAGAAGACCATCACGTTGGCGAATGGCTCAACCGCTACCCATACAGCATCATTCATTGGTAGTGGTGATGTTTCCGTCGAGGGTCGGCTGACTCCTGCACCAGGTGGAGCGACGATGCACAGAAACGGAACATCCCTGGTTGTTATCGCGCGGTGCTGTAATGGTGCTCCGGACGCCTATGAGATGCGCCACAGCTTTCCAGCCGATATGACGAACGCCCTGCTTCC
>JAICYU010000339.1 GCA_025934025.1 Terriglobales bacterium
GATGTCGAGCAGGATCAAATCAGGCGCGAGTCCGTGCTCCAGGAGCTGAACCGCCTGCGCTGCATTCGTTGCCAACTCGATGCGATACGGCTCCGAGGCGAGAAGCGCCTGGGTGTACTCGAGCATGGCTGGATCATCGTCTACTACAAGGATGCATTCTTTGCCGGAAGTCAAAGAAGTGCGTTTCATGGCTGTCTCCGTCGAATTTGATACTCGTTTATCTGCCTGGCCGCGCGAAAGAAGCGCTGAACCCGGCTTACATTTCCCCTTATTTCAATTTCACGCTCTTAAGGCGGGCGGTCTCAAAACCCGGAAGAAGACCGCCCGCAAACCTCAAGCGATCCAGCAAATGTCAACCTGCGGTCGCAACCGCTTGTTTGAAGCTTGGTCTTATACACTTCGCCGAGTCGTTTCCAGCAATCTAGGGTATTCGTCTTACTAAGTAAAGGTATGAAAAGAATAGCCTTAGAGGCGGTTCGCTGTATCTCTAACTAAATAAAGAATTATCAGCAGTTTGGAAAATAAAACCTGAGTCCGAGCGGGCCCTGTTTCCGATTAGCTTCTCTAATAAAATTCGTTTCAATCAGGAACTGCGGATCTTTGCTGTACTTGTCCAGCGCGCAACAGTTCCTTTTTTCTGACCGTGAGCTGGTCCACTAATTTCATCTTGATTTCAAATCCGCGGCCCGGGCCGGCTGGAGCGTTGATGAAGCCTTGCGGCGAAACGTGAACCGCAGGTTCGATGATGTCTTCTTTCCAATAACGTTTTGAAGCTGAAACGTCCCCAGGAAGCGTGAAGCCGGGCAGAGTTGAAAGCGCGATGTTATGCGCGCGTCCAATCCCGGATTCCAGCATCCCGCCGCACCACACTGGGATTCCGGCGCCTAAGGCAGCATCATGCACGCCCACTGCCTCTGTGAATCCTCCTACACGGCCGACTTTAATATTGATAATGCGGCAAGAATCGAGTTCGATTGCTGCTTGAGCTCCGCGGCGGTCGCGAATCGCTTCGTCCAGACAAATGCTGGTCTTCATCTTGCGCTGCAGTTGGGCGTGGAAATAGAAATCATCCGGCCACAGAGGTTGCTCGATCATGAGGAGGTTGAAGCGGTCAAATTCTTTCAGATGGTCAACCTGCTCCAGCGTGTACGCGGAATTGGCGTCACAGCTCAGGACGATCTGCGGCCACCCTTCCCGAACTTTTTCAAAAATCTTCAGGTCCCAGCCTGGTTTGCACTTCAGCTTGATGCGACGATAGCCTGCCGCCAGTTCCGTTTCAATTTTCTGCAGCAGTTGTTCCGGCGAGTTCTGTATCCCAATGGAAACTCCGCAGGCAATCTCCTGTTGCACACCGCCCAACAACGACCACAATGGGACATTCTTCAGTTGCGCTTCGGCATCCCACAGTGCGTTCTCCACACAAGCCTTGGCCATGCGATGTCCCCGAACCCGGGCCAGAAGCTCCGGAACATCTCTGCCGCGCTCGACCTCGCGGCCCAGCAGCGCAGGCGCAAGATACCGCTCAATCGCATACCACGCGGTGTCAATGGATTCTTCGCTGTAGAACGGGTCTTCGCCGGCAACGCATTCTCCCCAGCCGTCCGGGCCATCGGTGCGAAGCGTGATCAGCAGGATGCGGCGTTCGGTGGTGCGGCCAAAGCTGGTTTCAAAGAAATGTACCAGCGGCATGCGAATTTCTCGCAATGTGATTGCTTCGATTCTCACTTCTCGTCCTCGGCGCCGGCGTAGGACCAATTCTCATCCCAGCGGCCCATCAGAAAAGCTCCATTGCCTGCGGCGTCGCGTTCATACCCGAGGGCAGCCATTCCATTCGAGAAAGCGGAAAGAAACTGCTGCCGGTTCTTCTTCTGGACTTCCGCAGCCCGCGCCCGCTCGGCGTCAGAGGCCTTCCATGCGTAAATTTCTGCCGGGACGCTGATCTTCTCTTCTACCCGGAACACAGGAGCCTGCTGCTGCTCGAGCAATCCGATTACACGCCGCGACTTGATCCACCACTCTGCAACCAAGCGGTCGGTGGGCAGTCCTCCCTGAAGCGGAGACGAAGAATAGCCGTAATGGTTCACGCTGTACCGGCGTGCAATAGCGCCGAGCCGCACCAGGTTCAGATAAGCATTCTTGATTTCCAAAGGATCAAAGGTCCATTCCAGCAGCTCAAAGCCCTGGGCCAAAGCATCATCACGTTGCGCCAGCTTTAGCCGGCGGCCGAGTCCGGAGTTGCGGAAGTTTTCACGCACAGCAAGCATGTGAGAGTGCAGATAGGAGTGGCCGGCGCGTGTTCCCGGAACGGAGAAGACGAAGCCAGCCAGAGTATCGCCGTCAAATGCGCCAATGATCTGTCCGCCGATCTTGTGGCTGACCACGAACATGCGCAAAGGCACCAAATCAACGTCGGCGAAATTCCAGACTTCCTTTTGCAGCGCAACGCAAGCCTGGAATTCGTCAATCGCGGTGCAC
>JAICYU010000312.1 GCA_025934025.1 Terriglobales bacterium
ATCCGGTTTCCTCATGGACTACGGCGCTTCCAATGGCGCCTGCATCGCTGCCAATCACCGGCCGCCCGCACGCCATGGCTTCCAGCACTACATTGGGCAAGCCGTCACGATCACCACTACGATCCACAATGGAAGGCACGATAAGGACATGGGCGCGGTTGTATGCCTCAGGCAACTCCTCATGGGTCTTTGGTCCACAAAGCCTGACCTTTGATTCCAGGCCATGCGCGCGAATCAACCCCTTCAAACGCTCCTCTTCCGGCCCTTCTCCGACGATGTCAAGTTGAAACGAACAGCGAAGCCGTGCGACTGCAGCAATGAGAATGTGAAATCCTTTTTTCTCTACCAGCCGTCCTACGGCCAGGAGTTGAAGCCTTCCGCCATCCGGGAAAGGGTGCGGAGCAAAGCCCTCGAGATCAACACCGTGCGGCACCAGGTGCACGTTGGCGCCGGAATCCCGCAACTCGCCAGCAACATCATGGTTGCACGCCACCACACAGGCTGCCTTGCGGGCACGCTGAGAAAGAATTTCTGGAGGCACCTTGCGCGCATCTTTGGCATGAATGCTGAAGCCGAAGCGCGTGCCCAATCGCATTGCTACGCGCTCCGCAAGCTCTGCCGGGGCATGCGCGAAATACCCATGGACTCCCGAGACCGCCGTACCATTCAGATGCTTGACTGATTCATCCGCCTGCCGCGCTATATCTACTTCTGCCAGCACATGCACCCGGCCCGCCAAAGCCCTGCTTGCTCCCTGTGTTGCAACAGATTCACCTGCTTTGGTTGCGATGATCCCTGCCAGCGCGCCACGCTCATCAAGCGCACGTATTTCATTCAGCGCGAAAGTCTCCGAGCGCCTGGGAAACCCGCTCAGGATCATCACGATCTTGCCCTGATTCATGCGGCCCTCCGGCGGCAATTGAGCAATCTGGCTGCACGTTCACGGATCACAGGAAGTCCGTCCAGGTCCGGAGTGGTGGGATTCAAAGAAGAGGTCAATGCCTCGCGTACCTTGGCGATCAAAGTTTCGGGCGTGAGGTCCTGCGGCTCAATGCATTCAAAGAAGCCTCTTTGAGCCATCAATCGCGCCCGGATAAGCTGTTCACGCACTGGTTCGCTTCGTGGAACCAGAATGGCACGACGAGAAAAGGAGAGCAGTTCACATACCGTGTTGTATCCCGCTTGCGAGACAACTACATCGCTCTGCGCATAGCGGTTTGCAATTTCTGCTTCGAATTCCAGAAACGTTACGTCTGCCATGTAGTCAAAACGGCCAAGGATTTCCGCCCGCCGCGCCTGCGGCATTTGGGGCCCGAAAATGATGGTGCTGTGTAATGCAATGTTCCGCGGCAAGGTGGAAAGGCCGGCTAAATAAGCTTGGATCACGTCACCGCCATCGCCGCCGCCACCGGTGGTGACCAGAATTCGCGGAGGTCCATCCAGCCGCTCGGTCGACAGAGTAGGACGTTTAAGATATCCGCAATAAACAGTTTTTCGGACGACCGATTCCGGGAATGCATATTCGCTTACCGTGTCGAAAACGGTTTTGCACCCGTAAATCCAGACCTCATCATAAAATTGATCGATCACGTCAAAGCTGCCGTTGCCGGCCAGAACGTGCCGCGTGCGTTCCGGCTCATCCAGAATGTCCCGGACTCCAAGCACCAGCCTGGTATGGCGTCCGTTCTGGCGGAGAGTATGGAGTGTGGGCAGAAGTTCCCCATCAACTCCAGCGGCTCTTTTATCTACAACGATCAGGTCCGGATTGAACTGAAGAATTGATTCCCTCAAAATCGCTTCACGAGTCTGCTTCACTTCTTCCGGACAGCCAGAGAGATACCGAGGGGCATATTGCTCGGCGCCGAACCGGTCGAGACAAGGAAGCTTGATGTAATCAATCCCTTTCGGGATTCGGAATGCATGGATCATCGGCGAGCCGGTAATGATCAGGATGGAAGCATCCCGATAGGTGGTAATAAATTCTTCGGCAAGCAGGAGTGTCCTTCGGATGTTTCCCATTCCGAACGTGTCGTGTGAATAGAGCACGATCTTGGGCGATGAACCCGAGCCGCCCATTTTCTCCTCTGGCAACGTGGGGGACGGATGCCCGTTGGTAAACCAGCTTCGCCCGTTCTGCAGCGCTGGTTGGGGAGCTGATTGCACAGAGGCTTCAGAAAAAAACCGAGAACCGGATTCGGACACATCTTCAAATTTCATCATCACTCGTCCTAAGGCATCCACGCCGAGGCAACACGATCCGAAATACACGGCATTCCACATGAATGCAGCGCATTTGAGACTCGCGTAATGCCGGTCTCTAATGGTCGGAAAAATCGACCATAATTCGAGCAGAAATGGCGTTGTTGCTCGTTGCGTGAATGAAAAGTAGCAGCGTCCCGTCTCTTACTATTTACGACTTTGGGCGGTTCGGCCTTAACGCCCGCAAAGTTCCCGGAAGGGGTTCAACGCTAATCTCGAAATATGCCCGGAAGGTGGTCTAAATAATCCATTTGGTATTCCAACCTTAGAACGGAGTATCCGTTCCAAGGTTGCCAGTCCATTCAATGACCGATTCCAGGCGATTCGAATTCAAATCTGTACGATTTAAGCACCAAGAGCCTAACGCTTCTGTAACCTAGGACACGTGCCTCGGATGTTTCGGAACAGAAAAATTGCGGAACATCGACCGCATGCAACATCGACCTCATTCTGTTTCACGAGATCGGTCACGCTGTTGACGACAAATACAAAACTCAAGAAGGACGCCTTGCGGTTGCCCAAGTCACGTGGACCAGTCAGGGCCATGCTAGGAGTTTCATCAGAGGCAAGGAAGGTGAATCAGCAGCGAGCAGACTTTCGAAGCAGAAAGGTTGCGAAGTTAGAGCGTATGAAATCGGTCAGCGAGGCCCATTGCAGCGTGAGCCGCGCTTTGCACACCCGGACTGAGAGAGCAAAATTTCACTATTGCGACAAGTTACAGGCAGGGCGGCCTGTTCACGTCAGCCTCGCCGCGCTGCCTCGATTGCGGCGATGTCGATTTTCTTCATCGTCATCATCGCTTCAAAGGCGCGCTTGGCTTCACTGCCACCAACCGCAAGCGCATCGGTAAGCGCACGCGGGGTAAT
>JAICYU010000357.1 GCA_025934025.1 Terriglobales bacterium
CCAGCAGTCCGGAATTCTGATTCTGGAGCAGACCAGCGCGAGGCAGTGGCGGCCTACCGAGCTTGAAGTGCTGAATACCCTGGCTGAGCAGGTGGTGCAAGCCGTAGCCAATGCCCGCCTGCGCACCTTGATGAAGAGCCTGGCCGTGACCGATGAAAAGTCCGGCCTGCTGAAACGTTCTTCTTACCTGGACGTTCTCCTTTCCGAAGTAAAGCGTTCTCTGCAGCAGCGGATCCCGCTGACCCTGATGCTGCTTCATTTTGGTAAAGCCTCCGTGCTGGTGAAGGAAATAGGACAGCCACAGGTGGAGACCATGATGCAGCAGGTTGGGCAATCACTCGCGTCCCACATTCGACAGAACGATGTGGCTGTGCGCTACGATCTCACCACGATTGCGCTGGTACTTTCAGACACGGTCGAGAAGAATGCGTTCCTGGTGGTGGAGAAGATGCGGAAAGTGCTGGCGCCCATCAAGGTCCCGGGAACTGAGCGCGCACCTGCCATGAGCGCCGGCATCGCCGAAGCCGTGATGCAGGAAAGCTTTGATGCGGTCGATATAGTCACGGAAGTCATCAACCGCGTAGAGAGCGCACTGGAAGTCGCGCGTTCCACAAGCGGGAAAAAGGTCCACGCTCTTGCAGCCAATCTTGAGCCCAATTTGGCTTAGGGCTTGCGGCGCTTGGATTCGCTGGCGAACTACGATGGCTCAAACACCAGAAAGTAGTCCTCGTCGTCGCCTTTCACGAAGTCATACTTGCCAATCAGCTTATATCCGGCCTGGCCGGCTTCACGGAGCACAATGTCCTCATTTACGCCGTGGTTGTCAGCCATTCCATTGCGATCGATGATTCCAATGCGCGCTCCGGAGCGAAGCGACTGGCGCAGGTTTTTAAGGAGCGCAACCGGTTCAGCCACTTCATGATAGGTCTTGAGAAGCAATGCCGCATCAATGCTGTGCGGCGGCAGCATTGGGTCGTCTGGATGGCCAAGGATAGTCTTAAGATTGTTGAGGCCCTCGCGTTGGGTGCGCTGTTGAATGTATTCGATGGCTTCAGGGTTGATATCAATGGCATAGACCAGCCCAGTCTGCGTGACTCTGCGGGCGGCACGAACGGAAAACCATCCTGAGCCCGCGCCGATGTCAGCCACGCTCTTTCCCGGAGCAATGGCCAGGATATCCATAACGCGGTTGACCTGCAGTTTTTTGTCGCGGTCCGCGTATTCAAAGCGCGAGAGATCGCCGGTATACGGTTTGCTGGTTTCCCGGTGCTGCGTTGGTTGAGCTGCAGGATTTTGTTGTGGGTTTGCCGGAGTGGCAAGGAGTTCCGGCAGGCACGATAGACAAATGCAGATGGCCATCGGCGCGCACCCGGCGAGGAACTTCGTCGATGATCTCGAGAGGTGTTTTTTCACGAGCATGAGGGATTCTCCGTGAGCGCCAGTCTAATCCTTAAAAGGTGGCAAAATAGAGAACAATAGCAAAGAACCCAGACAGCCTCGGTTAAAGGCTGCCTGGTTGCTTATCAGCCTTGAAATAAGAGAGCTAACGCACAGAGATGTTGATGGTCTTGCGGATGGTCAGGCCGCTTTTTTCCAGCGATTGAAAGGTCACGCGATGCGGACCCGTCTCCAAGAGCACATGTGCGAGCACGTAATTAGCCTTGGTGCCGTTGCCTTCTGCGGCCTTAACTCCGTCA
>JAICYU010000116.1 GCA_025934025.1 Terriglobales bacterium
GGCGGGGGCTGCTGGGCGGCTCTGGCCGCGTTCTGCATGCGGGACTCATACGAAGACGCGGTCTGCTCAATGTAACTGGACAAGCTGCTGCGGACGGCATCGAGCGCAGCCGCATCTTGCGCCAGTGGCTCGTATTCTTCTTTTTTGCCTATGGCGCCGGCCGCATCCGCCAGCGAGCTGAGAAATTCATAAACCACGTTGAGATTGTGATAAAGCTTGAAGCTGCTGGAAACGCTTCCGTGCGTGTTCTGGACGTCCGCAATCAGCCCTGGAACCGCATCGGTGATGTTGCGCTGCAAGGAATCGGCGACTTTCTGGAGTTGTTGCCGCTGCGCGCCATCAGTTTTCCACTTGTCAATGCGCAGCTTCGCGATATCGCCATTCGTGGCCATGGCAACGCGCTCAATCTGCGCCACAACTTCATTCAGGTCAGATCGCTGAGCGGGCTGTGCCTGCGCCGCGAATATCACCGCCGGCGTCAGCAACAGGCCGACCAGAACAAGGATTCTCCTCATTATTCCTTTCCTTTGAAAAAGTGGATACGCCATCGAACCCGATTCCCGAATTTATAGTCTACACAAAGACGGCGGGCGAGCTGAGCTTGCCTTCCCCCAACCAGAGAACTTGTCCGTTTGAACGCGGGCACTCTTGCCCGCGAAGAGCACGAAGGAGAATTGAGCTCTCTAGCGCGTTAGGCTGCTTCCGGCATTTTCTGCTGCTCGAAGGCCCGGATGGCGACTTCCAGCTCTTCCTGGAGACCTTCGCCCACTTCCAGCATGTCGGCAATTACGGTGCTCAGGTCCATGCGGATGAGGTTGCGTTGCAGCACAGACGAGATCACGCGCTGCAGCAGGCGCATTTCGATCACGATGAGAGGTATCTTGTAGCCCTGTTGCGCCCGCCGCTTGCCGTATTCAGTACCGGAATCAACGGATTCTTCCGGCTCGGGCTGGCCTGCATCCACGCGGCGCGCCAGCAATTCCAGCAATCTGGGAATATGTTCCGCCCGCTTCTTGACGGAAAGAGCGATGCCGGCCACCTCAGCATGGGCATCCACTTCCTGCAACCAGGTCTTTACGATCTGGTCCACATTCTCGCGCAGCAGCTCTGAAATGCGCTTCATGGCCGGCTCCGGTACCTGTGGGCGGCGCCGCTCCATCTTGCTTTGGATCGCCCGCAAGAGCGTGGGTACGTCGGTGGGTTTCAACAGGTAATCATCCACCTGGCTGCGAATGGCTTCCAACGCGGTCTCAAAATCGGGATAGCCGGTGAGGATAAAGGTGCATGCCTGCGGCTGCACGCGACGCATCGCGCTGACCACGGTAAAGCCGTCGCCGGGCTGCCCGATATTCAGGTCCGAAAGAAGCACGTCAAACGTTTCGTGATTGATCAGCTCAAGCGCTTCAGAGACAGTGCCGGCTGTAGTGACCTTGAAATCGTGGCGCTCAAGAATCGGCGCCAGCGTCATGCGTATTCCCGGCTCATCATCCACAAACAGGAGTTTTACGGCCATTTGGACATCCGGGTTCTTGGATGCGTGAGAGTTGCTGGCGGTTTGCAAATCTAAGGTTGGCGAAATAGCACTAAAAGAAGGGCCTCATTGATGTGAGGCCCTGACTCTGCGCAGAACGGCTATTCCTGGTTCTTAAACGAGTACCCGATGGAGACGCCATACCGAGAGATGCGTGGTCCGCTGAACTCAAGGTTGTTACGGACAAAGTAAAAGTGCGCCTCGGGCATGATAAACACGCTGTTAGTAACGTAATAACGCAAGCCGCCGCCCACATGGCCGAGGAAATGATTGCTGCTAGTGAAGTTGGTGCAACCGCCAAACGAACTGCAATTAAAGAACGGGGTATAGAAGCGAATACTTTCCCATCCAATTCCGGCTTGCAGATCCGCCTGCGCTTTCTTGCCCAGCGGAGGCGCAAGCACGGCGTTGAAATCGTAGAGGATTGGGCGGTAGGGCTGCTGGAATACGTCAAGGTTCTGGTGCGCGCGCCATGCCGCTTCCGCGCCTATTCCAAAGTTCCTCTTGAAAAGGAAATCGCCGCTGAAGGCCGGATATCCGCCCCCGCCCACATCCTGCGGGAAGTGGTTTGGATTAGTGCCTGCATCGGAAGCCGGCTGGCCAATAGTGGTGCCGTATCCGAAGGCGAGATCAAACTGTTGCGCTTTGGCCGTAGCCGATACTAAAAAGAACGCGCAAAAGACGGCAGTAATAAACAAGAATTTTTTCAAAGTCGTCTCCAACCGATCTGGCCGAGACCGAAAAACGCCAAACGCCGTCCAGTCTCAAACCGTTAAGTATTTGACCGCGATTATTCTATCAGCCGGCAGTTGCTGTCCACCTGATTGAAAAGTAGCTGTTTGAAACTTTGGTTCCAGCACTCTAAGAGAGCCTGGCTGCTATTCTGAAGCGTGACCTTCGTCTGTTCGGCGCTCCTGTTTGATCTTGATGGTGTGCTGGTGGACTCCACCCCTGCGGTTGCCCGCACCTGGCGAGCCTGGGCCATTCAACACCGTTTGGACGCGGAAGTTGCGATCAGCAAAGCCCATGGCCGCCGCAGCATTGAAACCATCCGCGAACTGGCGCCGCACTTGGACGCAGAAGAAGAAAACAAACGAGTCGAGCGCATGGAGATTGAGGACCGCGACGGCGTGGTGGCGCTGCCGGGAGCAGCCCATCTGCTGCGCATTCTGCCGCCGGACCGGTACGCAATCGTGACTTCCGCCACCAGAGAGCTGGCACTGGCCCGGCTCGAATACGCTGGATTGACGGCGCCTCAGAACTTGATATCAGCCGACGATGTCCGCGCTGGCAAGCCCTCACCCGAGCCATACCTTGCGGGCGCGAAGCTGCTCAGGACGGCGGCGAAAGATTGCCTGGTGTTTGAAGATGCTCCCGCCGGCATTGCCTCTGCTAGGGCCGCAGGAATGCGGGTGGTGGCATTGCAAACCACCTATTCCGCGCAAGAACTCGAAGGCGCCGACGCCATCATCAAATCGCTGGCTGCGGTGAACGTGGCAGTGGAACCGGACAGGATTGTTTGCCGCACGCCAGAGCGGAACGGCAATCCTTCGTCACAGGTAAGATAGAGCCACGATGCCCTTTCCCGAGTTTTACGGAAACGAATCTGTCGTTCGCCAGATGCGGGAAATGATAGCGCGCGGGCGTTTTCCCAACTCTGTGATTCTGGCCGGCCCTGAGGGCGCGGGCAAATACACCTTGGCTCTCATGCTGGCGCGGACGCTGAACTGCACGGGCGGGAACTCTGGAGGCGGCACCGAGAGTGACGGCCTGCCTGACTATTGTGGCACATGCGAAAACTGCCGCCGCATTGCTTCTGCCGAAGACCTCGACGCTCGCTGCACTGAAGCAGTGGAAGCACGCGAGGGATTGCGCGAGACGGACAAGCGCGAGACTCGCATCCTGGTGCAGCCCCATGCTGACGTGCTCATTGTTCCGCCCGATCCGCCTCAGATGATGATCAAAGTGGACCAGGTACGGCGGGTGAACGAGAGCATTCGCTATAAGCCTGCTCAGGCGCGCCGCCGCATCTTTCTGTTCACCGACGCAGCCTTCATGAAGGAGGCCGCCAATGCGTTGCTCAAGGTGCTGGAGGAGCCTCCGGATTTCGCCACCATCTTTCTGCTGGCGCGCAACCCCGGCGAGTTGCTGGTGACGATCCGCTCGCGTTGCCTCACCTTTAGCCTGGCGCCCTTACCAGTTGCAGAACTTGAGCAATATCTGGCGCAGCACCGGCCGCAATGGAATCTCCGGCAGCGGCAGCTTGTGGCGCGTCTGAGCGGGGGAGCTATAGGCCGCGCCAAGTCCTTTAACCTGGACGAGTACGTTCAAGCCCGGAAAGATGCGCTTGCTCTGTTGGGAACGGCGATTCGCGCCGGCGACCATTCTGAATTGTTTCGCGCGACGGAAACCTACCGGGCCGGCGGCGAAGGCAAGCAGAAGACCGACCAGCTTCTCGGAGCAGTTTATGGCTTGCTGCGCGACATTATGGCCCTGAATTCAGGAGCGCCAGAACTGGTGCGCAACACTGACATTCTCTCCGAGCTCCGCTCGCTGGCTGAAGCCGTGGACTTTGACTGGGTGCAGCGGGCCGCGCGTCAAGCGGCTCAGATACAGAGCGGCATGCGCCGCAACGTATTGCGTCCGCTTTCGCTGGACGCATTCGCACTCTCGCTGCAACGATGATCTGATCGCTTACCGCGGCCGAAACCAGGAGAAAGCCTAGATCCGCTCCCTCATCACCAGCGTGCCGGCAATCATATCGTGAAGCGCGCGCTTGTGATGGGTGAACGCCGCCATGATGAAGCCGATGAGAAAAATGATCGCGGAAATGATCTTGGCAAAATGCCTGCCGGTGGCGCGGCCGAAGGAGATCCTCTGGCCCGATTCATCCGTCACTTTCAATCCCAGCAGCTTCTTCCCAATTGTCGCCTGCCAGGGCGAGCTGAGCAGCAACGCCTCATAGAGCCATCCGGCAACGGAAAACAAAGGTCCAAAACCGGGATAGAAGCCAATGTGTCCGTACATCATTCTGGGAGCGAACAGCGCCGGATAGATCACCGCCCCCAGAATCAGACCGTCAATGATGACGGCGACAAACCTGATCCAGAAACCGCCATAGGCGGAATCGTCCGCGGGAACAGCCGCTGAATAATTCACGCCGGCGGGACTCGCCATCACCCCAGGTACGACTGCCGGGCCCATATTGGCGCCACAGTGCTGGCAGAAGCTTGCGCCGGCAAGGTTCTGAGTCCCACATTTGGAGCAGTAAATCACTTCTTGTGCCATCTCGCACCACCAATCTCAATTCGCTGCGGTCGCCGCCGTAGTCTTCCTGAAGTCCTCAAGAGCAAGCTCCAACCCGCCAAACTCCGGATGATCATTCATGGTCAACGTGAAGGCAAGGTCCATCCGGTCTCCAGGCTGAAGGCCTTCCTCTTTCACACGCTGCGCCATCCGCCAACCCATCGCCTCGTAGTTAAAACTTTTTCTGCCATCTGCCTGGCGCTGGTTCACACGGAATTTCACGTGCTTCTCTTTGAGCTCGTGCGGAGGCACTAGCAGGTTTACGCCACAGGCTGAAAATACCGGCTCCGGATTGCCCTGGCCGAACGGCTCCAGCGAAGCAATACGTTGAAGCAGGTCTGGCCTGATGGAAGTAAGCGGCAGCTCCGCATCAATCCGCAGCTCGGGAACCAGATCTTCCGGCATAAGCCGCTCGCGCACGAAATCGTTCATCCGTTGCTTTAACTCCGGAACGCGCGCGCTGGGAAGTGCAAAGCCCACCGCGTGAGAGTGCCCTCCGAATCGGGTAAACAGTTCACGGCAGGATTCCAGCGCATCGAGAAGATGCAGCGCTGGAACCGACCTCCCCGATCCATGCGCCTCGTCGCCTTCCGTTGCGATCACCAGCGCGGGGCGACCGGTCTTCTCAACCACTCGCGAAGCCACAATTCCCACCACGCCGCGATGCCAGCCCTCGCCATCGAACACCATACAGAACTTTCCGTTCAGGTCGCTGTCTTCCGCGAGCTGCGCTTCGATCTGCTGCACGATGGCTGCCTCGGCGGCCTGCCGGTCGGTATTCAAGCGATCGAGTTTCTCTGCGATGCTGCGGCACCGCTCCGGATCGCGCGAGGTGAACAGTTCAATCACGTCGGCCGCCACATCCATTCTTCCCGCGGCGTTAATGCGAGGGCCAAGCCGGAAACCAACATCGCCGGACTGCAGGACGCGGCCGCTCCCCGCCAGACCGGAGACTTCAAGCAATGCTTTCAGTCCTCCGCTCACCGGCCTGCGCAGTCCTTCAAGGCCAAGCTTGGTCATCACGCGGTTTTCACCGGTCAAGGGCACGGCGTCGGCAATTGTCGCGATAGCCACCATCTTGAGAAACGAACGCGTGAGCTTTGTCTGGTCTGCCGCATCCTTGTATCTGGCAAAGAGCGCCTGAGCAACCTTGAAGGCTACTCCGGCGCCGCACAGCGCCTTACATGGATATACGCAATCCGGCTGGTTTGGGTTCAATACTGCAAGCGCGTTCGGCACGCCTTCATTGGTTTCCGGCAAATGGTGGTCGGTGACGATCAGGTCAACTCCCACCCTCCGCGCGGTTTCGGCCGCTTGAAACGCGCGGATTCCCGTATCCACGCTGATCACCAGCTTCACGCCGACGGCGGCAGCTCTCTCGATCACGTCGTCCTTAATTCCGTATCCTTCTTTAATCCGGTGCGGAACGTGAAATTCCGCTTTTCCCCCGCAAAGCTCGATCGCAGTTTTCAAGATCACAACCGCCGTGGTGCCGTCCACGTCGTAGTCGCCATAGATCAGCATCTGTTCTTGATTGGCAATGGCAGCGCAGATCCTTTCAACCGCTTCCTTCATTCCGCGCAGCAGGTACGGCGAATGGAGCTGCTCAAGCGAAGGAGAGAGAAAATGCGTGGCTGCCTCTGGGCTGGTGATTCCGCGGGCGGCAAGCAGGCCCGCGATAAGCGGCGAAAGAGCTGCCTCGGAGCAGAGCTTCTCCACCACACTTTCGTCAGGCTTGGCGTAAATCCAACGCATGAATAGGAGGTCAGTCTTCTTCCGGGTCGGAGTCGTCTATGAGAATGCCATCGTAATCGTCAATGGCGTTCTCCAGTCGCTTATACGTCTCATACCAATCGGTTGAGATTTCATACAGGAACATCACCCCCTGGCAGGGGAACCCGAGCTGGAGCAAGCCGACCTTGCCGACGAAATTTTTGAGCCAGCGCGCCTCCTCGACGTCCTCCTCACTCATGTATTCGATTTCCTGCAACCGGTCTACCAGCAGGTCAACATCTTCCTTGTCGAGGTCCTCGAAGCTCATGGTGACGAAGCTCACACCCGACGCCTTGGCGAGTTCAACAAAGTCCTTCCACGCATCGGCGTGGTCCTGATCGGCGGACCAGGGAATGCTGGGCAGGTCATCGCTGACGGAGGCGTTGAAGCGGCGCAAGCCGTGGCCTTCGATGAAGGCAATCATGTCATCTTTGAGATTGTGAAGGTCCTGGTCCATGATTTAAGCGTTCAGATGCAATCATGATAACGCTTTCCACGGCACAGACCTAGGCTGGAGCGGAGTCGAAGCTGAGAGGAAGCGACAGAACAGCTTCGCAGCCTGTGCGGTCACCGCGGTTTCGGAGTTGCAGAGTGCCGCCATGCGCCTCGGCGATTTGCCGGCTGAGCGTGAGCCCGATGCCGCTGCCGCCGTGCTTGGTGGTAAAAAACGGAACAAAGAGATTGTCGCTCTTTGGGAGGCCAGGGCCTTCGTCCAGGATAAAAATTTCGATCGCACGCGCATTGGTCCTCCAACCCACGTGGACCGCGCCGGGATGGCGAAGAGAGTTGTCGAGAGCGGCGTCCACCGCGTTCCGAATCAAATTGATGACGACCTGCTCCACCTGATCGGGATCCGCATCGGTAGAAGCGGGGGCGCCGGGCAATAGCACCACGTCAAGCCTCCGCTCCAGCGAAGCCGCCCGCTGGACCAATGGGCCAACTTCGATCCTGATGCGCGTGGGGGCGGGCATGCGAGCTAGCTGCGTGTAGGCCTGCATGAACCGGCCCAGCGACTCCACACGATTTTCGATCACCTTTAAACCGTGTTGCATGTCCTGCTTGGTCTCGTCAGGTAAGCCGGAGCGCCCAGTGAGCGAGCCCAGCGTGCCGGCAATGGATTTGATAGGCGCAAGCGAGTTGTTCAACTCGTGCCCCAACACACGAATCAGCCGCTGCCAGGCTTGGCGTTCTTCCTCGCGCAGCGCCCGGCTCAGATCGGAAATGAGCAGAAGCTGGTGTGGAACTCCGTTTTCGCGAAACGCTGTGTGGCTGATGGCCCACCGCCCATGCTTGCCCGGAAAGGTGGCCTGAAGCGTCTGCGGCTCTGCCGATTGCAGGAACTCGTGCAACCCAAGCTCCTCCGCGGTGAGTCCCAGCATGCGGGGAGCAATGCGCCCCATCAGTTGCTCGCCCGCGCGGTTCACAATGCGAAGCCGTTGCTGCTGATCGAAGGTGAAGACGGCTACGTCAATTTCCATCATCACTTTTTTGAGCAGCGCCGTGGCTTCAAGAGCGCTGATCTTCTGTTTCTGCATTCGCGCAGACAGCGTATTGATTTCGTAGATCAGGTCAGCTAGCGAATCTTCCCGGGCTGCACCGCGCAGACGGAAGGAGAAGTCTTCTTCGCGAATCGCCGCAACCATGTTGGCGAGCGTCTGCAGCGGCCGGATCACCTGCCCGTGCAAAATTGAGCTGCCAATCATCCACGCCAGTGCGATGAAAATCGTAATCGTCCACTTGAACTCGTTGGAATGATTGGGGCTGTACCACAGCATGAGCTCCGCGACCAGGATTCCAGGAAGACTGATCAGCAGAGTCAGCAGGGTGATGCGGGCATCAAAGTTCAGCTTCCTGCGTTTCGCCGGGGACCGAAGCGAAGAGGCGGGTTGAAAGAACGGGTCAGAGGCCATATTTCTGCATGCGCCGGTACAAAGCGCTGCGGCTCAACCCCAGCGCCTCCGCCGCATGGCTGATGTTCCCGGAATGCCGTGAGAGCGCTTTCTTAATGAGAAGCGATTCTACTTCTTCCAGGCTCATTTCTTCTATTTTTGCGCCAGTGGCGCGTTCTGCTTCCAAGCCCAGGTCGCCGGGCTGGATCTGCGGCGTGGTGCTGATGAGCACGGCACGCTCAATAGCATGGTCCAGCTCGCGGACGTTTCCCGGCCACGGGTGCTCCAGCATCTTCTGCACCGCGCCTGTGCCAAATCCTTTCAGGTCCTTGCGATAGCGGTGCGCGTACTGCTTGAGGAAATGAGTGGCAAGCAGAGGAATGTCCTCTTTCCGGTCGCGCAAAGGCGGAATGTGCAACTCCACGGTGTTCAGGCGGAAAAGAAGATCAGAGCGGAAACGTCCTTCCGCGCTTTCGATCTTGAGATCAGCATTGGTGGCCGAGAGCACTCGCGCGTCCACTTTGTGGGTGCGTGACGAACCAACGCGCTCCATCTCGCCGGTTTCCAGGACCCGTAGCAGCTTGGCTTGTTGCTTCAGCGGGACGTTGGCGATCTCGTCGAGAAACAGCGTGCCTTTATCCGCCAATTCGAACCGTCCGACCCTGTCGGCGCGGGCATCAGTAAACGCGCCTTTCACATGGCCGAACAACTCGCTCTCAAAAGTCCCTTCGGGAAGGCCGCCCGTGTTTACTGTAATCATCGGCCGGTTACCGCGAGACGATAGTACGTGAAGTGTCTGCGCTACTACTTCTTTTCCGGTTCCGTGCTCGCCTGTAATCAGAACATTGGCATCACTCGGACCAATGCGACTGATGAGCGTGAGCAACGGCTGCATGGCTTTGGATTCCGCAATGAATATCGGACGATTCTGTGCGCGCAACAGGCTGTTCTCTGCTTCCAGGCGCTCGGCACGGCGCATGGCGCGGTAGAGATCCACCTGAGTACGGATAATGCTGAGCAGCCGCGGATTGTCCCACGGCTTTTGGATAAAATCACGCGCGCCCCGCCGCATGGCTTCAACCGCGAGTTCCACGCTACCCCAAGCCGTCATTACGATGATCGGCAGCCGGGCATCCGCAGATTGAATGCTCTTGAGCAGGTCCATTCCTTCCTGCCCGGAGGTGGTGTCACGCTGATAGTTGAGGTCCATCAGCATGATGTCAAACTCCGCCGTCTGTACTGCCTCCAGAGCTGCTCCGGGAGTGCTGACCGTCTCGATGGCGTATCCTTCGGCTTTCAGCAGCAGGCGCAGGGCCTCGCGCACGTCGGCTTGGTCATCCGCCACGAGTATTCGTACTGGCTCGGTTTTCACGGTAGCAGTTGCTGTGCTCACCGGTTCCTCAACTTTGGTTGGCACCAAGACTCCTCTCCAGCCCTTACGCTGTTACGCTTTCCCGGGAAGTCGTCGAGTCCTCGACCACCCAGCCGTCTTTGAGCTGCACGATCCGGCTTCCGTAAGCCGCATTCGCTTCAGAATGGGTCACCTGAATGATGGTTGTTCCCTTCTCGTTGAGCCTCCGGAACAGCTCCATGATTTCTTTGGCCTGCGCGGAATGGAGATTTCCTGTGGGTTCATCGGCCAGGATCAGCTTTGGATTGCCCGCCACCGCTCGCGCCACTCCAACCAGTTGCTGCTGTCCGCCGGAAAGCTGGTTGGGATAAAGGTCCTTCTTGCCGACAATCTGAAAACGATCAAGGATGTCTGCCACCATAGAAGCTCTTTGTGCGCGCGGAATATCGCGGTAAGACAGCGGCACATCAATGTTTTCCTGCACGGTAAGATTGTCAAGCAGGTGATAGCTCTGGAAGACAAAGCCGATGAACTTGCGGTTCAGTTCAGCGCGATGCTTGCGGTCGAGCTTATGCACCGGGTGGTCGCCAAAAATGTATTCACCGGCCCAGCCGTCATCGAGCATACCGATGATGCTCAAGAGCGTTGTCTTCCCTGCACCAGAGGGGCCCATCACGGTGACAAACTCGCCTTCTTTCACTTGCAGGTTGATGCGCCGCAGCAACC
>JAICYU010000161.1 GCA_025934025.1 Terriglobales bacterium
CCTGTCTGCCCCAGATTTCACTCCTGGAGCATACCGCCTCAGAGCTTCCACTTTATTCATGCCATCTCTGTGGTGAAACCAGTCTCACGCCGCGAAATCCAGCCGGTTTCTCTGCCTGCTGGCGCCATCCCAATCCGTCAGCGCAACCACGCCCACTTCGCTGCCAGCCTGGCTGTAGAAGAACGCAGATGCAGGATCTGCCGGGAACCCGAACATCAGGGGCGCCGTTGCGGCGGTTGCAGCCTGGACCAGATCAAGGAATCCGTGCAGCTTAAAGCTGATTGGCTTGCGATTGTCCCCCTCGTAGTCGGTGAGCATGGAAACACCAGCCACCATTCCGGCGTTGATGAACGCGGCGGTCGCGGCACGACTGTTGCGGCGGCTCAGCAGGATTCCCCCTGTAATGGCGAAAGCGGAGGTGACGGAGATATCCAGCCAGCGGTGGACCTGGGGAGAAATTGGTTTGGGAGCATTTTGGAAGACTTCCGGGACAGACTCAGGATTAAAGTTCATTTTTCTCTCCTAAAACTCAACGGATGCGCCGTAAAAATCTCGGGTTGGCGAGAAAGCAGTACTGCCCACGCTGCAAAAGAATTTCGTGAAGTTTTTCCGCAGCAGCGGCCCGCGTGTGTTATTTTTTCTGATTCGATTCCAAATTTTCTCTGCGGAGGGCCACTACATTGGGGATGAACATGGTTCCCAAGCGCATCTTTCTGACTAAAGGAGTCGGAAAGCACAAGGAGCGCCTCACCTCATTTGAGCTGGCCCTGCGGGATGCCGGCATCGCTGCCCAAAACCTGGTGCGCGTATCTTCCATTTTCCCTCCCAACTGCAAGCTGATCTCGCGCAAGGAAGGCGTGAAATATCTGTATCCCGGTGAAGTCACGTTTGCCGTTGTCGCGGAGAACTCCACCCGCGAACCGCACCGGCTGACAGCCGCCAGCATCGGGCTGGCGATTCCAGCCGACCGCAGCACCTACGGCTACCTCAGCGAGCATCACTCCTTCGGCGAGCCCGACGATATTGCCGGTGAATATGCGGAGGAACTGGCTGCGGAAATGCTCGCCACCACGCTCGACGTGGAGTTCGATACTGACAAATCCTGGGACGAAAAAAAGGAAATCTACCGGATTTCCAACAAAATCGTCCGCACAACGAACATCACGCAGACCGCAGTTGGAGATAAGCGCGGCAAGTGGACCACGGTAATCGCCTCGGCAATTCTGATTTTTGAGTAGCACTCTGGAGGAACTCGCCGGCGCTTCAGGACCGTGAAGTCAACGTCTTGCGGTAGGCCTTGCCGAGCCTCTCAAATAGTGCCGCGCACATAATCGGCAGGCCGACCGTGGCGTCCACGAAGACCTCGCCAAAGCGCCCGCCTTCATCCGGCGGAACAAACTTGCCCCAGGAGATAGCCTCAGAATACGGCGAGCCGGAAAGCCCGCCCCAATACACCGGCTCAGGGCAAACGCGAACGCCGTAGTGATAACGCTTCAATGGAACATCTTCTCCCGCGCGGCGGACGCGCAGCTCGCAGTAAGGGCCGAACTGCTGCGCCCAATTCCGGGGGACGCCGCCGCCGATGGTGAAGATCCCGAGCTTTTTCTGCTGTAGCAGAGTCTCCGCGAAGTGGTTCAGATCGAGAAATGGGTCGTAGCGGAGCTGCGGTTTGCCATCACGGGCACGCATGCGATTGTTGAGCGCAACGTCCAGCCCCATCTCTGAATCCGTGAACGCCGGCACAAAGACCGGAACATCTTTTTCAAACGCCGATTTCAAAATGCCGCGCCCTTTGGCATGGCGCTTCAGGTGCTCGCCGATGGCCCGGTTGAGCTTCCAAGAACACATGGTCTGCTGCGGGTCCCACTTGCCCAGCGCCTCTTCCATCACAAGTTCTACGTGATCAAGGTTGGTTTCCGGCTCCAGCGTGTCGTAAACGCGGTTGTAGCCGGCCTCATAGAGCTCTTTGTCGTTCATCCGCGGATCGTAGCGATAGTGGCTCATTCCCGTGGCTTCAACCAGTCCATGCGCCATCAGCGCGCCGGTTGATACCACCGCGTTCACCAGCCCGCGGTCAATCAGATCGCAGATGATCAGGCCCTGCTTGGCCACGGTCATTGCGCCGGCAAGAGTCATCACCACGAAGCAGTCGCGATCGCGCGCCATCGCTTCCAGCACGTCCACCGTTTCGCCAAGCTGGCGTCCAGTAAATGCCGTGTCAGCCATTGCGCGCATCAGGCCGTCAATCGTTTTCACTTTGCCCAAATCGAGCGGGAAGACCGGAGAAAGCTTGTCCGTTACTGGATCGTGCAATTTGCGATCAATGCCTGCGCCTGTTTGCTTCTGCTTCTTCAAACGGATCACCTCGGGGGAACTTAGAAAAGTAAACGCTGATGCGGAGCGAGTCAAACGCTTGTGGCTCCGCTTCATCATCCGCCAATTCTTCCGCAGGCGAATTGCCTGTTTTGAACGGCTGCCGGCGCTTCTCTGATAGCATCAGAATTTGGATATGCCCGCAGGAAAACTGCATCTGGTGCCCCTCGGTGGCCTTGGCGAGTTCGGAATGAACTGCATGGCCGTGCGCTGGGGCGAAGACATCATTGTGATTGATGCCGGCCTTATGTTCCCCGAATCGGAACTGCTCGGGGTGGACATTGTGGTTCCCGACATCACGTATTTGGTGCAGCACCGCGAAAAGGTCCGCGGCATTGTGCTGACTCACGGACACGAAGATCACATCGGCGGGCTTCCCTGGATTCTCAGCGAGTTGAATGTCCCGGTCTTCGGCACCGAATTTACACTCGCTCTGGTCGAAAACAAACTTGACGAGCACGAGTTGCTCGAAGATGCTGACCTGCGCGAGATCCGTGCCGGAACGCGCTTCACTCTCGGCCCGTTCACGATCCATCCGATTCAGGTCACGCACAGCCTGGTGGACTGCGTTGCCCTGGCCATCCATACCCCATTGGGAGTTGTGATCCATACTGGCGATTTCAAGGTTGACCCAACACCCACCGATAACCGCCTTTTCGATCTGCATACCTTCGCTGAATATGGCAAAGACGGCGACGTGCTGGCTCTGCTGCAAGATTCCACCAATGCTGAGCGCCGCGGGTACACGCCGAGCGAGCGGGCGGTACGCGGCCGCTTTGACGAGATTTTTGCTCGAGCCGAGCGGCGGCTTTTCATCTCCTGCTTTTCTTCCTCCATCCATCGCGTCAAGCTCACGATGGATTTGGCGCGAGAGTACAGGCGCAAGGTCGCATTGGTAGGCCGCTCGATCTCTGAAGCCGCCGACATTGCTCTCGATCTCGGCTACTTCGACGTGCCTGAGGGCATGCTGATCCACCCCGGCCAAATCAAAGATTTTCCGCCGCAGCAGGTCTGCGTGCTCATCAGCGGAACGCAGGGTGAACCGATGTCGGCGCTCTCGCGCGCAGCCGTAGATAATCATAAGCACGCGAAAATCGAGCGCGGAGACACGGTAGTGCTCTCTTCTCGAATCATTCCGGGAAACGAAAAGGGCATTTACCGCATGATTGACCATCTCTTCCGCCGCGAGGCCGACGTCATCTATGAAGACGGTTCCATGCCGCCGGTCCACGTGAGCGGGCATGCCAGCCAGGAGGAGCTCAAGCTCATCATGAACCTGGTGAAGCCGCGCTACTTTATTCCCATTCACGGCGAGTACCGGCAGCTCCGCATCCATGCCGATCTGGCCCGCGGAATGCACGGCGCGGTTGGCCAGGTGCTGATGATGGAAAGTGGCGACGTGCTGGAGTTCGACGAGCTGGGCGCTCGCAAGGTCGAGAAAGTTCCCGTTGGCCGCATCTGCATTGATTCCGGTTCGCGCGGCGAAGTGGTGGAAGATCTCGTAATCAAAGACCGCCGTCACCTGAGCGAAGACGGATTTGTGCTTCCTATTATCGCGATCAATAAACTTACCGGCACTGTCGAGTCCATTCCTGAGATCGTGATGCGCGGCTTTGCCGCCGGAAGCGAGAACGGCTTTCTTCACGAGGCTCGCCGGTTAATTACCGCCACTCTGGAAAACTCCACCGCGGAAGAAAAGGCAGACTACGGCGTGATCAAAGAGAAGGTCCGCGCCGACCTTAAACGCTTCATCGCCAAGACCACCTCGCGCCGCCCGCTCATCATGCCTGTAATCCTGGAGATTTAGTGGCTGCCCAACGACGCCGCTGGCTTTTCTGGCTGGTTTTGGCTCTTGTGCTTTTTGCTGCTGCGGCATTGATCCTCCGTTTCGCGGCCGGCGATCAGCTTCGCGCCATGTCGCTGCTTTTGCGCTTTTCTGATCCAAAGGCAAACGGCTTCGCAACCAGTTTCGCCCGGCAGCCGATCAAGGAGGAACCAGGATCGGCGCAGACGCCGGAAGGTCCGCTCAGGTTCCGACTGTATATTCCGCAGGGCCCAAATAATCCTCCCGCCATGCTTCTGCTTCATGGCGTACACCACCTTGGAATGGAAGAGCCGCGGCTGGTGAGTTTTGCGCGAGCGCTGGCCGGCACGGGTGTGGAAGTGATGACGCCCGAACTCCAGGACTTGGCCGACTATCGCATCACGCCGAAAACCATCAACGTGATCGGAGATGCTGCGGTGGTCCTCAGCAATGAAACGAAGGAACGCGTTGGCGTAATGGGCCTCAGCTTTGCCGGGGGACTTGCTCTGATGACCGCGGCCAAGCCGGAGTACGCCAAGCACATTGCTTTTGTCGTTGCGGTCGGCGCACATGACGATATGTCCCGTGTTGCGCGATTCTATGCCGACGACACGGTGGAGAAACCGGACGGCACGTCGGCCTACTTGCAGGCACACGAATACGGTGTGCTGGTGCTGGCCTATTCTCATCTCGACCAGTTCTTCTCCACGCGAGATCTGCCTGCTGCGCAGAACGCATTGCGGCAATGGCTGTGGGAGGAGCCCAACAACGCAGAGACGACTTCCCTTTCCCTGACTCCCGCAGGACGCGCGGAATTTGATGAGCTGGTCCATCATGAAGCTCCCGTGGAACAGCAAATCATGGCTGAGATCAAGAAGTACCGGAGCGAGATGGATGCGGTTTCCCCTCACGGACATCTCTCCCAACTCGCGGTCCCTGTTTTCCTGCTCCACGGCAGCGGCGATACGGTGATACCGGCTGCCGAAACAGAATGGCTGGCGAAGGATGTTCCACTTGCGGATCTCAAAGCGGAGTTGATCAGCCCTGCGCTGATTCATGTAAGCATGGAGGAGACCGTCACCAGGAGAGAAAAATGGGACTTAGTGGCTTTTCTCGCGCAGGTGCTCCACGCGGCGGACCACCTGGAACACTGATACGATACTGCTTCGCCCATGGTCACTCTTGCCGACATTCAAAGAGCGCGTTCTGTACTACACGGTATTGCGCTCCGCACTCCGCTGGTGACCTGCAAGCTCTCGCAGGATCGCGAGATCTACGTCAAGCCGGAAAACCTGCAGCCCGTTGGTTCATTCAAGCTGCGAGGCGCGTTCAACAAGATTGCCTCTCTCACGCCGGACGAGCGCCGGCGCGGCGTGGTGGCACACTCCAGCGGAAATCACGCTCAAGGTGTGGCTTACGCGGCGCGCATGCAAGGAGTGAAGGCGACGATCGTCATGCCGCGAAACGCTCCGGCTATCAAGATGGAAGCGACGCGCAGCATGGGAGCGGAAATTGTAACCGTTGGTCCGGCCAGCGAGGACCGCATCCGCAGGGCGGAGGAACTGGAGAAAGAACGTGGGCTGGTTCCTGTCCCGCCGTACAACGATGAGAAGATTATTGCCGGTCAGGGCACGATCGGGCTAGAGATCATTGATGATATGCCTTTTCCGGGCGTCGTCCTGGTTCCAGTGGGAGGCGGCGGGCTTATCAGCGGCATTGCAACTGCGATCAAGGAACAGAACCCGCGCGTGGCCGTGATTGGCGTAGAACCGGAGTTTGCGGCCGATGCGCGCGCCAGCCTGAAGTCCGGCACGATTCAAACCACGCTGGCGGAAAACGCAACTAAAACTCTGGCTGACGGTTTGCGCTCCCAAAGCGTCGGGCCGATCAACTTTGAGCACATTCGCAAGTACGTGGATGACATCATTACGGTGAACGAAGACGAGATCAAGCAGGCCATGAAGCAGTTGCTCTTCTCGGCACGGATTCTGGCTGAACCGAGCGGCGCCGTAACTACCGCAGCCGCCATGTTTCACGCCGCTGAGCTTCCGCCTTCCGGCCCCTACGTCGCGATTGTCACTGGCGGTAATATTGAGCCGGAACTTTTTACCTCCATTCTCACGGGGAACAGATGAAGCACTTTTTTATTTGTCTTTTAACGTTAATGCTCCTCTTGCTCGCGCGGCCGAGCTTCGCCGCCGATAAGGAGCACGGAACCGTAATTCGCGAAGCCACGATCTACGTTGCGCCCGATAGCAGCGCGCAACGGGTGGGCACGGCCACTCGCGGCCGCGACACGTTTCTGATGGAACACTCCACCATAGATGGCAAGCCTTGGGCGCACGTTCTCGTAATCACGGAAACCGGCCTTGATACCGGCATTCCGGTAGGCAAAGAGGTGAGCGGGTGGGTGGATGGCCGCCTCGTAGTCACCACCTCCACTCCCAACGGCGATCAAGTGATCTTTGGCGAAGCGGCAGATTCGGAACGCCAGGCGGAAGAGCGAGGCGGACGGCGCAATGCCGCGCAGGACGCCATGCGGCTTTACTACCGCATGCAGGAATATTTTCCCAACTCACCACTGGCCGGAGAAGCGTTCTGGCGGGCCGCCGATATTCGCTGGCAACTGGAGAAAGTCGGGGTCCTCTCTCGTCCTTCGGCGCATGAAATGAGTCCCGACGCGCGCGAGCAGATCAGCGAAGACACGATGCACGAGCTCATCAAGAAGTACCCTCACAGCAAGTGGTCAGACCTGGCTGCTTATGACCTGATTGACAACAAACTCTGCGGCGACTGGAAGGGTCTGTCTAAGTGCCCGGAGAAGGAATCAGACGTTTACGAACATTACGCGCATGAGCATCCGCAATCGCCGAAGGCTGCAGAAGCTCTTTACAATGCTGCATGGAGGCAAGCCTGCCTTGTGGATATTTATAAAGGTGAGCGCGAAACCGCCAAGAGTGATAAAGCTAAAAAGAAAGCTCTGGAATTGACACAGGAACTGACGACAAATTTTGCGCAGACCGATTGGAAGCCTCGGGCGGAGATGCTGAGCTACTCGCTGCAACAAGGGATTCCGAATTATGGATCAGGAAATGTCGGTGGCCCGGGAGATTTGAAGGAGTAGCGGGGCGAAGGGAGTAGCAAGCTCG
>JAICYU010000212.1 GCA_025934025.1 Terriglobales bacterium
CTGAAGAAGCTCCGGGGCGCTTTCAAAGACAGGACTGTTCTTGTCCTTCTCCATGGAAGACTGCATCATCTCGACAATTTGTGGCGCCGTCTGCACACTCTTTCCGACGGGCTGAAGCATGTAGTCCACCAGCACGATCATCCCCTGCCCTTCCATGACGGCGCTGCGGCAGGTGGACTGCTCGTCTTCCTCGATCAGGCCCTTCAAGTCATCGAGTCCTTTCTTCTCGATTGCCTCCTCATGCTTGCTCATCTTCTCCAGGTCATAACTCTGGTCCTGAAGTGCGTGCGTGAGTTCGTGTGCCATGACCGCTTTCTGCATGTCGGGAGCAATCCAGTCCAGAAGGTTCATGGTCTTGGTCTTCTCGTCATAAAAACCAGCCACTTGCTCGGTGAGCAGCTTGATAAGAAAGGAGTGCAGATCAAAGGTTCGCGGCAGCAGCCCGAATTTCTTCAGCACCAGTTCCGAGCGCTCGAAACGAATTCTGTCTACGTCATCCTTGAAGCGGTCCGTGATGAATTTTTCCACCTGATCGCGGCTGACGATACGCTTCTTAACGTCGTGCTTAATCGGAAGCAGCGTGTCTTTGCTGACGAAGTGAAGCACCTCATCCACTGATTGCAGCAGTTCCTGCGCCTCTGCCGGCGTGAGCTTGTGGTCTTTTTCTTCCGGCTCTTCTTCGATCTCAACTCGATTGTGTGACGACCGAGAAACTGAGGGTGAAGGCGCCGGAGACGGGCTCTGCTGAGCAGCGGGTGATCGAGCGGGCGCGGCCCGTGGGCTCTGGGCCACGCTCCAGGAGATACACAGAAGGAGAACTGCAAGGGAAAGCAGAAGCTTGTTCATCGGGAGAATACGGGAAAGCGGTAACTCCTTCAGCGAAGGTTGGAAAGCCTATTGTACGCTACTGAATCCGGCTGTCTGCGCCCGCCAAATGGCAGGCGCGGAGCATCCCGGAGCCCTCTCCAGCGCTTGCTACCAACTGTAATGCGCCGTATAGGTGATCACCTTTTCTCCCTCGGGAGGGACCTGAACTGGAAATTCGATTGTCCTGGCATCGCGCTGCGTAAAGGCGTCTGAATTATTGACAATCTCCCAGTTGGTCCAACGGTATAAGTGCTCGACCACCTGAATTTTCATGGGCTCTTTCTTGTGATTGCGAAGCTTGATCTCAAAGGTTTCATCCAACCAGCGCTCGTTGCGGTTAATTTTGTATGCGGTACGCTTGTGTTCTCCTACCGCGTCGAACACATTGCCGGTATAGAGGCGGATCGTCTCGTCTTTTGGAGTGTGATCAATCAGGTTCTCGCCGGTAAACTCGAGCTGACCGTCGGAATCGCGACGATAGAAACGCATGCGGCCTTTCGGCAGCGGCATGCCGAGATGGTTTTGCTTGCTGTTGTCGAATTCAACCATCGTCCAGATTTTAGGATTGGATTCGATACCGTAATTTTCCATCTCACGGATGCTCTCAATTGGGTAATTGCGATAGTTTTGATCAATCTGCATGCCGTCGTAAACGTAAATGCGTCGTGACGAAATCCCGGAGGCACGAACGAACTCAACTTGCTTGGTTTCCCGGTCCTCGAGCGTGGTCGGTCGCTCCAGCGTATAGAGGTGGTACTCATCAAAACTCCGCTCCGTCACTGCCGGTACTGAAATCTCAAGCGCCATTGCCTTGTTAGCGAAGCCGTACCCGCCGGCGATCCCCGTTTGCGGATTGATCTTATTGAGGTCGCCTGCCATGAGTTTGATCCGGGCATTGGGAAAGCTCTTGCCGGTTTGGTTATCGAGCGTCACCCACCCAACCATATCCAGCGAATTTCCAGTAACGGGAGCGACCACGTTGTAGTCAGCATGCCAGGTCATACCTCCCGTCACATAGCTGAATTCGGCCATGCTGTTGCGGGACCGTTCGCTCTGCAGCAACCACGACAAAGTGGGCTTCAAAATCGCCGCATTGCTGAGAGCGGGAAAAATCGGCTGCCCCGGAAGGCCGAACTGCACCTTTCCATCAATCTCCACGATCGGCTCGCCGCTCCGCGAGTTCACGTAGGCTTGTTGCTGCTGATAGGAGGGCTGGCCGTAGGGATCATACGTCTGCGGATACTGAGGCACATATCCGCTCCGGATGATTTTTCCGGGCATCAGCTTCCGCTGACCGCTGCTGTCAGAGGCGAGAAAGTCAACGGTCTTTCCTTCGTAGAGTGAAAGGAGACGGGCCTGCGAAGCTACATCGCTGCGATAGTTCTGTTCCAGAATGTGGAGGTTCTCTCCATCCTTAAGATCACGCAGGATGACTGAATCAGGTTCGAGATATGACGTGACATCCGTAATCTCCAACTGGTTCGTTCCGCTCCTGAGTTGAAGTGGGATGGTTTGCCGCACCACCGCAAATGACTGGTTGTAAATCGTAAGGGCCGCGCCTTCCGGCGCTTGAGTATCAGATTGGGCCTGGGCGATTGCCAGGCAATTGAGTAGAACCGCGAGAAAAAGAGCTGTCCTCATCGGTGTCACGTCCTCTTTTGGTCTAACGGCAGACTAGCTGCCGTTGCATCCAGAGAACGAGGAGGAACCGCTTTCTTGCGGACTGATCTAGACGTTCGCGGCAATCCACTCCGCCGCTTCCCGTGTCCCCAACGTCCCACCAATGTCCGATGTCGTCTTCTTCTGCCGCACGGCTTCGAGCACAGCCTTGTTGATGCGCGCCGCTTCTGCCGCGAATCCCAGATGATCGAGCATCATGGCAGCAGTGGAGATCCCGCCGGTGGGGTTGGCGATATTCTTTCCCGCAAATGGCGGGGCCGAGCCGTGTACCGGCTCAAACATTGACGTTTTGCCGGGATGGATGTTGCCGCTGGCCGCCATCCCCAGGCCGCCCTGGAGAGCCGCCGCCAGATCGGTGATGATGTCGCCGAACATGTTGTTGGTCACGATCACGTCAAACTGCTTTGGATCACGCGCCATGTGCATGCACAAAGCGTCCACGTACATGTGCTGCGTTTGAATTTCCGGATATTCCGCCGCCACCAGCTTGAACACGCGCTGCCAAAGGCCGCCGGCAAAGGTCATGACATTCGATTTGTCTGACATCAGGACTTTTTTTCGGCCCTGCTTGCGCGCCAGTTCAAACGCGAAGCGGATCACACGCTCCACGCCTTTGCGCGTATTGAAATCTTCCTGCGTGGCGATCTCGTCGGGCGTGCCTTGTTTGAACACGCCACCGGCATCCACATACGGACCTTCAGTGTTCTCACGAATTACAACGAAATCTACATCCTGCGGCTTCACGTTTTTGAGCGGGCATAGCGATTCATCCAGCAATTTCACCGGACGCACGTTGGCATACAGGTCCATCTTGAAGCGCATACCCAGCAGGATTTCTTTGGCGTGAATGTTCGACGGCACTCGCGGATCACCCAGCGCGCCCACCAACACGGCATCGAAGTCGCGCTCCAGCATGGCAAAGCCGTCCGCAGGAATCGTTGTTCCATCTTTCAGGTAGCGATCAGCCGACCAATCGAACTGGGTGAACTCAATCGCCGCGCCGGTGGCCCGGACGACCTTCAAAGCTGCGGGAATAACCTCTTTGCCGATGCCATCTCCTGGAACCACTGCAATGCGCTTCTTGGACATAAGGGAGCAATATAGCATTCACCACGGAGACGCGGAGGCGCGGAGAAGAAACACGCAAATGTTGCCACACATTGCGAAGATCTGTGCCGATTAAAACGCCAACAACAGCAAAATCCGATTGCGCAATGCCCTCTCCAGGCCTCCATGCCTCGTGGTGGAATTCGGCTCCGTTATAATCAGAAGTTTCCGTACCGGAGAAGCTTCCACCTGTGTCACTGGAACAGAAAATTTACGAGCTGCGACGTCAGAAGCTGGGAGAAATCGAAGCTTTGGGCCAGCAAGCGTATCCGCACAAATTCGCGTTCACGCAAACCATCCCGCAAATCCTGGCGGAATACAGCTCGAAAACCGCCGACGAACTGGCTGCGACCAAGCTAAGGGTCAAGATTGCCGGCCGCATCACAGCACTGCGGCTCATGGGGAAGGCCGGCTTTGCCCATTTGCAGCAAGGCGGCGAAAAGTTGCAGATCTACGCGAAGAAAGATGACGTAGGCGAAAAAGGGTTCGCGCTCTATAAATTGCTTGATTTGGGAGACCACGTCGGCGTGAGCGGTTTCCTGTTCCGCACCCGGACCGGGGAACTCACGGTCCATGCTGAAGAGATCACCTTTCTCAGCAAAGACTTGCTGCCTCTGCCGGAGAAGTGGCATGGGCTTCAGGACGTGGAATTGCGCTATCGCCAGCGTTACGTGGACCTGATCATGAATCAGGACGTGCGCCAGGTTTTCGTGAAGCGGGCGAAGCTGGTGCAGTCCATCAGAAAGTTTTTTGACGCTCGCGGCTACGTTGAAGTGGAAACGCCGATGATGCAGCCGATTGCCGGCGGCGCGGCGGCGCGGCCTTTTACCACGCATCACAACACGCTTGATATTGATCTTTTTCTGCGCATAGCGCCGGAACTCTATCTGAAGCGGCTCGTGGTGGGCGGGCTGGAGCGCGTGTATGAGATCAACCGCAATTTTCGCAATGAAGGCATCTCAACCCAGCACAATCCTGAGTTCACGATGCTCGAGTTCTATCAGGCCTATGCGGATTACAAAGACATGATGCAGCTCACCGAGGACCTGCTGGCCCAGGTGGCTCAGGATGTGAACGGGACGACTCGTACCACATTCAATGACCGTGAAATTGACTTTGCCGATTGGCAGCGCCTCTCGATGCGCGAGGCCATTATCAAATATTGGCCTAAGGAGGCGGCGCCTGCTCCCGCCATGGAAGACTTCGCATCGCACGATTCCGTGGACAAGCTGGTGAAGCGTTTGAACGCGAAGCACACGCCGCACATGCCGTACGATCCCAATGATCCTGCGGGCAAGACAATTGCGGCAATGTTCGAAGCCGTGGCGGAAGAACATCTGATCCAGCCGACAATCCTGTACGACTTTCCCGTGGCCATCTCGCCTCTCTCCAAGAACAAGCGCGAGGAGCCGGACTGGGTAGAACGGTTTGAGGTTTTCGCGGGCGGGCTTGAGATTGGCAACGCGTTCAGCGAGCTCAACGATCCTGAAGAACAGCGCCGCCGTTTCGAACAGCAGTTAAAGGAAAAAGAGCGCGGTGACGAAGAAGCTCATGCCATGGACGAGGACTACATCCGCGCGCTTTCTTATGGACTGCCGCCGACGGGGGGAGAAGGCATCGGCATTGACCGGCTCACCATGCTGCTTACCGGCTCCAAATCTATTCGCGACGTGATTCTGTTCCCGTTGCTGCGGCCGCAACCGGTGCAGGAACTGGTCACCGAGGAGCGGCCAACCATCGAGAAGAAGTAGACGATTACTCAGCCGAATGGACTATCAGGCTAC
>JAICYU010000061.1 GCA_025934025.1 Terriglobales bacterium
CGGACGGCCGCCCGCGAACGCAGGTCATCTATGAAAGCCGCTCTAATCACAAGATCTTTGTTTCCGGCCTACCTCCAAAACGGAAGCATGTGCGCCCCGAAAAATCTGTAGTTCACAATCGCGTTAAAGATCAGAGTAATCAGTGCGGCACACAACAGGCCGTTAGCAGCGCGATATTTTCCGCGCCGTTTGAGCAATCGCCATAACGGCGCTACGTAGCCAATCTGCACCAAGCCGATGCCGAAGATCAGAATGTAAACTGCGGGAAGATATTTTTCTGTGGCGAAAAGAAGCAGCAAGCCGATGCCGAGTTCGACGATGTTCAGCAGCCAGCAGAGAACGATTCCAAGCAGAAAAGAGCCGCCGGCCTTCGCCATGGCTCAAGAATACAGCAGTACTTGGGTCGTACGAAGGCAGAGCCAAACCCCCGCGCGGGAAAATGATGGGCGTCCACCTTCGCTCAGGCAAGGTGACGCCCACAAAGTCAGGAATGCTTAATGAAGGTTCCGTCCTGGAGATCAGAGACGGCCTGGCGCAACTGTTCTGAAGTGTTCATCACAATTGGGCCATACCACGCTACCGGTTCCTGAATGGGTTTGCCTGAGACCAGCAGAAACCGAATGCCTTCATTACCCGCCTCGACAACAATCTCATCTCCACGGTCAAATAGCACCAGTGAATGATTGCGGGCGTCGTAGCGCGCCGGCGCGTTGGGATCAGCCGCTTGCTCGGTCAGCACGGCTCGCGGGTCAGAGGCTTCGCGGAAATTGCCTGATCCGGAGAAGACGTAGGCAAACGCATTGCGTGTGGTCTCAATCTTCAGCCGCTTCCGCCGGCCTGGAGCAACAGAGATATCAAGATAGTTCGGATCAGCGGCAACTCCTTCCACCGGTCCCTTAAGTCCACCGAACTCTCCGCAAATCACTCGGACGTGCGTTCCGTCGTCCTCTGTGATTTCAGGGATCGCGCTGGATGGAATGTCCTGATAGCGTGGGTCCGTCATCTTGAGCGACGCAGGCAAATTGGCCCACAACTGGAATCCGTGCATGCGGCCCTTAGGGTCGCCTTTTGGCATCTCCTGGTGAAGGATGCCGCTGCCGGCTGTCATCCACTGCACGTCACCGGCAGTCATCTTCCCTTTGTTTCCCAAGCTGTCGCCATGTTCCACCGAGCCGGCGAGCACGTAAGTGATGGTCTCAATCCCACGGTGCGGGTGCCAGGGAAAGCCCGCCAGATAGTCTTCCGGGCGCTCGTTGCGAAAATCGTCAAACAGCAGAAAAGGGTCAAACTCCTTGGTTTTTCCAAAGCCAAAGGCCCGCTGCAATTTAACTCCGGCCCCTTCCAGCGTTGGCTTGGCTTGGACAATTTCCCTGACCGGACGAAGTGACATGTTCTCCCCCCCTTTTTGCGATTGCTGATATTTGATGATCCAGACGGGGAAAAGATTCGGACGGGAATTCTCGTATTCCTATCGCAAGGGATAGGCGATTGGCCAACCTGGAAAGTGCAAGAGCCTCTCCCGGTGAGAGAGGCTCCATGGCCAATCTATTTATGTCTTAGGCTACCTGCGTCTCGTGACTGCGCCGATGTTCCTGCTCGATCATCTGCATCTCGTCCTTCAGGCGCAGCTTGAGTTTCTTGATTTTTACCTCTTCAAGCTTTTCCTCATCGGAGAGATAGCGCTTTTCGATCAGAGATTCGAGGCGCTGGGAGTAGCGGTTGTGTTCCTGAGCCAGCCGACGAAATTCCTCGTGGCTGGCAAGAAGCTGTTCGCGAACGGAATCTACCATCCGGAAGAACCTCCTGCTGATTCTCACCCAAACGCTACCATATGGGCAGAGTGCCTTCAATCAAATTCGGCTGCGTCCGGGAAAAGAGATTTTGAGGATCAACCCATCCTCTTGCGGCCCCTGGTAGTAATTTTTTCTCCTACCTGCTTCAGAGAAGCCCCATTTTTCATACAGTTGGCGGGCCGCCTGATTCGATTCCCGCACTTCGAGAAAAATCGAAGCGCCGGCGTCATTTTCTGTGCGAGCAAGGAATTCGTTCAGCAGCCGTGAGCCCAGTCCTCGACGCCGCGCTTCCGGCAGGATGGCGATGTTTTCGATTTCCCATTCTTCGGCAACGGCGCGCCCGATAAGGAAGCCGCAGGTTCGAGTGTCTTGTTCCACCACCAGGCAAAGGCGACTCTGGTATGAACTCTCTGAGAAGAGAGCCTGGTACTGTTCCTCAGGCCATTGGGCGGCGGTTGCGGACAGCCGGGCGATTCGCAGCAGTTCTTCCAAATCTCCGGCAACGGCTTGCCGGACGCGAATCATCAGCGGTTTCCTTTGAAAAAGATTTCCGCATCAGAGCGGCGGAGATAATTGGCATCGAGCGATTCAACCGAAACTGTCTGGCCCGCGAGCAGCTTGCGCAAGCCAATGCGGGCGACCATTTCACCTCCGGGCCGCTCCACAACTTCTGCGCTGGCGCCCGCAGCCGACGCCAGCTCCGCAACTGCCGCATCGCTGGTCAGCAGCAGTTCCAACCCGTTCTCACGCGCACGCTCCTGAAACTCAGCTTGGGAGAGGAGCTTTTCGTAAACCACCGTCGCGCTGCCGTCATTCACAACATAAAGGCCGTAGAAAATTTCCGACCGGCCCCCATCCAGAGCAGCACCCAATTTTCCGTTTCGTGCGCCGCCAAACGTGAGCGCCTCCAACAAAGACACGATGGCAATCGGCTTGTGCAGAATCTCAGCCAGTCCTTTAACTGCGCTCAGGCCCACACGCAGTCCGGTGAACGAGCCAGGGCCGGAAGCAACGGCAAAGCCTTCCAGATCGCGCGCGGCATAACCGTTTGTACTCAGCAGTGCGGCGACTGTGGGAACAAGCTGGGCAGAAAAAGTGCCGCCAGCAATCGGCGAAGAGGCAATTACGTGAAACCTGTTGTGATCGCCTTCCGCGAGGGTCACCCCGCCGGATTTGCCTGAAGTGTCGAGACCGAGAATGAGCATGAGATGCCTTGACGCGACTAGCAGAACTCACACAGCGCTGGGCTGGTCTTGGCACAGTTCCAGCAGCACGCCGCCCGCGCTCGAAGGATGCACAAACACGTAAAGATGCCCGCCGGCGCCGATCTTGATTTCATCTGAGATGAAGCGCGTGCCGGACGCCTTCAACGTCTCCACGGCATGAGACAAATCAGGAACGTGCAGCGCCACGTGATGCAGGCCTTCGCCGCGTTTCTGCAGGAACTTTGCGATGACGGAATCTGAGGATGTGGGCTCCAATAGCTCGATCCGGCTCTCGCCCACCGGGATCATCGCCACCTTTACTTTCTCGTGCTCCACCGTCTCTTCATCGGCCACCAGGAGCCCAAGCTGCTCGTAAAACCTGCGCGCCTGCTTGAGCGATTTCACGGCGATTCCGAGATGGTCAATCAGATGCGTCATTGATTCTTCGATTCAAGCTCCGCGCTGCTAAAGCTCGCGACAATCTCCTCTACCGCAGAATACGGGTCGCGGCGATGCCCTGCAACTTCCGCAGCCAGGTGCGACAGCTCTGTCTCGCTCAGTCTTTCCGTAAGCAGCCGTTGCAGAAGCGATTCGCGCAGCATCTCCAGCAGGCGCTCGCGCCAGTTGCTGATCTTCTTCTTGAGCAGCAGGTCTTTTTGGGCCAGAAATTTCTCGTATCCGGCGATGGCCGCAGCCAATTCGACGCTTCCTTTTCCTTCGCTCGCGACTGTCTTGATCACAGGCGGCGTCCACGCATCTTTGCGTGCGGCCAAACTCTGCATGGCGCGGATCTCGCGATGCACACGGTCGGCGCCCTCGCGATCGCTCTTGTTGATGACAAAGATGTCGGCAATCTCCATGATTCCGGCTTTGATGGTCTGAACGTCATCGCCCATCCCGGGAACCAGAATCACTACGGTCACATCGGCCAGCCGGACAATATCAATTTCGTCCTGGCCGACTCCGACAGTTTCAACCATAACGATATCTTTTCCGCTGGCGTCGAGCACGGTGGCAACGTCTGTGGTGGCGCGCGCCAGTCCGCCGAGGAACCCGCGAGTAGCCATGCTGCGGATGTAGATGCCGGAGTCCGCGTGGTGCGCCTGCATGCGAATGCGATCGCCCAGAATGGCGCCGCCGGTGTATGGGCTGGTAGGATCAACGGCGACGATGCCCACCGTGCGACCCTGGCTGCGGTACTCGCGCGCCAGATGGTCCACCAGCGTGCTCTTCCCCGCTCCCGGCGCGCCGGTCATACCAATCACGCGCGCGCGCCCGGTATGCGGAAATAGAGCCTTAAGCAACGCCACAGCTTCCGGCCGCTGGTCTTCGATGGTGCTGATGGCGCGGCTCAGCGCACGCACGTCTCCGCCGCGGATGCGCTCCACCCAGGATTGAATGGCCTCGTTCATCGGAACTGCTGCTGCTGAATGTCTGCTACTGCCAGTACTCGTCGCGAAGCTCGGTCTGGCGGCTGACCAGCAGAATCTTCCTGCCTTCAGCGCCTCATCATAAGGTAAACCAAAAGCAGCCGGCGGCGCTGCTCGATGTTCATCTCCACCAGCCTTGAGCACCTATCTGGCAAGCACCAAAGGGCCAGAAGCCTCGCGGCCTCTAGCCCTCTTGTCAAGCCGGCCGTTCACTGCGGCTTTTCTGTGGTAACTGGTGGTATCGGCACACTCGCGGTTTCCGTGGAAGTGATTTCCGGTTGAATCTTCACAGTTCGGAGAATCCGCTCAAGTTGGGTGAACATTGCGGTCGAGTCCACCTGTTTGCTGTTGTCCTGCGGCTGCACTACGCCGAGCACCACTTCATAGCACAGGCCGGAGTCTTTGTCCGCTCCCGGCTCAAAGTGGTGGTAGTAGCGCGCCTCAAGCTGGTCAGTCACAGTCTCCACCCTGGAAAATTCAGTCCCGCGCAGGCTGACTTTCTTCACGCCTGATTCATCATCAGTTTCGATCGGCGTGTCACCGCTGGCGGACTGTTCAGGCACAGCAAACATCTGGCACTGTTCTGAGGTCCCGCCTTTGTTGACGTTCACGTTAAGGAACGGAACCGCAGCTCCGCGCGTGAGTTCAACGCCCGCGACATTCACGCCGCCAGGCTGGGCAAAGTTCATCGGCATGGCAGACAGCTCTTCACTGCTCTCTTTGCCTTTCTCCGGAGTCAACAGCTTGTACTTGCGAGGATAGCGGAACGAAACTCCGTAACCGTCATCCTTGAACGCCACGGTGCTGGGCCGTTTCACCTTGGGTTTCTTTTCTGTTTTGGCTTCATTGGCCAGTACTGGAGTTGGGCTCGGCAGCACCGGCGCCGGAGCAATTTCGCCTTGGCTGGGCTGGCTGGAAGTTACCGATGCGCTGGTCTTGTCCTGGTGCTTCGAGCACCCGTCAAGAGCGAGGGCAAACACGATTGCCAAAGTTGCCGAAACGACCATCGTCGCCGGAATGCTGATACTGAAGATCCGGCGGAAACCTCCGACGATCTCATCACGCTTATTTCGATTCTCTAAGTTCATCTGGACCATTTCTCTCACCTCCGCTGCTCGTGCAGCACTCATAGCAATGGCAGGTCGCGAGCCAAAGCGGAAGCAATGGATTTTCAAGGACTTAGCGGAATCAGGATGCTACGGTTTCGTTGCCTCGCACATACAGCGTGTGCGTTTTGACACAGTGGTTTGCGCTTCCTGCGTTCAGCTGACTGGTGGCACAATAGCGCGTGATCAGGCGGGTCGCTGCGCGGAAAACGAGCCAGCGTTAGCCGCACCGCGAATGGAATGTAAATTCCTCGATTGCAGAGGAATGCGAATCCGGCGACAATGGCTCCAACCCATCATGCAGAAGCTTTTTCTTTCAGCCTTCATTCTGGCTTTTCCTGGCTGCTTGTTTTCTCAAACCGGAGTCACGGATCCGCTTACGTTGAAAATCTGCGCTCAGGTAAAGGACAGTCCCGTCCCGGCAAGTGACCGTCCCACACCGAACGAATCCCGCGAACTGGCCAACTGCAACTCCAAAGAACTCTACTTTGGATTCAACAAGAATCCCGACCCGGCAGCGGCCCGCAAATGCGCTTATCTTGAGATGGATCACGGCCATTTGCAGCAAGCTTTTGCCGGCCCAAGCATCTTGATGATGGTCTATGCCAACGGAAAAGGCGCGGCCCGCAATTACGATGTGGCGCTAAAGTATGCCTGTGAATCGCCGGGCGGTCCCGGCGATGTTGCCGGACGAGTCCGCCAACTGGAGCGTTATAAGGAGACTAACTGGCAGGGAGACAGCTTCAGCATCTGCGACCATTCCGGCGGCAGATACTTGTATGGAGAATGCGCTGTCCTGGGCGAGCACTTCGACCATCTTGATCGCGAAAAAAAGCTGGACTCCATGGCTGCTCAATGGAAGCCGGCGGCCAGAGAGTCCTTTCAGAAGCTTCGCCGCGCTTCCGCAGCATTTTTTCAGGTGGAAGCCGCAAAGGGCTTGGACCTAAGCGCCAGCTTTGAAGTCCAGGAGCGCGCTTTCCTGGAACGCCAGTTCCTTCAGAACCTTGATCAACTCGTCAGCGGTGACCTGCCTTCAGGGAAGGCTTCTGATGCAGTCAAGGCACAAAAAGACATGCAGGATGCGTATGAAGCCGCTATCGCTCACCAGCCATCGCAATCGAGCACCGTGACGCCTGCGGGGATCAAAGAATCCCAGCAGAAGTGGTTGGGGTATCGCAAGGCATGGCTGCAATTCGCAACGCACCAATATCCGTCCGTCGCTCCTGCAGGCTGGAACGCATGGCTGGACGGTCAACGCACGGAAATGCTGCAGCGGGCCCTCTACTAAGCCCCGAATTAAGCAAAAATAGCTCCGATTTCTCTTGGTGCTTTTAATTAGTCGTTTTAATGTGATTTCAATGAAACGGTAATGCCCCACCTCTACACATATTAGGTAGCAAAAGCATTACAAGTCCCTTTCCGGGGAGGGCTGAACATGGAACTCTGCTACGTCGTCAGCGTGAGCACTTTAAGAGAGATATTGGAACCTTTGGCCACAGCCGAAGCGCGGTACCGCATCGTCACCAGCGAAGATTTCGTCACCGTAATTCATTACGGCCCCATCGGACTCATCAAGCAGTCGGCGTTCCCGGTGGCGTACCGCATACCCGAGATTCCCGAAGACGAAGGCACGCTGATGTTGATGGTGGCCACCGAGCGGAGCCGGGAAACGAATCCCTTCTGGATGCCGGTGGAGAAGCGTCTTCTGCACTCCTCGACCACGCTGCCGGCCTGATCCCACACACAGTTCGCCAGCTCTTCTCGCCGCTCTTTTGCCGCGTTTAGGACAGGCAATCCCCACCTGCTGGAAGCCTACCGCTCATTGACGGAAGGATTACAATCTACGCTATGGAAGCCTCCGTCCTGCGGCAACTGAAGAAAATCGCGGGAAATGGCGCGGTCCTCGACCGCCCCGAAGAGCTCATGATGTATGAGTACGACGCGGGCGTGGACAAGAGCCGTCCAGGCGCGGTTGTGTTTGCGCAGAACACGCGTCAGGTTTCCGAAATCATGCGGCTGGCCTGGCAGAAGAAGATTCCTGTGGTGCCGCGCGGCGCCGGGACCGGCTTGAGCGGCGGCGCTATCGCCAGAAAAGAAGCCATCGTGCTCTCGCTGGCGCGCATGAATAAAATTCTCGAAATTGATGTGGCCAATCAGCGCGCGGTTGTGCAACCGGGAGTGGTCAATCTCGAAGTCAGCAACGCGACTGCAAAATACGGGTATTTCTACGCGCCCGATCCTTCCAGCCAGAAAGCCTGCACGATCGGCGGCAATGTCTCAGAGAACTCTGGCGGCCCGCACACGTTGGCGCTGGGCGTTACGGTCAATCACGTCACCGGGCTTGAAGTCGTGCTGCCGGAAGGCAGAGTGATTCGCCTTGGCGGCAAAGCGCAGGATTCCACCGGCCTCGATCTTACCGGCTTCTTTGTCGGCTCGGAAGGCACCATGGGGGTGGTGACGGAAATCACCGTCAAGCTGACGCGGCTGCCGGAGCATGTAACGACGCTGCTGGGAATTTACAACACGATTGAAGATGCCGCGAACACAGTAGTCGCCATCACGCAGAGCGGAATTACGCCGGCCGCGCTGGAGATGCTTGATGGCTGGATGGTGCGCTGCGTCGAAGCTAACGTTCATGCCGGCTATCCCGAAGATGCAGCCGCCGTGTTGTTAATCGAGCTTGAGGGCATGCGCGAAGCCGTGGAAGAGCAGGCGGAAGCCGTAAGCGCGGTCTGCATGCAGCAGAAGGCGCGTGAAGTGCGCCGCGCGCGTGATGAGAAGCAGCGTCAACTGCTCTGGTTGGGTCGCAAGACGGCGTTCGGTGCGGTTGGCCGCGTGTCGCCGTCGTACTACACGCAGGATGGCGTCATCCCACGGACCAAGGTTCCGTACACGTTGGCTGAGATTGAACGAATCAGCAAGCACTACGGCCTGATCATCGGGAACGTCTTTCACGCGGGCGATGGCAATCTTCATCCGCTGATCCTGTTTGACGCTCGCGATCCGGTGCAAAAAGAAAACAGCAAGAAAGCCGCCAAGGAGATCATGGCGTGCTGCCTGAACTTTGGGGGATCCATCACAGGCGAGCACGGTGTTGGCATGGAGAAAATGAACCTGATGCCTGCTATGTTCACTGAAGATGATCTCGAGATCATGGTGCGGCTGCGCAACGCCTTTAATCCGGAATCCATTCTCAACCCACAAAAGATGATTCCCGATCTGCGCTACTGCCGCGAGATCACAGGCCCGCTGCCCAAAGCCAAAGTGGAGCCTGCGCCCGGAGTTCGGGTATGAGCGCTCTGGCTGAAACTGGATCGCCTGCGCGCGAACTGTCGGCGATTGTCGGCGAGCAGAACGTAGCTGCAAGCGATTCTTCCGTCGCGATCAATGGCGCTTTTCCCGCTCTAACAGTTTTTCCGGGCTCGGCTGAGGAAGTCGCAGCCGTTCTCGCCTTCGCCAACACTCGCGGCTTGGTCGTAGCGCCGGCAGGCGGCTTCACCAAACAGGATATTGGCGGCATTCCCGAGCAGGTTGACATTCTCCTGCGAACGGAACGACTGGGCGGCATTCAGAAGTACGATCCCGGCGATCTTACCGTGAGCGTCAGCGCCGGTACGCCGTTTGCCGAAGTGCAGCGTACTCTTGGTGAACATCATCAGTGGCTGCCTTACGATGCGGCCAATCTGGAACGTGCGACCGTTGGTGGTTGCGTTGCCACTGCCGCATCCGGTCCGCTGAGGCATGCGTTTGGCGGCCTGCGCGATTTCTGCATCGGAGTGCAGTTCGCCACAGCCGATGGAAAGATGGGAAAAGGCGGCGGCATGGTAGTGAAGAACGTTGCCGGCTACGATCTGATGAAGCTCATGACCGGAAGCTACGGTACGCTGGCCGTAATTACCCGCGCTAACTTTAAGGTTTTTCCCCGTCCGCGTCAGACACGAACGTTCCTGTGCAACTTTGCTTCCCTGGATGAAACGCTGAGGTTTCGAGCGAAGATTCTGGCCTCACCGCTGCAGCCGATTTGCCTGGAAATACTTTCTCCGAGGACTCAGGACTATCTGAATGATCCGCAACCCGCTCGCGATCCGGATGACTATGCGCCGGCGCAGCCTGTATCTCTAGCCTCAAAAATCTGGCAGATTGCCTTGCGCGCAACCGGCAGTGACACGATTCTTGCGCGCTATAAACGCGAACTGGCCGGTGACGCTTCACGTGAACTCGACGGCGCTGCTGAAGAGCAGTTCTGGCGCCGGATTTCTCAATTTGAGTACACCATCCTGACGCGACACCAGAACGCGATGGTGCTTTACACGCATCTGCCTATCAGTGGAGTGGGAACGGTAGCACAGGCTGTTGAAAGAATCGCCAGCGACTACAACTTTATTCCCGCTGTGTTGGGGCGGGCAGCCACAGGAAATCTGATTGCGGCGTTCATGCCTCTTTCGGTGGATCCGCCTTCAGCTATGCAATATGCCAACTGTGTATCAGCATTTCGCGGGCTGCTGCCGACGGGGGCAGCGGCCGAGGTGGCACACTGCCCCAAGGAAGCCAAGCCCCACTTCGACGTATGGGGCACCACGCCAACGGACATCACTATGATGAAGGCCGTGAAGAAAGCGATTGATCCTAACAATATCCTGAACAGAGGCAGATTCATTGTCTAGCGCCGGCGCATTCGAGCCGCACGTTCATATCCCGGACCTGAAGCCGGTCACACCGGACGACCGCCCCACATGGGAGCTGCTCTCTACCTGCGTGCATTGCGGTCTCTGCCTGAACCATTGCCCCACGTACAAGACGCTTGGCATGGAGATGGATTCGCCGCGCGGACGCATCTACCAGATCCTTCAGGTGAATGAAGGCCAGATGGAGATGGGCGAAGCATTCGTCACGCACATTGACCGCTGCCTTGGCTGCGTGGCCTGCGAGACTGCCTGCCCTTCAGGGGTGAAATATGGGCGAATCGTGGAGCGCGCCCGTTCGCAGATCGAGCAGAAATATCCCCGGCCGTGGCTGCAGAAAAAACTGCGCGACCTGTTTTACCGGCGGGTGATTCCCAATTTCGGCACCTTGAGCTTTGTCGCCCGTCTTGCCCGTTTCTATCAGCGGTCTGGATTGCAAACGCTGGCGCGAAAAACCGGAATTACCAAGCTGCTGGGTATGAGCAACGTGGAGGCGCTTGCACCGCAGATTGATTCAGAGTTTTTCTTTTCCGAAATTGGCAAAACGTTTCCTGCGTTGGGCGAGCGCCGGGGCAAAGTGGCGTTTCTGGCGGGCTGCATCAACAATGTCGCGTTTTCTCATCTCAATCGCGCCACCATCAATGTGCTCACGCAAAATGGGATTGAAGTCCATGTTCCCGCCGGCCAGGGTTGCTGCGGCGCACTACACGCGCACGCCGGATATCGCAAAGAAGCCCGCGAACTGGCGCGCAACAATATCCGCGTGTTCCTGAGCGGCGACTACGACGCGATTATCACCAATGCCGCAGGTTGTGGCTCCAACATGAAGGAGTATGACGACCTGCTGGAGCACGATCCGGAGTACCTGGAGCAGGCGCGCAAGTTCGCCGCGAAGACGAAAGACGTGACCGAATATCTGGCCGGCATGGGCGTCCGCGCTCCCAAAAAGAGAATCAACAGGAAAGTCGCTTATCAGGACCCCTGCCATCTGGCCAACGCGCAGCGCATCAAGTCACAACCTCGCGAACTGCTCAGCGCCATTGGTTGCGAGTTGGTGGAGTTGCCGCATCAGGACCAGTGCTGCGGCAGCGCCGGCGTCTATAACGTCTCACAGAATGAACTTTCCATGAAGATCCTGGACGCCAAGATGGACGACGTTCAGTCCGTCAGTTCCGACATTGTGGCGACGGCTAACGTGGGCTGCATGATCCAGCTCCGTGCCGGAATGCAGCAGCGAGGCATGAACACTCCTGTCCGGCACGTGATGGAGTTGATGGAAGAGGCCTATTCGTAAGAGTCGAAGAATTTCACCGCAAAGAACGCAAAGATCGCAACGGAAATCAGATTGAAAATACCTGCTTCGCGCTCTTTGCGGACTTTGCGGTAAATGAATTTAGGCTGCGACTCGCGGCCTGAGCGCTTCCTGGAGTGCCCGCTCCAAAGCGTCCACTTCTGAGATCGGCGGCTGGCACGCAAACTCGCTGCACAGAACCGCCACCGTCTTTCCTCCTTTGATCGCGGGCAGATTGGGAATGGTTTGCGCCAGCGCGGGCGGGAGCATCTGCGGCACAACTTCGCCTTGCGGCAGATGCAGCACGGATTTGTGAAACGACAGAGGACGAACCGCGGCCGCTTTGAGCCGCTCAGCCAGTTCATCGCTGCCCGCTATAACCACCTGCGTGTGCGGGCGCAAGAACATATCAAGCGCGATGCCGTACGTTGAGGCAAACATGCCGTAGTGCTCTGCAATTCCGGCAAAGCTCTGCAACGCCTCTTCTGCCAATTCGAGAAATTTTGCGTCATTGCTGTAGGCGTGCAGCCGCAGCAGCGCGATGACGGCAACGGGATTACCGGCGGGAGTTGGCGAATCCTGAAGCGGCTTGCGGCGGGCCGCCAGCGCGCCCAAGCGGATGCTATCTCCAACCTCCGGGCCTGTCGGAATGTCAAAGAATCCGCCTTCATTCTTGTCGTGAAACCTCGCGATCATTGCCTCAACGATCTTGCGCGCAAATTCGTAGTAAGTTAGATCGGCGCTGCTTTCGTAAGCATCAAGACAGGCTATGGCCGTGAAGGCATAGTCTTCGAGCACACCGGGAACGTGCCGCTTGCCGGGCTGCGAATCGGAGTATGCAACCACGTGCTCCATCTCTGAGCGCGTGTCCCATGCTGCCGAGAGGATCCGGTCCAGCGAGCGCAGCGCGAAGCGCTGCGCGGCTTCCAGCTTAAGCACTTGTGACGCTCTCAGGTACGCAGAGATGCACAGCGCATTCCAGCTCACGTAGATCGTCTTGTCTACGAAGGGCGTCGGCCGCGTGAGGCGCTCGGCGTACATCTTCTCCTTCGCCGATTGCAGTAGCGCTTCTACTTCGGCCTCGGGCTTCTTCACGCGCTGGGCGATCTCGCCGATGCTTGTCCTGATATAGAGAACATTCCTGGCCGGATTGTGGTGCATCTCACCGGTCTCGCCGATGTCATAGCGCAGCATTGCAACCTGCAACTCATCGTCATTCAACGCGGCTTCGGCCTCGTCCAGCGTCCAGGTAAAATAATCGCCGTCATCGTCCAGAGAAATATCGGCGTCCTGCGAAGCATAAAATCCGCCGTGCTCCTGGTCAGTAAGCCACTCGTCCATCCAGCGGACGATGTCGCGCGCAACTTCCGCGAAGAATGCATTGCCTGTGAGCTGAAATCCATGAACATAATTTTTGAGCAGCTCTGAGTTGTCATACGACATTTTTTCGAAATGCGGCACCACCCAGTGCTCGTCCACGGAATAGCGGTGGAAGCCGCCGGCAAGCTGGTCATAAACTCCGCCTTGGGCCATCTTCTCCAGCGTGGTGCTCACAACGTGCGCGAGGTTCGGATCGCCGGTTTCAGCGGCCCGCTGCGCCAGCAGATCGAGCGTGCTGGGATGGGGGAACTTCGGCGCTGACCCGAAGCCGCCATGCTCGGCGTCGAACATCTTCATTGCCGAAGCAGCGATGCTCTCAACTAACTCCGTACGCAGCGAGCCCGACTTTCCCGAGAGTCCCTCAGACTGGTCAATTACCGTCATTACGCTGTTTGCAGATTCCAACACCTCGGCATTCTTCTCGCGAAAAGCTTGCGCCAGCGTCAGCAGAACGCGGCGAAAGCTCGGGCGGCCGTGCGAGTCCTGCGGTGGGAAATACGTCCCGGCATAAAACGGCTTTCCCTCAGGTGTAAGAAAGGCCGTGAGGGGCCAACCACCTTGCCCGCTGATCGCCTGGACGGCGGACTGATAACGGCTGTCAACGTCCGGACGCTCATCGCGATCCACCTTAATGGCGATGAACTGCTCGTTGATGAGCTGCGCCAGCTCGGGATCTTCGTAAGATTCACGGTCCATCACGTGGCACCAGTGGCACCACACGGCCCCGATGTCGAGCAGGACAGGCTTGTTCTGCTGACTTGCCTTCTCGAATGCTTCCGTTCCCCATTCATGCCACTGAACGGGCTGATGCATGGCAGAACGCAGGTAAGAAGAGGAGGCGTGCGCCAGTGAGTTGGATTCGCCTTTGGTCATCTCACTAGTCTACAGCCGCCCAGAGTCATCACCGGGTCATCTTGGCTGGCTCGTTCTTGGTATCCGGGATCACCGGTTTACCTTCGTGCTTGCGCTTCAGAGTCCACCAAAGAGCTGCGATGCCGCCGACCACGGCCAGAGCGATCAGCGTCCAGAGCAGCGGTTTGTAGTACTGGTGGAAGAAGCCAAAGATCTGTTTGCTGTAAATGGATCCCAAATACGCCAGCGCTCCGTAGCGGATGCCGCGCGCCAGGCCCACAGAAGTGAAAAACATCCTTCGTGGATAGTGCAGAGCTCCCGCGGCAATCAGGAACGGTGAGTAGGGCACCGGAGGCGGCAACAGTGCCGGTATGAACAGCGTCCAGAAGCCATGCCGCTCAAAGCGCTTGTAGATTTTTTGTGCCTTGTCCTTTGAGATTTTCTTTTCGAATCCTTCCTTGCCGCCTTCGTGTCCGAGAGCGTAGGCGAGATACCCGCCAACCAGGCTTCCGATCGTCGCCATAGCAGCGTAATAAGGCCACCAGTTACGTTGATGAGCGGAAAGCACAATGGTGAGAGCGTCCATGCTTCCCGGCAGCGGAATAGGCGAATTATCTACAAGGCCGAGCAGAACCAGGCCAATACCGCCCAGTCGCTCCAGCCAGCTCCACATGCTGAGATATAGCGTAAACGCAAGCATCTGGGTTTATTGGATGCGGGAACTTCAACCCCAGCCTGAAATGAGTATTGTTAAGCGGGAGGGCCTCGCTAAAGGCGTGCCGTCAGCCGCGGCATCTCGAAGAACTCGAGCTCAGGAGCAGGCGGCAGAGCGCCACATTCAGCGGCGTGTCGGTAGAAGAGCCGCAGGCCCTCGAGATTTTCAGCATCGAGGGCATAGTCAATGTTCTGAGTAAGGTACTCGCGAATCAGAGTTTCCGGCAATCCCAGTTTGCTGGTCCAGACAGATGCGATCTGCGGAATGTGGCGAACTCCGTTGTCGCGGGATTCTTGAAACACTCGCGCGACATTCAGATCAGGCGCAGCTTGTGCTAGAGCGGCTTTGCGCACCGCCCAGAAGGCAAACACAAACGGGCGTCCGGTCCAATGCCGCCACTGCTCGGCCAGATCATAGACATACAAGTCTCTGGTATTCGCCAGCAGTGCAGGATCGCCGATCAGCAGTCCGGCATCGTGCCATTGCAGCATGGTCTTGAGGTCTGGATCCTGGCGGCTGAATCCCGGATCAATTCCCACAAACTTCTTCAGAAAGATCTCCACCAACGCCGCCGAAGTACGTGAGGATTCGTCCACGGCAACGTTGCGAATTTTTTCGAGCGGCACTTTGCTGATGAGAAGAATCGAGCGCACCGCATTCTTCGATGCGATCGCGATATCAGGAACAATGACGAGATCGGGAATTGTGGTGTAGGCCGCTGCGGGAATAATGCCGATGTCTGCTAAGCCGGATCTGAGTTCATCGGCACAGCGCGACGGAACGGTATAACTCACATCGAAATTGGCGCGCAGCCGCTCCGCAGCCTCGCCCTGCTCAAAATCCCACATCAGAGGCGCGGTATTGAGAAAGCTGATGGCAGAAACACGCAAGCGGCCCATGGAGGAATTGTAACAAGTGCAATAGAGCGGCTCGTATTGACATGCTTTTCCCAATCCGTGTACAGTCCCCGCAGCCTGGTGACATCCACTCTTTTATGGCCTCCGCGACCACGGGAACCTCAAACAACATTTATTGGCTCGCGCTCTCTTTAACGCCCGGTCTCGGTCCAACGCGCGGGCGCAAGCTGGTGGAGCACTTCGGGGCTGTGCAGGAAATTTTTCATGCTTCATTGACGGAGCTTGAAGCGATTAACCTGCAGGCGCAGTCGGCGCAGCACATTGCGCTGGGAAAATCGCTGGAGCTCGCGCATGAAGAATTTGCCAAAGCCACTGCGGAGAAGATCGAGATCCTATGCGCCGATGATCCGCGCTGGCCTGCGAGGCTGGGCGAAATCTACGATCCGCCGCTGGTGCTGTACGTGCGTGGCGTAGCCGAAGCCTTGAGCAGACCGGGAATCGCAGTCGTAGGGACGCGACATCCCACTCCCTATGGAATCGGCATGGCGGAGCGACTCTCCTGCGATCTGGCGGCGCGCGGGATGGTGATCTTCAGCGGGCTGGCGCGCGGCGTGGATGCGGCTGCGCATCGTGGCGCCATCAAGTCGAACGGCCAGACAGTCGCGGTGTTCGGCACCGGGGTGGATGTGATCTACCCACGCGAGAACAAGAAGATCACCGAGGGAATTCTGGGATGCGGTGGAGCGCTCATCAGCGAATTTCCTCTCGCAACGTTTGCCGCGCCACAGAATTTTCCCATTCGCAACCGCATCATTAGCGGGCTCTCGCTGGGTGTTCTGGTGGTGGAAGCCGGCGAATACAGCGGCACTCGCATTACCGCGCGTTGCGCCCTGGAACAGAGCCGCGAACTGTTTGCCGTGCCCGGGAATGTGACTTCGCGCAACTCCTGGGGCCCTAACACTCTGATCAAACAGGGCGCCAAGTTGACCGCGACATGGGAAGACGTTTGGGAGGAGTTGCCGGCAGATATCAAGAACCAGCTTGAATCC
>JAICYU010000024.1 GCA_025934025.1 Terriglobales bacterium
GCTTTGTCGCGGGCAGGAGTGCCCGCGTTCCAACGTAAAGTGATACTGGCCAAAATTCTCTGAAGCGAGCTTGCCGTCCTGAAGGGTGATGGGATCCTTCGACTTCGCCTCATTCGTTCCTACTCGCTGCCGCTCAGGACGACAGCATCTGTGTACAGGCGGCAAAGTACAAAATGACCATTGTCACGAGCCTCGCCGGCGACAGCCATTGAGAGAAGGTCAAGTGTCGTGCCGTCCCATTTATTCCGTGGCACTACGGTTTGCCGCGACCTCATAGATCGAAACCGTTTTCACGTTCACGAACTCGCGAATTCCATGATGACTCAGCTCGCGGCCGTACCCTGATTGCTTCACTCCACCAAACGGAATGCGCGGATCAGAGGCCACCATTCCGTTCACGAACGCCAATCCTGATTCGATTTCAGTGATGAACAGCTCGCGCTCGGCGGCATCATTGGTCCAGGCGCATGCGCCGAGCCCGAACTTGGAATCATTCGCAATGCGGACTGCGTCGGCCATTCCATCTGCCCGGAACAGGGAAGCCACCGGGCCAAACAGCTCGTCATCGAAGGCGGGCGAGCCTTTCGGAATTTGCGATAGAACCGTTGGCTCGAAGAAATTGCCTTGGCGATTTACCCTCTTTCCGCCAATCAGAACACGGGCCCCCATTGCGACCGTCTGTTTCACCTGCTCTTCTAAGGTGTGCAACAAATCAGGGGTCGCCAACGGCCCAACATCGGTGGCTGGGTCCATGGGATCGCCTACTCTCAGGGAGCGCATGCGTTCGACGAACTTCTTTTCAAACCCATCGGCAATACTGCGGTCCACAATAAAGCGCTTGGCCGCAATGCAAGACTGCCCGTTGTTGACCACGCGCGCCTGGACAGCGGTTTCCACGGCTTTCTCCAGGTTGGCGGTGGGCATCACAATAAAGGGATCGCTTCCTCCCAATTCCAGCACTGTCTTTTTGATCTGCTTGCCTGCTGCAGAAGCCACGCTGCTGCCTGCGCCCACGCTTCCCGTAAGGGTGACGGCTGCCACGCGTGGATCAGCAATTACCCGGCCCGTGCGCTCCGGCGAAAGCAGCAGGGTTTGAAACAGGCCTTCAGCGAAGCCGGCCTCATGAAAGATGGCTTCGATTTCGAGAGCACATTGCGGGACATTGGAAGCGTGTTTCAGCAGCCCGGCGTTGCCCGCCATCAGGGCCGGAGCGGCAAACCGGAACACCTGCCAGAAGGGAAAATTCCACGGCATGATCGCAAGCACCACTCCAAGGGGCTGGTACAGGACATAGCTTTGCGCCGCATTGGTCTTTGCTTCTTCGCGGACCAGAAAGCGCTCGGCATTTTCCGCATAGTAGCGGCACGCCAGCGCGCACTTCTCTGCTTCCTGAACGGCCGCGCGAAGAGGTTTTCCCATTTCCCGGGTCATCGTTCTGCCCAGCTCCTGCTTGCGGCTTTCCAGGGTTTCCGCAGCGCGTAGCATCATCTGCGCTCGCGAAGCGAAAGATGTCTTGCGATGATGACGGAAGGTGCTAAACGCCAACTCGATCTTGCTGTTGACTTCGGCTTCTGAGTGCTGTTCGTAGCGGCGAAGCAATTCTCCGGTTGCCGGATTAACACTGGCTATTTCGCCTTTTTCAATTTCAGGAAAGTTGCGACTGCTCATGGACCTGCTCCCTGCCTCTTGGATGAGATGATACGACAATCTCTCGCGGCCGAGGCGAGCTGGCCAAAGCAGCAGGTCGGGGCAGAGCCCGATTCTTATTCCGTTGTGGGAAGTGGACCTCTCGAGCTAGTCGTCGCCGCCGGCGAGCGAACTGAGTGGCTTGTGGATCATCGCGGCGCGAGCGGCAGCTTTCTTTTCCAGCGACTCCAGGCTGGGAGCTTTCACGTCCCAAGCCAGGCCGAGCATCCGCAGAATGCTGATTCCGTACCAGTTGAAATCAATTTCATACCAGGCCAATCCGTGACGCGCGGATTGAGGATGGGCGTGGTGGTTGTTGTGCCAGCCTTCACCGTAGGTAAGAATTGCCACCCAGAAGCTGTTCTTTGAAGTGTCTCCGGTAAGGAAGCGCTGTTTCCCCCACATATGGGTGGCCGAATTGACCAGCCAAGTGACGTGCAACCCGAGCGCAGCACGGAAGAAGACTCCCCAGAACACAAAGGGCCATCCGCCAATCGCGAGCAACACGATTCCAGAGAGCGTAATCGGAACCCAATGCCAACGGCTGATGAAGGTATGGAATTTATCTTTGCGCAGATCGGGAATGTAGGGAAGAAGCTCTTCAGCATGGTTGTGCATCACGCGTCCGGTGAGAATCCATCCCATGTGCGCCCAGAACCCGCCGTCGTTTGGCGAATGGGGATCGCCTTCCACGTCAGTGTTCTGGTGGTGGACCCGGTGGGTCGCCACCCAGAAGAAGGGACCGCCTTCAAGCGCCAGCGCGCCACATATCGTGAGCAGATATTCCACCCACTTGTAGGTCTTATACCCACGGTGGGTCAGCAGCCGGTGATAACCCATCCCGACACCCAGGCCTCCAGCCACCCACAGCAGCACCAGCGAAACCAGCACAGCCTTCCAGTTGAACATGAAGAGCGCGGCGATGGCCCCGAGGTGAAAAGCCACCATAAAAAAAGTCGTCATCCAACTGATTGGTTCTCTGAAAGTCCGGTCGCTCCTGATGCTCACTGTTCTTCTCTCCTCGGCACTTATTTCTCTAATTTCTCTGATTCCAAGCTAACAGGCAGGGAAGCGGTGCTTTGTAATAGTTCTGTAATTGCTGAACCGGAAGGACAATGGCCGTCAGAAATGCCTATGAGCTGCGGTGCAAGATTAATCGGGCAGGAGTTGGACGAATCGGGCCATCGCATCATCTGTTCATCGGTTCATGGGGGAATCGCCATGAGTAGTTTGGCCAAGCAGGGGCGGGGTATTGCTTAAGCGTTCTACCGATGAGCCGATGGCCCGATCGCCTCAGTGTCGTTCCACGCTGCCTTTGAGAATCACTGTGCTGGAAGGAGTATCCGGTTTGGGCTGGTCTTCCGCCGTAACGAAAATGTCGAAATCTTTGTAAGGAGTGGATGCTTTCAGGCTGCCTTCCAGGCCCTCGTTCACCCGCAACGTTCCCAAAAGTTGTGCCGGTTGTCCATGAGGCTGCACCCAGACCAGATAAGCTTGCCTGGCCGGCGTGAGCGACTGCGGCGTGGCCATGTGCTTCACCTGCACATCAATTTCGGTGTTACCGTTACGATCATTTCCGGTGATTACTTTGCCTTGAGCGGCCGGCGCCATTCCTGTATTGGTGAGCTTGTCTTCCCGCGCCCATAGTGTTGTTGCAAGAAAAACCATTACGATTGTGAGACCCAAGAGCCTTCGCTTCGTCATACGTTACCCTCCCGCGTTATCAAAATAGATGAAGCTATCCAACATCTATGTTGCCGAGGCACGGCAAGGAGCGAGTGAAAATCGAGCAGCAGCCCGCGCCAGTGCAGCAGAGGCTTTGAAGTGGACGAGTGGATGGACAGAACTGAATCCGAGCAGTTCGAACCATGGATACATACTCAACCTACTGAGAGTGGCTGCACCAGAGCTCGACTGCGTGGCTCGATATTTGAGGCAGAGATGAGGGATAGAAGAGAAATCAAGCTTCTCGCGGATTTGCTGCCCGTTTCCTGATCTCGATGTTCAATCGCTTAATTTTCTGATTCAGGGTGGAGAGCGGAATATGGAAGCGCTCGGCGGCTTCGGTCTGGTTCCAATTGCATTTCTCCAACATGTCAAGAATCAGGCGGCGCTCGCAATCTTCCACAATCTCAAACAGCGAAGCATCCGGGCGGTGCTCAAACATCTTTCCGCTCGCGCCGCGACCCACAATGTGATCCGGCAGCAGCTCAATTCCAACCGTTGGCCCATTCGCGAGCACCACAGCGCGTTCGATCACATTTTCGAGTTCCCGCACATTTCCCGGCCAGCCGTAATCCATCAGCGGGCGGAGAGCTTCCGGCGAGACATGATGGACACTCTTGCTGTTTTCCGCTGAAAACTTGGTGAGGAAGTGGCTGACCAGCAGGGGAACATCCTGATTCCGGCCACGCAGCGGCGGCAGGTCAACGGTAATTACGTTCAGGCGATAGAAAAGATCTTCGCGGAATTTGCCTTCCCGAACCAAAAACTTCAGATCAACGTTGGTTGCGGCGATCACCCGGACATCCACTTGAATTTCATGCACGCCGCCCAAGTGCATGAATTTGCGGTCCTGGAGCACGCGCAGGATCTTGGCCTGAGTTTCCAGGCTCATGGTTCCGATTTCGTCGAGGAAGATGGTACCGCTGTCGGCAACTTCAAACAGGCCTTTCTTGGATGAAATCGCGCTGGTAAACGCGCCTTTCACGTGACCGAACAGCGTGGATTCGAGCAGGTCTGCCGGCATGGAGCCGGTATTCACTGGAACAAACGGCTGGTTCTTGCGTGGCGAGTTGGCATGGATGGCTTTGGCGATCAGCTCTTTGCCGGTACCGCTTTCACCCTGAATCAGCACTGTGGAACGGCTGGTAGCGACCTGACCGACCAGATCGAAGATGCGCAGCATGGGATCGCTCTTGCCAATAATGTTTTCGAAACTGTAGCGCTGCTTCAGAGCGCGTTTAAGCTGCTCGTTTTCGGCTTCGGCGCGGCTGCGGGCAACCGCGGCACGGACATCGGCCAGCAGCTTCTCGTTGTCCCATGGCTTCTGGATAAAGTTGGTGGCGCCGTTCTGCATGGCGCGCACGGCATTGTCCACCGTGCCGTAAGCGGTGATCATGATGACCGGGAGCTGCGGATCGCGGCTGCGGATTTCCGCCAGCACTTCCAATCCATTGCGGTCCGGCAGTGCGAAGTCCAGCAGCACCAGGTCGTAGGGCGTGTCGCCCAACCGGGCCAGACCTTCTTCTCCTGTTTCGGCCGACTGCACGGAATATCCTTCAAATTCCAGCAGAGTTTCGAGCGATTCGCGAATTGCTGCTTCGTCGTCAATGATAAGGACAGAACCATTGCCGGGGAGAGTGGCGGAGCCGTGGCGGCTTAATACGGCAGCTTCAGACATTGATTGCCTTTCGAACCAGGGGGAATTCCAGGTGGAATATGGTGCCTTGGCCGGGAGCCGAGTCCACCCGAATTTGTCCTGCGTGCTCCTGGATGATCCCGTAGGTCACTGACAAACCAAGGCCGGTTCCGCGAGCTTGCCCTTCGCGCGGCGCCGTCTTGGTGGTAAAGAACGGATCATAGATTTTGCTGATGTGTTCGGGCGCGATGCCGCTGCCCGTATCGGCGATGTTCACCTGCACGCCGGTGCCGTTGCGCGTCTGCACGTTCAGGGTTCCGCCGCGACCCGCCATGGCGTCCTTGGCATTCAGGAAGAGGTTCAGGAACACCTGCTGCAGCTTGCCAGGATTACCATGGATGAACGGCAGCTCCGGGTAGAAATCCGTTTCCACCTTGATGCGCGAAGTCCTGAGCTGATGTTCCAGAAGGGTTAGCGTTTCGACAACGATCTTGTTCAGATCAACATCGCTGAACTCAGTCGCACTGGTGCGGGAAAAGTTCAGCAGGTTATTGACGATCTCCGACGCGCGGAAGGTCTGGCGCGTGATCTTATCGAGCAGAGAGCCAAGCTTAGGATCGCCATTAATCTGTTTGGAGAGCATCTGCGCGTAGCTGGAGATGACGGCGAGCGGCGTGTTGACCTCGTGGGCCACGCCGGCCGCCAGCACTCCGATGGAAGACATCTTTTCCGCCTGCGAGAGCTGTGATTCAAGTTCGATCCGCTCCGTGATGTCGTCCACGATAATGAGCCGGCCGATCACGCTGAATCTTTTGGTGACCAGCGGAGCAATGGCTATGTTTGCGGTGCGGGTGTCGCCTGCGGGCGTCCCCAGACGGAACTTGTACAGATTGTGGATGCCGGGATTCTGGCGCACGCGATAGAACTCTTCCATGAAGCTGGAAGGAAAGACCTCGCTCAAGCGATGGCCTAACACCTGCGACCGCGGCATGGCGTACATGACTTCCATCTGCGAGTTCCAGGATTCCACGCGGTCTTCCAGGTCCACCGCGAGAACGCCTACGCTGATGGATTCCACAATGTTCTCGTTAAATTCTTTCAGCCGCTCGTATTCGCTGGCTTTCTGCTCGAGCGAGGCATAGAGCCGTCCGTTCTGGATGGCAATCCCAATGTAACCGGCCAGCGTTTCCAACAGTTCCACGTCTTCGCTGGAGAGGAAGTCACCCGAGGTGGTCTTTCCCAATCCCAGCACGGCGATAGTGCGATGCTGCACCATGCAAGGAATGTAGTAATTCAGGTTGAGCCGGGCGATGGTCTCGCGCGCGGTGGCGCTTTCCTGAAGGGCCTTGCGGGTATTGTCAAAAAAGATGTGAGCGCCGTAGTGCTCCGGTCGCTCAACCACGAGAAAACTCAGGTCAAGCGGAGCGGAAGAATGCGAGATACCGAATGACTGCGCCATTTCAAACGGGCGCTGCTCGTCGCCGGTAGCTAGAAAGATGGCAGCACGTTCCACGCCGAGCGTCCGCGAAAGGCGATCATTCACCGAGAGCAGCATGGCGCTCAAATCCACCTCAGAACTGAGTTCGCGGCCAAATTCAATCAGCGTCCGCCGGTAGTCGTAGCGTTTGCGATAGAAGAACTTATCAACGCGCTCCTGAATCCAGTTCTTGAGCGGCTCGAAAGCAAACGCGGTAATGATGATTGCCGCGATCAGGCCGGCCGTGCCTGCGTTGGGCAGCTTGGCATGAACGGCTTCCGCCAGACTTCCAATTACAACAAAGTAGCCGCCGACAATCGCCGCTGTGGCAAGCGTGTAAGCCACGCCGCGCTTGAAAATGATATCCACATCCATCAGGCGATAGCGCACAATGGCATACCCGAAGGTAAGCGGCAGGAAAACCAGCGACAGCACCGAAAGCTTCATCAACGGAGTCGCCATGGTTCCCGCGAGATAGGGAACAACGTAGAACAGCGTGAAAGGCGTGATGGCCAGCACAGTGCCGCGCGAGATCCATTTCAACTGCTGTTTCTTAATAGGAGTGTTGGCGTGGCGGTAGCTGCTCCACAGCACAGCAGCGGCGATGATGAAGTAAAGAGCCAGATACGACCATTGCGTCCGGTCCAGGTTCCAGCGCAGGGCTTCACTAGCCTGGAACAAGTTGATTGCCGTGATCTGAATTGCCAGGATGATGGCGCCGGGCAAATAGACCAGGGCCGCAGACCAGGGATGTTTCGCGACAAACTTGCGCTTCTCCGGGAAGGTAAGCGCGAAATGGAGAAACAGCGCAGGCTGAAGCACCGTTGCCCCGATGTTGGCCCACAGCACCATCCAGTCAAACGTGTTCAGCTTGCCTGTGTAATGGAAGGTATAAAGGACGAACGAGACGAGGCAAAAGATGTAAAAGTGTGTGGATTTCGGGGCCGTCCAGCGACGGAACAGAACGTAAATGCCAATGCCGAGGTAGATGAGCCCGATCAGGCGCTCGCCCAAATAGAGACTGCGATCCGTTGGCGACAGAATGACGGACGCCCCCATTCTTGAGCCGTCCCGATCGAGAACATAATCAGCTTTCGACCAGACGCCGATCGCGTACAAGCGCCGCTCAAGCTGCGCCACCGCGCTAAGGGCTTTGACTTTGGGTTGGTCTTTATCGTTACGTGGAAGCAGCTTATCCGCAGACTTCGTGTTCAGCCCGTCTGAAACTGCAATGAGCTGGTCGCCTTCCTTGATTCCGGCCTTATCACCAGGGCCGCCGGGGACCACTCGCTTTGCGAACAAACCGCCGCTATGCTCCACCCACCAGACGCCGTCATCAGGAGCGGAAAACTGGCTGTCCTTTTGGAAATTGACAATCGCAAAAACTACACACAGAACGGTGAGCACGGCCAATATCACAGCCGAACCCCGGATAATGTAGTCCTTGCGCATCCTGATTCCCGGTCCTTCTAGTTCTCTGAACGAAGATCTCGCCGCTGTCAGCGGAGACACTTCTTCCTTCGGAGAAACGAGGCTCGTCGACGATGATTGCAAGTTCGATGCCATGAATAGGGGGTTCAGCACCCAAAATCGCTGAGTTTTTGCCCGTCTAAAGAATTATAGACACTCCCAACTAACTCGGCTACTGAAAATAGGATATATATTCTATTTCTTGTATTTGATGGGCGACAACCTAAGTCCGGGCGGGAAAAAAGAAGCGGGACGTTACAGAACATCCCGCAAACAGAAGCGACAGAGGCGATATCAGTTAATTTTGAGGCACTGCCTTGGTTTACGGTTGCCCTCTTTCTTGCCTTAGTTTCGGTGCACATCGCGGACCTCCAAAGTTTGATTTTGCGCGCACCCGCAGCGCAAAGCTGTGGGAAACTAAGCTTCGCGAGCCACAAAAGATCGTTTGCAGAAATATCTCAAATCCGTGTGGGCCAATCTTGATGGCGAAGCCTGGTTACGGTTCCTGCTGGCAGTTGCTGGCCTGATCCTCGCCTTTGCAGCGGCAGTCTTCTCGTCAGCCGCGCGTGAGGCTGGTAACCGGGCAGCTACGGCCATCTTTGCCTGGCTGGCCCTCCTGCTTTCGGCATTGGTCGGAATTGCGACCGTGCCGTTTCTGGCACAGCGCGTCGTCGCGAGTCGCGTGCGCGAGGCCTTGCATTATGAGCTCACGCGCGAGGGCATGGCTTATTTGGGAGTGACGCTGCTGATAGGAATCGCTGCTCTCAACACCGGCAATAACCTGCTTTTCATTGTTCTAGCTGCGATGCTGGCTGCCATCGTGGTCTCAGGAATTGCTTCTGCGGCCATGCTGCGCGGGCTGGAACTTGAAATCCTGATGCCCCGCAATGCCTTTGCCGGACGCCCGGTGGCCGTCCGTGTGCGCGTTATCAATCCACGGCTGTGGCTCCCCGGCTTCTCCGTGAAGGTGCTCTCACCTGCGGAGAAGAAGAAAAAAAACACAGGATGGGAATGGCAAAAAACACAGTTTATCTTTCCCAGCCGGAAAAAATGGCTGCGTTTGCCCGACTACACACTGCGGCGCAGGGGTCCACAGCCGCGCCAGCCCAAAGTGCTTACCAAACCTGTGTACTTCCCTTTTGTGCCTGCGCACAATCAAGCCGATGTGGAAGTGGCACTGACCTTTCCCCGCCGCGGGTATTACACCCAGGACTCATTCGATCTGGCCACGCGTTTTCCATTCTCATTCCTCACCAAGAGCAAGAAAGTCCAGCTCCAACGCGACCTGCTGGTTTATCCCGGACTGCTGGAGCAGGATGCCATGCTCGACATTCTGCCCATGATTACCGGCGAGTTCGTCTCTTACTTGCGCGGGCGAGGCAGCGAGTTGTACCTGATCCGCGAACACACGCCTCAGGATTCCGTTCGTTATGTGGACTGGAAAGCCACCGCCAAAACAGGTTCGCTCAAAGTGCGGGAGTTTGAGCGCGAAGACGAACGGCGGCTTCGCGTGGTCTTCGATAACTGCGCCCCGGGAACAGTTCCAACGGCCCAGTTTGAGCGGGGCGTATCGCTGGCTGCCACTCTGGCCTGCCATTTCGCGGACGAGAATGTGGAACTCTCGTTTGCCGGCTCAGCTTTTTCCGGAGGCGCACAGTTGGCCGACTTTCTGCGCTATCTGGCGCTGGTGCAGCCGACCGAAGTCCCCGAATCCGTGCTGGAATTTCTGCCGGTCTCTTCCGATTACAACGTGATCGTCACGGCGCGTCCTCCCCGCACGCTGCCCAGCTCACTGTGGTTCAGTTCCTATGTCATCTATATGCAGCAGATCAGGTGACGCCCTTTCGGGGTTCCGCAACTTCCACTGCCACCCTTGCATAATGTAATCTTGCAGGTTTTCTCGATTTATCCGGTGCGTATAGGAGCATAATGAATAAGCCTGCCCGACTTGCTCTCGTTCTTTCAGTCTTCATCCTCACCAGCTTTGCCCAGCAACCTGCGCCAGTACAGAAAGCGCCGTCGCAAGTTTTCGGCTTCCGCGACTTCAGCCGGCAGTACCAGTGGGACCAGCGATTCCTGGCTGTCCCAACCACCAAGGGCGCACAGCAGCATCTGGCGATTCTTACGCGGCTTCCTCACCTCGCAGGCACGCCCGAGGACTTCGCCACGGCCGAGTACGTTGCCAAGAGCTTTCACGTCGCCGGACTTGAAACCGAGATCATCCCTTATAGGGTCTGGATGAACCACCCGGCCGAAATCAGTGTGACCGTCACCGCTCCTGCAAACGTAAAGATGAGCGGCCCCACGCGCGAGCACGTGGAAGGCGATCCTTTCGACGAAAATCCGCGTGTCGTGACGCCTTTCAACGGCTCGTCGCCTTCGGGCGACGTTGAAGCCGAAGTGGTCTATGCCAATTACGGCACTCCGGACGACTTCAGGAAGCTTGAAGAAATGCATATTGACGTCCGAGGAAAGATCGTCATTGTCCGCTACGGGCAGAACTTCCGCGGAGTAAAGAGCTTCGTAGCACAGGAGCACGGAGCCGCCGGCGTGCTCATCTATTCCGATCCCTGGGACGACGGCTACTTCAAAGGCGATGCCTATCCCAAAGGTCCATGGCGACCCGCAACCGGTGTTCAGCGCGGATCCATCCAGTACATGTTCAAGTATCCCGGTGACCCGACGACGCCGGGCATTGCTTCAACCGTTGACCTGCCAGATGCGAAGCGCACTCCCCCGGAGCAGGCCGCCGACATGCCCAAGATTCCAACCACCCCCCTTTCGTATCAGGACGCGCGGCCCATTCTTGAGAACCTCGGTGGGCCCGATTCTCCTCGCGACTGGCAAGGCGCGCTTCCCTTCACCTATCACGTCGGCCCAGGCCCGGTGAAGGTGAAGATGCACCTCAAGCAGGACTACCGCTACTTCACCATCTGGGACGTGATCGGCAAAATTGCCGGCGCAAAGTATCCCGACCAGTGGGTCGTCGTCGGCAACCATCGCGACGCGTGGGTGTACGGTGCGGTGGATCCCAGCAGCGGCACCGCGGCGATGCTTGAGACCATTCACGGCATGCAAACTCTCATGCACGATGGCTGGAAGCCCGAACGCACCATCGTCTTCGCCAGTTGGGACGCCGAAGAAGAAGGCCTCATCGGCTCTACCGAATGGGGCGAGCAGAACGAGCGTAATCTGGCGCATGCAGCCGCGTATTTCAATCTTGACGTTGCCGTCTCCGGGCCGAACTTCAACGCTTCGGCCGTCCCCAGCTTGAAAGGCTTCGTCCGCGACGTAACCAAGCTCGTGCCCAGCCCCAAAGGCGGAATGCTGTACGACGTGTGGAAGCAGGAGAGGTCCAAACCTGAACAGCACACGCCCGACTTCAATCAGGGCCGCCGCTCTAATGCTCGCGTGGAAAACGATGTCCCCGTCGGCGACCTTGGCAGCGGATCAGATTACAGCGTCTTCATTCAGCACCTCGGCATTCCATCGGCGGACATGACTTCCAGCGGCCCCTACGGCGTCTATCACTCGACTTTCGACGATTACGCCTGGTTCACCAAATTTGGCGATCCCACTTTCGTCTACGAGCAGGAAATGGCGCGTGTGCTCGGACTGGAAGCGCTGCACATGGCTTCAGCCGACATCCTGCCCTATGACTACGAGCTCTACGGCAAAGAGATCAGCGCGTACCTTGAGCAGTCGCAGGAGAAAGCGCGGCTGGTGCTCGGCGCCGGCGCTCCGGACTACAGCCAAGCCGAAGCTGCCGCTAAACGCTTTACTGCGGCTGGAGCAAAGGCGCTGGAATTACAAAAAAATCCGCCGCCAGATCCAAGCAAGCTGAATGATGCGCTCATCGCGGCTGAACGCGCGCTGCTGCTCCCTCAGGGACTGCCGAATCGTCCGTGGTTCCGTCACGCTATTTACGCGCCCGGCCAGTACACCGGCTACGCTGCCGTAGTGATTCCCGGCGTGAATGAAGCCATTGACGCCAAAAACGCGCAGCTTACCGCGGAGCAATTGCGCGATCTAACCCAGGTCTTGAATCGCGCCGCCGCCGTGCTGGAAGGAGCAGGACAGTAAAGTCGAACGCCTTGGGAAACGGCAAGAAGTGTCAGTCTTATAGCTCAAAAGAGCTCGGCTTTAGCCGCTGGGTTTCGCGTCACAGTCTGATCTCCATTCCTTCTGCCGCAGCTCGCACTCTCGGATAGTAATCGCGCGCTTTGGTCACTACGGAATCAATGCACTCATCCGTGTGGTCCGGATCATGATGGAAGAGCACCAGCTCCTTCGCGCCGCTCTGCGTTACTACATTGATGGCTTCGCGCCAGTGGCTGTGCCCCCACCCGCGCTTGCGGGCTTCGTATTCTTCCGGCAGATACTGCGCGTCATAAATCAGTAAATCAGCGCCCTCGGCCAGCTTGCGCACGTTCTGATCAAAGAGCGCATCGCCGGGTTCGTTGTCTGTGGCGTACACCAGCACCTGGCCTTCAGCTTCCAGGCGGAACCCCAGGCAGCCTTGCGGATGGTTCAGCCACATCGAGCGGACAACCGATCCGTTCAGTTCTGTGCGTCCTTCGTCAATGTCCACGTAGAGCCGCTTCGCCGCCATCTCGTTCATGTTGACGGGAAAGAACGGGTCAGACATCTGCTCTTCCAGCGTGCGCTGCAACCCGCGGGTTCTGCTCGAAGAATGAAACACAAACTCGTTCTTCGCGTTTTCATAGAGCGGCGCGAAGAACGGAATACCCTGAATATGGTCCCAGTGAAAATGGGAGAGAAAGATGTGCGCCGAAAGCGCTTTCCCATTCGCCTGCTGCTCCATGCTCTTGCCCAGATTGCGGAACCCGGTGCCGCAGTCGAAAATGTAAATCTGGTTGCCTGAGCGCACCTCCACGCACGAGGTGTTGCCGCCATAGCGCAGGTTTTCTGCTTGCGGCGTCGGCGTGGAACCGCGAACGCCCCAGAATCTAACCAGCATCCGTCTTCACCTAATCTTCTGCTCGAACGTCATCTACAGGTCGTCCGATGGTTTCGGGGGATAGTTAAAAGTTTTCGCGCATTATAGTTCATAACGGATGCTGAAAGTCAGGCTAATTTGAGGCGTGACGTTTGGGCGCATCCGCCCATCGCGTCGAAGGAGCAGCAACTGCCGGAAGAAGTGTCAGGGCATGATTTCAGTCGTGCGGCAAACGAATCTATTAACACTGTCGTCCTGAGCGAGCACGAGGGAGAGCAGCGACTGAGTGCGAGTCGAAGGGCCCCGCGTATGTGGCCTCTCGACTGCCGCCTCCGGGAATTTCAACGAGAATCTCGATCTGTTGAGTCGCGCCTGAGATCTCGCCTTGATGATGAATTCTGGCACCCAGGGGCTAAAAGCCCACTTCAACTCACACGATTTCGGCACGACTAAAGTCATGCCCTGACACTTCTTGCTTTCGTGAACCTCTATCAACACAAAAACGTTCACCTCCATCAATTAAGATACTTCCGCAAATGCTTCTGCCCGACTTCAAACTGTTCGCCGAGCTTGCCCAGCACGCGACTCTGGTTCCCGTAGCGAAGAGTGTTGCCGCCGACCTGCGTACTCCCGTCTCGGCATTTCTGAACATCGCTGCCGAAGAGCGCTACGCCTTCCTGCTGGAGTCAGTGGAAGGCGGCGAGAAGGTCGGACGCTACACCTTTCTCGGCGCGCGACCTTACATGATCGTGCGCGCTCATGGCCGCCACATCGAGATCGAGAAGAACGGCCGCCGTCAATCGCTCGAAGCCAGCCCATTCAAAACGCTCGACCAACTTCTGCGCCAGCACAAGCCCGCGCGCGTTCCCGGACTGCCGCCGTTCACCGCCGGCGCCGTCGGCTTCTTCGCTCATGACGCCGTTCGCCAGCTCGAGCGCCTTCCTGAGCATGCTCGCAACGATCTCAAAGTTCCCGACTGCGTGCTCATGTTCTTTGACCGCCTGCTGGCCTTTGACCACGTGCGCCACGAAATCTTCATCATCGCCAATGCTGACGTCGCCCGCCAGCCCGCGCGCAAAGCTTACGACGCCGCCGTGCGTGACATCGCCCGCATTGAAGCCCAACTTGCTCAACCGCTGCCGCGCAAATATCTGCGTCCGGCCAAGCCTCGCGGAGGCGCGCTCAAGATCAAGTCGTCAGTCACCAAGCGCAACTTTCTGCGCACCGTCGAGCGCATCAAGGAGTACATCATGGCCGGCGACGTCTTTCAGGCCGTCCCGTCGCTGCGCCTGGAAACCGAGCCCGGCATTCCGCCGCTTGAAATCTACCGCGCTCTGCGCCGCGTCAATCCCTCGCCTTACATGTACTACCTGCGGATGGGCGAAATGACGGTGCTGGGCTCGTCGCCGGAGATGCTGGTGCGCGTCACCGGACGCAAGCTCGAGTACCGGCCCATCGCCGGCACGCGCCGCCGCGGACGCGACGAAGCCGAAGACCTTCGCCTGGAGCAGGAGCTGCTGGCCGACGAAAAAGAACGCGCCGAGCACGTCATGCTCGTGGACCTCGGCCGCAATGACGTGGGCCGCGTCAGCGAGTTCGGCAGCGTGAAGGTGGCAAACCTCATGTTCGTGGAGCGATACTCCCACGTCATGCATCTGGTGTCGGCTCTGGAAGGCCGGCTTCGCGCCGACCTCAGCCCCGCCGACGCGCTTGCCGCCTGCTTCCCCGCCGGAACTCTTACCGGCGCGCCCAAAGTCCGGGCCATGGAGATCATCGAAGAGGTCGAGCCGGTCCGCCGCGGAATTTACGGCGGGGCTGTCCTCTACGCCGACTTCGCCGGCAATCTCGACTCCTGTATCGCCATCCGCACCATGCTGGTGAAAGGCAAAAAGGCTTACATCCAGGCCGGCGCCGGCATCGTGGCTGACTCCGTCCCCGAAAGCGAATACCAGGAGTGTCTCAACAAAACCCAAGCCCTGGTCCGCGCCGTGGAACTGGCTCGAACTGGCGAGTGAACCCCAAAACCTTACCGCTGATGAACGCAGATGACACGGATCTGATACGAGGGTGTTTCTCTGCGGCCTCTGTGCCCTCCGTGGTAAATCGGTTTTGACGTTTCAGTTTTCACTCTTTGGCAATTCCGGCCATTATGGCAATTGAGAGGGTTCCTCTGTGACCTCTGCGACCTCCGTGGTAAATCGGTGTTGGGTTCCAATTTTCAATTTTGGCAATTTCGGCGATTTTGGCAATGCCATACCCTCCCCCCGTCCACCCCGAAAACAAAGGACTTAGCGACCGTCACCCCGGAGTGACATTGCGCGAGGCACCGCCGGTTTGCACCAAGTAAATCGTCGCCATACAGAGACTAAGTGCTGACGGCTAAGAGCTAAACTCTGCTTTTATTCAGTTATCAAATATCAAATTACAACGACCGCCCTGAGCAGTCGCTAATAAGTATATTATGCTCGCCAATGAGAATCAATATAGAAAAAGGACAGGGCTGCGGCGCGAAAAAGGACACTGCCCCCGACCTCGGGAAGGTGAAAGAGCGGCGCGTTAGCGGCGCGATAAGTGCTAGAAAGCATGCGCTTTAGCGCTGGCTAGACCGCTCGGGCTGGCAACCCTTTTCTTTCACAAGCGTTCGCAATGCCCAGAGTGCCACAACCCAAGCATCTTGGGTTATAATGCAACCCATGTCGTCGCGGCGCTTCGGGGCCGTCAGATTTGTCGCATATCCGCAGGACCATGAGCCTCGGCATGTTCACGGCTTCACCGCTGAAGTCGAAGTCATTGTTGACTTGCTGCGAGACGGAAACGTGGCTTTGGCTGGTCGGCCAGATGCGATCCGTCCGGCAAATGCCAAAAAGAGCGACGTGCGAAAAGTTCTGCTTGCCGCCGCCGAGCACTTTGAAGAGCTTGCGGCTCTCTGGGAGGAGATGCATGAGAGCGAAACATAAGGTTGTCACCACAGATGCGCAGATCGAATCTGCCCTGGCGCAGGCTCGCCGCTTCGCGCCGGACGACCGTCGCGCCGCCGCTGCATTCTATGACGCTAACAAAGACCGCGTGGTGCTGGCACTTTTTAACGGAGTCGAGGTTTCCATTCCGCGATCGGATCTTCAAGGCTTGAAGAACGCATCTCCAAGTCAAGCCGCCCAGATCGAGCTTCTCGGCGGCGGTACCGGCCTGCGCTGGCCGCAACTGGATGTGGACCATTATGTCCCGGGCTTGCTCAACAACATTTTCGGGACTGCCGCCTGGATGCGCCACGTCGGCCGTCTCGGCGGATCTTCTCGAAGTCGCGCCAAAGCCGCAGCCGCTCGCGCCAACGGCCGCAAAGGCGGCCGCCCCACCATCGGCAAGAAAACTACGCGCAAGGCGGAAAGTAGGCTGCGGGCAAAGGGCGCCTAGATTCTCGATTGTGCAGAGTAAAATCAAACTGTACACCCACGACTAAGCGCCGATTGCCGAGTGCTTGGGGATGACCCGAGCTTGCATACGATCCGCTGAGTCAAAAATATGACGAGATTTAGCCGTCGAACTCAGTCAGAATATCGTCAATGACCTTCTTAGTGAAATACCGATCTAATTTAGGGGTCCACCTGAGGTTCTTCCCTTGGGCATTGCATTTGGGAGGCTCCCAGAACCATTGTACGAATTGGCAAATTAACGCCCGTTCAAGCAGAATCCAAGTTCGCACGTTACGTTGTGGCGGGCAAGTGACCATGTGTACTTCCATGGTGGAGAGACCATAGCCGGACAAGATGGCCTGCGCCCTAAATGCAACGCTGGTCGCTACACGAGCCAATCCTTTGCTCGTCGTGCCGATGTAAGCGATGCGCGATTTTCCATGCCGGTACTTGATTGGCCGGTTGGCGACCAGCAAATAGACAACTCTTTGGTGTTCTAGAACCTTGCGGTTAACCGCCATCACCGCAGTCGAATGAAGACGCGCCTTCATAGAATTATCAACTCTGAAAAAATTGTATTTTACAGATCAAAAGAACCGCTTACAAGCCAACCCACCGCAGCGATTTGCCTGCGCGCTGCTTGTGGTAGCGGCGTCTCCGGACAAGTTCCTGCTCCGGTAAGGCAAAGGTTCTGTTAAGTATATTTTTGTTGTCCCTTCCAGCATTCGTATGTACACTTTCGACCGCATCACCTCGGCGAACGACATTCCGTTTTAGGGAGACGCCATGAAGACGTTTCTTGGCTCAATACTTGTGGTGTTTTGTTTAGGACACTTGTGGGCGCAGGCCGCGCCGACACCTGCGCCAAGCCCAACCCCCATGAGCAGTCCTACACCGAGTCCGGTACCAGCACTCAAGATTCATGCCGGTCAGGCAGCCTACATAGTCGCTATGGACACTGCGGCCCGAGACACTCAAATGGCAGCCACCAGACTGGACATTGAGCGTAAAGCTAAAGAGCAGTTCACGAAGGAAAAGAAGTTCGCGGTTTCCTCTATCCTGAGAAACGCTGATTTTGTATTTGTGCTCGCCATCGACGATGCCGCGAGAGACTTTGACGAAATCGCACTAGCGGTATCTGTTGCTGATTACCAATCCCATAGTAGAGACTTGGACAAGCTGCGCGACGTCGCTGTTTGGCAATCAGATTCGCACTACCACCGAGGCAAAGAGGCCGGCATCGCCGCAGCCAGCCTAGGATACTCCGCATTTTTTCGACACCCCTCTGTGGCGAAGGATCTGGTTAAAAAGTTTCACAAAGAAATTTTGCGATAACAAGTTAAATCGTGGTTCTACAGCTTGATGAAGGGGCGGGTTTATGACAATCGTTTACCTCGGGGAACTGACTACTCATTCGAGCGATCTTGCGGATTTGCTTCGTGATGACGGCGAGCATTACGTCACATTTGCAACATCGGCGCATGAGGTAGAAGAGTGGGCTGAACACGATAAGGATCTGATCGTCGTGTTGTTTGAAAGCGATTTTGAACCGGAAGCCGAGAAGTTGAAATCGCGTTTTGTAATTGTTCAAAAGACTTCCGCAATGAGCGACTACGACGTTTGTGTCGCGCTTGAGCAGGCCATTCAGAAGTTCTCCCCAAGAATTGAACAGTAAGTTGTGGAAATTACTAGGTTGCATCCTTGTGCGGTGCACAAGGTTCAACCTTCTCTCGCGAAAAAGTTCGCGCGATGATACTCGAGTGATTTCTTGTCTGGTAAGAACCTTCTCGGCAGGTTGATGCGCGCGCCTTCCAAATCCAGAAATGCCACCTTGTGCAGCGGTCCCGGATTTTTCTTTCGCAGACGCTTGGAGAGAATCAGCCGATGCTGTTCATCTACGCTCATCAGCCCGCGATCAAACGCTCGGTCGTGGAGACTGCAAAGGCAGAGGCCGTTGCGAGGATCTGCGCGGAGCTCTTCTCGGACATTCCAGGGAATGATATGGCTCGCGTTCAGAAGGCCACGAACATCCAGTGCGCAGAACGAGCACTTGTAGCCGTAGCTGGCGAGCACTGAGCGCCGGAAGAAATTTTGCACCAGGCGCATGGGCCGCGTAAGCTGCTTTTCTGTTGGGCCTTGCGGAATGCGCAACTCCTCCTCAGCAGGAGCTAGAGCCGGCACGGACAAGCGGTTGAAAACTTCTTCGCTTTCTTCGGCGATCCGGTTCGGCGCGGCTTCGAATTCTTCCCAGATCTCCCGATCCAGGCTGCTCGCATTAGAAAGCCCGCGAACGTTTCTCTTCTGGTGCGCCGGATCGAAACTGGCGAAGTTCACCAACTTCATCGCCACCGCGCTGGGCGTCCGGCTGATTGCGTCGGCAAAGGCGATGATCTCCGGGTTTCTGCTGTGCAGTTTACCGAACGGAATTCGGCAGTAGAGATTGAAGCATGCGAGAGCTTGTTCTCGGGTCCAATTTGGATTTTTCAAGATCGCCTCAGAAGCCGAGTATCGCTTCTGGATCTAGTTTGGCAGAACAATGGGGACAAGAGAATTGCATGTCTGTGTTACCCGGCGACTCGTCTTGCTCATACTCGCCGGTCGTGGCGCTGAACCGCTTCGTGCCCCAGATTTGATAATCAATGGCGTTGAGCGTGTGATTGCAATCAGGACAGACAAGAGGGGATTTCACGGCCCCCACTGTACCCTGGGCAGCATGGATTCCGCTCCTCGGGCCACTCCGTTCCTTTGTGTTTCAAAGATGTTGGGTTTGACTCGGCCGGTTTGCGTTCGCGCGTTATTTCGCGTTCCTTCGCGGCCAATCTTCCCAGCTACAACAACTGCTTCAATATCCGGCTACGCCTGTTGATCCAGCGGATCAGCAGCGTGGTCCCCAACGTGAACAGGTATCCCAGGATTCCTGAGACTGGAATGAAATAAGGCCCCAGGACATCGTGCCCGGCCGGCGGGTTAGGAAAGCGCGCCAGATTCAAGCTGTGTGCGCTTACAAACGCTCCCACGTTATGCGGAAAGAATGGCTTGAGAACGGCGGCAATATAGAAGCACGCGGAAAACATGTAGCCAACAAGAGCGAGGCAGAAGATCAGCCATCCCTGGACGCCCGCCACCGCCCACCGCAGCATCGTCCGCAGCACGGCAAGCGGCGAGACCTTCCATGACGACCGGCTCAGCAGCAGCTCCAGCCGATATTGCCGCGCAATCTCCTCCGGCGTTCCCAGCGCCTTCAACACTGCGTCGCAATCTTCATCGCCTGGCACGGCGATCTGCGCCAGACGGTCCAGCACGTGGGCGCGCAGCTCCAGCAGAAAGTCCTCGCGCCGGTTCTTCGGAAGATCGGACAGCCTGGATTCAAGCTGTCCAAAATAGTGATCCAGTTTTGGATTGCATGCCGCGGTGTTCATCAGCGCCCTGCCTTTCCGCTCAAGATCGGCTTGAGCAGTCCGTCGAAATTTGCCGTAAAGCTGGTCCAGAAACGGGCCATGGAAATCACTCTCTGTTTTCCCGCAGGCGTAAGCCAGTAGTATTTGCGCGGATGGCCCGCCTCGGCTTCCACCCACTCGGATTCGAGCAGCCCCTCTTCTTTCAGTCGCCCCAGGATGGGATAGAGCGTTCCCTCGGCCAGCACCAGATTGGAGTTCTGGTGGAGCACGCGCAGGATTTCAAGCCCATAGAGCTTCTCCTGCCACAAACTGGCCAGGATCGCCAATTCCAGGCAGCCCTTGCGCAGTTGCGCCTCCCATTTATCGGTGGTCTCCGGCTTGGACCCGTTTCGTGTGAGCAGTTTCATAGACTGGCAATATACCTTGCAGTGCTATGTATATTGCTATTCTACGGCTCTGTCAAGAAGAATCAGAACTTCATCGCGCCGCAGATGCACGCAGATAAGCGCAGATAAGAGTTGGCTTGAGTTACCGCAGTGATCGGCGAATGCTTGGGGGCCGGGTGCTCCGTTGTAAGAACCTTTGAAAAAGCTTTTCGATCAACGTTCATCTGCGTACTCCGCAGCTTGAAAAGATCTTTCCTCCGCGTATTCGTCGGGGTCGGTTCCTCCGCGTTTGAAAGATGTTGGGCTTGAATCGTCCCTCGGGACTTACCTTTCACAAACTCACAATTAAGAGTAGACTTGTTATATCGGTTTATCCGAAGACCCACTGCCTGCTGAATCCTCAGCACACTCTGCGCCTTCCATTTCCACCCCAGAAAGCGGCGCATAATGACAAACTCCATCCTTACCATCAGTCGAGATCGGCCGTTGCAACACTCCCGGACTCTTGTTTTGCAAGCCGCCGGGTATCGGGTTTCTGCTGCCTCGAACGACAATGAAGCCATCCGCTTTGTTGAGACTGAAAAATCCATCAATCTGGTTTTATTGTGCCATTCCGTTCCTGAAGCAAGCCGGGTATTCCTTGTCACCAGGATCAAAGAACTGAAACCGAAACTCCCAATTCTGATGCTGTACAACGGATACGATCCGACAGAAGCCAAGGTAGACGGTTCATTGCACAGTCTGGAGACGCCCGAGGCAATGCTGAACATGATCGGCTTTATGACCAGCGATGTCGGCGCCTAAGAAACCTTTTGGCCTGGATAATCAGCGTTAATCTGCGTCAACCTGTGGCGAACAGCATCGAGCCTTTCTGGATGTGGAAGCGGTAGGCGCTGATCGCAACATAGGGCAGTCCCAGAAAACGTCTTGGGTTTATTTGCGTGATCTCCATGCAATTCGTGTCGCTCTTTCGGCCCATAGCGAGCAGCCGCTTGATGCCTCTCCGGATGGCGCCCAGGCCCCATCCCGGTTGCAGCACTCGCAGCTCGCCGGCAAGAAAGAACAGGTGCAGGTCGGCTTGGCGCAGGCTCTTTTCGGCGGTGAAATTGTTCATGCCTGTCATGGTGCGCCAGGTTTTCGAATAACTGCGGCTCTCAATCCCGGCGAGGTTCGGCATAACGAATCCTTCGCGCACCATCATGGCGCCGTTCTGAAGTTCAGCGGAGATCATCTCAGGCCGCCATTAGTGGCGGTTCCGGATACGCCAGGCCAATACGCTGGTAGGCATCGCTGATGCAGTGCTTCGCCTTGCGCTGCTCATCCATGGTGGGCGCATGCACCAGAATCAAGCTCACTCCGGTGTGACCGGCCAGAGCATTTGGAAGCCCGTCGCGATGCAGCATCACTTCTTGCAGTATCTCCGTCAGCGCGGCTGAATGGTAGCCGTTGCTGAAGGTCAGGCCCATGGCGGGTCTGCCTGTTGTGCCGGCCGAGATCCAGTACTCGCAAATCAGGTCCCAGGTTCCTCGCGTGGGAGAGCGCCACATCTTCACATACTGCAGTGACGCTTCGGGAGCCGTGCCGTATTCCACCTGGATGCGCCCGGGACGCAAGCCTTTTTGCAGTTCCGTCCAGCTCAGCATTACCGCGCTTTCCAGCACGTCGTTAATCTGAGCTCTTTGGTCTTGAACTCTGTACGGGATCATAAATTTCTCCTTGTGTGAGCGGAAATTTCCATGTTTCGTCACGAACGCCAACTTTTTCATGTCAGGACCCTCGCCGGTTTGCCACCGAGACCGCGGAGAATCCCGGGTTCGCGATGCACATACGGTAGTAGATAAGAAAGAGCGCCACAGAAATGAGCTCGACCACAAACGATCCCTGGCCTGCCAGAAACAGAAGCGCAATGCCGCCGAGGATCCCGGCCCAGCGATATTCCGCTCGGGCGCGCAGCGCGTGCACAACGATGAAAGCGATAGAGGCGCAGATTGTGAACTGGAGCAAAACGCGGTAGCCGGCATTCCCGATGATTAACAGCGCAACAGCTAGCGCGGCGAACGAGATCGAAAGCGTAATCTTTGTGTAATTCATCACCAACCTCGATTCCAGAGAATGGCTTTTCTGAATTCGAGACCGCCTCCTCTGCAACGAGAAAGCGGTCTGGAAATCAAGCGGCCGAAACCACCGCGCGAGGTTCATAGAGCGTGGTCTGCAGGACCTCGGGCGTTCCTACCCTCGGAGTGCCTTCAATCACGGTTTCCAGAGCTTTCAGCACGTTTTTGAAATCGCTGTTGTTGTACGCCTCGGCGTCGGTTTGGGTTTCCCAGAGGCTGATGGCAAGCACGTCATTGCTATCGGGGACCGCCAGTACGAGCTCATCTTTGAAGCCCTTTTGCTTGCGCAGCATTGGAACAATCTGCTGCTTCAACGTTTTTGTGAATTCTGTGAGCGAATCTTTCTTGAGATGGATAGAGACCTTGCGTGCAAACATGTGGACCTTCCTTATTGTGAGGAGCTAAGAGTGAGACGAATCGGTCAGATGGTCTGACTTAGTTTCAGAGGACCTGAAAAGTGAGGAAGAATACTCGCTCTATCTCGACGCTACGCTCATACCGTGAGGGTGTCAAGGAGAGGCCCCGTCTTACCACGGAGGACACAGAGGCACGGCGAAGGCAAAACCTTTCGCCGCAGATTTACGCTGATGAACGCAGATCGAAACACCTTTTCACCACGGAGGACACAGAGGCACGGAGAACGCAAAAACTCAGAAGCTCCCAACCACAAAGGGCACGAAAGAACATAAAGGAGAACCAAGACTCTTACTACTCTTTGGGCCCGAACATCCAGCGATTAACCTATGTGCGCCGTCAGGCGGCTACCTGGGCGTGGAAGACGCGCCGGGAACGGCTGGTAAACTAGAAGCAGAACAACTCGCCGCGATGGACCGCTGGCGCGAAAGATCCTCTCAACATCATGTTTGAAAATCTTCAGGACAAACTGCAACGGGCGTTCAAGAACCTGCGCGGACAGGGAACGCTGACGGAAGAAAACATCCAGGAAGCGCTGAAAGAAATCCGTATGGCGCTGCTGGAAGCCGACGTCAATTTCAAAGTGGTCAAGCAATTCATTGATCAGGTCGCGGCGAAAGCCGTTGGCCAGGAAGTGATGACGGCGCTATCACCGGCGCAGCAGGTCATCAAGATCGTGCATGACGAGCTGGTCGAAATTCTGGGAAAAGATACGGCCAAGCTGAAGTTTGCTTCCCAGCCGCCCACCGTGATCCTGATGGCCGGGCTTCAGGGTTCCGGCAAAACCACAACGTCAGGCAAGCTGGCCGCATGGCTCAAAAAAGGCGGGCACCGGCCCATGCTGGTCTCGGTGGATGTCTATCGTCCGGCGGCGCGCCAGCAATTGAAAGTGGTTGCCGACACCATCAAGGCCAATCTCTACGAAGGAAAAGTAGAAGAAGCCAGCACCGCGACGGTGGAACGGCTCGCCAAAGAAGCGCGCAAAGAAGCGATCAATTCCGGCTGCAACTTCCTGATCGTGGATACCGCGGGCCGCCTGCACATTGACGATGAACTGATGGCGGAGATGCAGTCGCTCAAGAAGCTGCTCAACCCGCAGGAGATTCTGTTTGTTGCGGACGCGATGACCGGCCAGGACGCCGTGCGCTCGGCCGACGAGTTTCACAAGAAGCTTTCGCTTACCGGCGTGGTGCTCACCAAGATGGATGGCGATGCCCGCGGCGGCGCTGCTCTTTCCATCCGCAACGTCACCGGACAGCCTATCAAGTTCATCGGAACCGGCGAAAAGTACGACGCGCTGGAGCCCTTCCACCCGGACCGCATCGTCAGCCGCATTCTGGGCATGGGCGATGTGATGACCCTGATCGAACACGCCCAGGACAAGATTGATCAGAAAAAAGCGGAAGAGTTCGCCAGGAAAGCGCTGACAGGCGACGGCTTCTCGCTGGAAGACTTTCGCGACCAGCTCCGCCAGGTGAAGAAGCTGGGCTCGCTGCAAAACGTGATCAAGATGCTGCCTAGCATCGGTCCGTTTGCCAACATGCAGAAGGCCGCCGATCGCGTGGACGATAAACAGCTCACGCGCGTAGAAGCCATCATTAACTCCATGACGCAGCACGAACGGCTTCACCATGAAGTAATCAACGGCAGCCGGCGTAAGCGCATCGCACGCGGATCAGGTACCAGCGTGCAGGAAGTGAATCAACTCTTGCGGCAATACGCGCAGATGCGAAAGATGTTCAAAGACATGGGGAAAGCAAGCTTCGCGCGCCGGCTCGCAGGGATGAAACTGCCGGGGATGTAGCCCTGCGCTCAGAAAACCGCTCAACCACAAAGGACACGAAGGAACACGAAGAGTTCCAATTTCGATAAAGGACTTCGTGCTCCTTTGTGCCCTTTGTGGTTAAAGGTTGTCCTACTACTGGCCCCTGCTCGCCGGTGGGACGATGCCGTTCATCCGCAGGTATTCCACCATTTGTCCGTAGTGGTCGAACGCATGGGCCACAGCAAATGTTGAGACGAACAGCCGGGAAACAGGTTTCGGGCTCATCATGATCGTTACCGTGCCGACCACGTTTTCCGAGTTCAACATGCCCGCAGCTTTGTGTCCCAGAGTATAGGAATCTTTCAAGTACTTCATGATCTCGGCCTTGGTTTTGATGTCAGCCGGGCCGTTCGGGCCTTTGACTCCGGCGGGCATGGGATCTCCGGTGATGGCGCCCCAGAACATGTAGTTCGCCGTGGCCACGTGTTTTACTTCTTCCGCGAAGGTGCGGACGCCTTTGTAATCGCTCCCCTGGATATTGAGGCCGGTGGGCGAGAAGTTGAACTTGTCTTCCGGCATTGCGTCGGCCGCATCCACAAATTCTTTTTCGACCAGGCTGATCTCGCGATCAATCACGTTCGAAATGCTCGGCGCAGGCTGGGACGTAGTCTGGGCCTGGGGTGTGGCCGGCTTGGCTGCGGGAGCGTTGGCGGAGCCTTGCGCCAAAGCGCCGGCAGCGAGGCTGAGGACCATCAACAGACAGAAAACTCGCAAGTGCTTCATCGTTTTCTCCTTGACTAGTGGCTGCTGGATTCCTGTAAACGATACCACGGCGCTGCCAAGAGACCCGCGACCAGCGCTGCGGCGGCAATGGTTAAGGTTGATTTCAAGCCGGAGTGAGTGGCCAGAACACCCCAGATAGCGCTGCCGATCGCCAGTCCGCCCTGGAGTACCAGAACGTACATGGAGATGACGCGCGCACGGACCCATCCCGGGCACGAGATCTGGGCGACGAAGTTCAGGCTGGCCAGGATTGTGATCCAAGCCAAGCCCGCGGCGGCGGCAAACAACGAAGAGAACAGCAACGTATCAGATCGCACCAGTCCACCGAGCGCAACAGCAAAGATGACGGTTGCAGCCAGAATGAGATGATCGAAGGAAACTCGGTTGCGCAACGGCGCGAGCAGAGCTGCTCCGGCTAGAGCACCCAGGCCGAACGAAGCCAGCATGATGCCGTAGCCTTCCGCCCCGAAACGGCTAGCGATGAGCGGCAGCAGCGCCCAGAACGAACTGGCAAACAGCGAAAACAGGAGCGTGCGCACGAGGACTGCGCGAATCCGGTGCTCCTGGCGCGCATAACGCAACCCAATTCTGATGGCTGCGCCGAAGGTGATTCCTGCAGGTCGCGGCTCGTGCTCGGCGGGCTTCCATTTATAAAGAAACAGAATTACGCCGAAGAATGATGCCGAGTTCAGCAGGAAGGCAACACCTGAACTGGTGAGCGCGATCACCAATCCTCCCAGTGCAGGCCCCACAGCACGTGCCATGTTGAAGCCAGCAGAATTCAAAGCAACTGCGGAAGCCAGCTTCGATGGCGGAACAAGATCTGGCGTGAGAGCCTGCCAGCCGGGATCGTTCATCACAGCGCCAACGCCTAAAAGAAACGTAAGTATGAGCAGGAGTTGGGGCGTGCACTTTCCTGTGATCGCCAGCACCCCGAGAATTCCGGCAGCGGCAACCATCGAGCTTTGGGTAAACAGCAGGAACTTGCGACGGTCCATCAGGTCCGCCAGCGCGCCTGCCGGGAGGGCAATCAGCAACACCGGCAGGCTCAACGCGACCTGGACGAGCGAGACCCACATCGGCGAACTGGTAAGTGAAGTCATCAGCCAGCCGGTGGCGACGTTTTGCATCCAGCTTCCGGTATAGGAGATGACTGCGGCGATCCATAAGCTGCGGAAGAGCGGTTCGCGCAAAGGCGCCAATGCCGACTGCTCCAGCGGGTTGGGAGAGAGCTGTGCCTGGGCTGGGTTCTCCATGGGACTATCCGGCCTCGGAGCGCTGACCACAGACATGGCAGATCATTGGACTGTGGCTCCCAGGGGATCGTGAGCGTGCTGCCCCGAAAAAGGCCATTCGCGCCGCCGCCAGGACCGAACGAAGTAGATGAGCAGCCCGACGGCAATGATCGCCAGGGCGTAGCGGATTTCCACCATAAACTCAGGACGCATGAACAGGACGTAGAGAAATCCAAGCATCGCTGCGACGGCGGGGAGAGGATAA
>JAICYU010000191.1 GCA_025934025.1 Terriglobales bacterium
GAGACGGTGAGAGAGATGTCCAGCAGCGCGCCGTCTTTGCGGCGGCGCACCGTTTCGTAATGCTCAATGGACTCACCGTGCCGGATGCGCTCGAGAATCGCTGGCTCTTCGTCCACGCGATCGGGAGGCATGAGGATGGTAACAGGCTTGCCGATGACTTCTTCCGGGGTGTAGCCGAAAAGCCGCTCCGCGCCGCGATTCCAGGTCATGATGACGCCGTTCAGGTCCTTGCTGATGATGGCGTCATCGGACGAGCTGACAATGGCCGCGAGCCGGGCGTGCGTCTCGCTTGCCCGCTTGCGCTCCTTTTCGAGGAAATCGTGCTCAACGGCGACGGCAGCGGTGCGGCTCACGCGGTCCAGCACATCAAGCTCTTCGCGCGCGGGAGCTTGCGGCCGGCGATAGTAAATAGCGAATGTACCGAGGATTTTGCCGTAAGCAAACAGCGGAGTAGACCAGCAGGCGCGAAGACCATGTTCGAGGGCAAGGCCGGAAAAGTCCTTCCACAACGGATCGGTTGCGATATCAGTCACAATCACTTGCTCACGCCGGAATGCCGCGGTCCCACAAGAGCCGACCGCAGGGCCAATCTGGATGCCGTCAATCGCCTGGTTATAAGCATCAGGCAAGCTCGGAGCTGCGCCGTGCCGCAAGTGCCGGCCATCGCTCTCCAGCAGCAAAACTGAGGCGAGGGCGCCCTGGTCAGAAAACCGCTCTTCGATGATCCGGGTGAGAAGCTCCAGTGCATCCCGCAGCGGCGCCCCCGACGCAATCAACTCCAACACCTGCTTTTCACCGGCCACCAGGGTTTCAGTTTTTTTGCGCAGCGCCAACTCCTGCCGCAACGCCTCTTCCGCCTGCTTGCGATCAAGCAAGTCGGCTGCCTGGCGCGTGAGAATATCGAACACACGCAGGTCATGCTCGGAAGGCTGATGAGGAGTACGCCAGTGGGTGGAAATCATCCCCAGCATCTTGCCGTTGCGCGAAATCAACGGGGTGCTCTGCATGGAGCTAATTCCAGCCTGGCGATAGGCCGCCAAATCGGCGCTGCCGGCCATGAACTCGCATTCTTCGACATCGGGCACGATGATGCGATGGCCCGTATGCAGGGCGGCGCCGCAGGAGCAATTCGAGTCAGCGCGTACCCACTCCCAGAATTTTGCCGCCTCTGGAGTAAACCCCCGGCAAGCCAGCAGACGCAGTTCGCCGTTTTCGCCGCGCTCGGGGTAGAGCGTCTGCATGCTGGCAAAGTCGGAATTCATGATTGCGACCGCGGCTTCCATGATCTCTTCGTACAGCTCTGCGATGTTTTCCTGGTAGATCAGCCGCGAGCTCAGGTCCTGCAAAAGTTTGCTGTCAGAGGCTTCCGATTTCAGTTCCTCCTGGGCAATGTGGAGTGCTTCGGTCTGATCTGTACGCGGCTCCAAACCTGGGCCGGAGGGAATTTCTACCGGGATGGAACGACTCCCAAGTTTTGCCTGAGCATCCCCTCCGTTCGCGGGCGAAACGGGGCTTTTTGCGTGTTGCCTCGCTTTTTGCTTACCGGGAGGTGGGGTCTTGGAACGCATGAAAATCCTTGGGTCAGGAACGAAACACTATTTCGCCTTAAAGATGTTATCCATGCCGGAGAGAACCTGCAATCCCAAACCTTGAAACGCGGATCTCTCAGTGGCATACGGTGGAGCGCCAAGAAGCGCCGCCCCGGGATCTGGTACTAACCCGTCGTTAAGCAATGTCGCCATTCCCTTGCGATCGAGCTTGGGCGTGGGATTGATCTTCCTGTACCGGCTGGCCAGAAACACAAGAATCAGTAAAGCGATCAGGACAGCCACAAGAAAACCGGCAAACCGCGTCCCTTGCGTGTTCCTGCTCCTCCGGGATGGCATTGATTATTAGATGCTCGTGCCGGCCTTATATTTGACCAGGCAAATTTCATTCCGTCGGCGGCTTGCCATCGCCATGGTGCGGATGGTCGCCCGTGTCCCTGCCGGAGCCGGGCTGGTCGGAATCATTGCTGCCAGAGCTGCCGGAATCGCTGCTACTCCCGCTTCCTCCGCTGCTTCCGTTCGAACTCCCGCTATTCACATCGTGAGAGTCGGAACTCCCATGATGGTCGTCGCTGGAGGCGCGCAGGTGCTTAATGGAGTCGTCATCATCGTCGTCGCCTGAATGCCGGTCGCGGCCTGGCCGGTCCAGTTCAGGACGCATATCGCGCGTGGGGCGGGGCGATTCCGGCCCGGCATCAAACCCCACACGGCTGGAGAAGCCGGCGCGAATCATCACGGACTCTCCCATGCCCTTGGCCGAATCAAGCTGTACCACGCCTTCATGCACATCAACTTCGGTCAATCCTTCGCGATTTACTTCGACTTCAAACTTGGTGCCGCGAACAGAGATCACCGCGCTCGGAGTCCCCATCTGGAAGCCCGAACTGCCTCCCAGACGTTTCTGAACCTCGGCGCGCACCCGTCCCAACAGCAGTTGCAGATAGCGCCAGCCGTTGGACTCAGGTTGTTTCAGAACCAGGCGCGTGTTGGGCCGCACCAGGAGATTGCTGCCGTCGGAAAGCCGGAGCAACAGCCGGCCATCTTCGGTGCTGATCGTGGTTTCCGCGGGCAGGACTTCACCGCGAGTGGGCGCATGAAGCGCCTGCCCCGGCAACTGGATGCTGACGCTTCCTTTGAATTCGGATATGGTCGCGCCGGCATAAGGCAACTTTGCCGTCCCCGTTGCCGGTTCCTGGGCCGCGAGAAAGCCGCAGCAGATCAGGAAGAATGCAATTTGAAAAGCGATCCGGTTTTTCATTGGGCCACCTCACTCATTTCGCGGGCGCCTCTGGGAAGCGTGAAAGTGAACGAGGTGCCCGATGTTTCATCACTGGTTACTTGCACGGAGCCGCCGTGCTGCTGGCAGATCCGCCTCACAAAACTCAATCCCAGCCCCCAGCCAGGAATGGACTCGCTGCTGGCGGGCCGGTAAAAACGATCGAAAATCTGCTTGAGATCGGCTGCTGGAATGGCAGGTCCGCAGTTGTGGACTTCAAATTCGACTTGCTGGTCGCGGGACGAAACGCGGACCCGAACTTCAGATCCGGCAGCGCCGTACTTGATGGCATTGCTCACCAGGTTGAGCAGGGCGCCGGAGATCAAGGTCTCATCACAAGCAAGCGATTCCGCGCGATCTTCAATTTCTGCGGTGACCTGAATCTTCGCCGCCGCAGCCAATGGCTGCACTACCTTTTCTATGTGGTCCAGCATCCCGCGAATGCTGGCGCGTTTCAGCTTCAGCGGCCGCGCGCCGGCATCGAGACGCAGGACCTCAAGATAAGTGTTGATCATCGCCACCAGGCGATTGCTCTCGCGGAAGATGGTGCCCGGAGCGTCTGCGCCGGCGGGCGAACCGGGATAGCGCATCATCAGCTCGGAAAAACCCTGAATCGAGATCAGCGGCGTGCGCAGTTCGTGCGTAACAAAACTCAATGCTTCAGAGCGCGCCTGATCGCGCTCGCGCCGGGCTGTGATGTCTTCAACAATCAGCAGCACAGCTCCTGATTCGGCAATTGACGTCCAGGGCAGCGGAACAGCATAGAAGTGCCAAAGCTCCTCGCCCAGAGGCAGTTCCGTCTCCACCAAAGCGCCGCCTGCCTGGGCTACGGCCGCCAACTCAGGCCAGGCACCCGTGATTGGAGTCAATGCCGCCAACGTTTCAGGCGCGGCTCCATGGCGGGAGCAGAAGTTCTTCCAAGCGGAATTTCCAAACCGTAGCGCTCCATCTTCGGCATAGACCGCAACGCCTTCACGCATAGTTTCGAGCAGAGTCTTTTGGAATGCGTAGAGGGAAGAAAGTTCGGTTTGAAGTTCGGTAAGAGCGGCCAGTTTCCACGGCAGGCGCTTGGAAGGCTGTCCTGCATTGGGCCGGATCGTCTGGTACAGATCGCGTAATCGTCCGCTTACCTCGCGATCAACAAAAAGCAGATTCTCAAGTTGGGCCAACGGGGCCGCCAGCACTCCTGACAGAAGCACTGGTCCATACGAAAGCAGCCGATGCCAATGGGAAAACAGCAGATAGGCGCCGACGTATCCTCCAGCCAGGAGCGTTGCCAATCCAAGCAGCCCACGAACGCCAGGGAAGCGGACCACCAGCCATAAGGAAATCGCGCTGGCGAGAACGAGGATTGCAATTTGCCAGGGCAGTCCTGCTGGTGAAATGGTGCTGCCGGAGAGGATTGTGTCCACCGCGTTGGCATTGATCTCCACGCCCGGCATGGGAAGCTGAGTGCTGACCGGAGTATTCAGACGATCGCTCAACTCAACCGATCCGAAGCCGATCAAGACTGCCTTGCCCGCGAGCTGAGGAGTGTTCTTGCCGGCAAGAAGGCCGGCTGCGGAAACAACCGCAAAGGGCAGCTCGGGATCGCCTGCGCTGAATTGCGGACGATAGTCAATGATCAACGGGCGTAGAGAAATCTTTTCGACTTGCGCTGAAGTGGCGGAAGCAACAGGTCGTTGTTCCATGAGTGCCGCAAGCTCGACCGCAAATGCCGGACGCGCGCCGTCAATGCTTGGCTCGAAGGCGGGAATGCTGCGGCAAATGCCGTCGGAATCCACAATGGCCTGTACGTGTCCGACGCCTCTTGCCGCCTGAACAAAGCGCGGCAGCGGATCAATCCAGAGCTTGCCGTCAAGAGCGCCGGAAATTTTCGCCGCCAATACAACGTTTGGCGCTGAGCCAAGAGCCGTAGCCAGGGCGGCGTCGCTACTCTCGTCCTGCGGTTCCGAAAGCAGTACGTCAAGCCCAATCGCCTTCGGATGCTGCGCGCTCACGGCATTCACCAACGCTGCCAACCGCATGCGTGACCACGGCCATCGCCCGTAACGACTGAGGCTCGCGTCATCAATCAGCACTATCGCGACCTGAGATGGCTGGCGCAGCGGAGGACGCATTCTGAAGTAGAGGTCGTTCAGCTTCTGGTTGAGCGTTGCCAAAGGGAAGCTCATTCCGGCCAGCAGGACCAGGCCCAGCAGCACGCCGTTCAGGCGTATCCAGCGGGCCAGAGAGATGCCGGAGAGCTTCGCGACTTTGGTAAAAGCCTTCATTTTTCCGCCTGCAAATCAATTCCCAGCCGGCGCGCCTTCTGGTAGAGCGTCTTGCGCTCAATGCCCAATGCCTTTGCCGCGCGCGATTTATTTCCCGCATGTTCCTGCAGCACGCGGGCGATGTGCTGCCGCTCCATATCTTCCAGAGTGCCGGCGGCGATGGTTGCTTCAGAATGTCCGTTTCCATTCGCGGCGACGCTGTGGCGTTCATTCTCCACGTCGGCTGCGCCGATCTCACCCGAAGTGCAGAAGATCGCAAGCCGCTCGATCAGATTCTCCAGTTCGCGCACGTTACCCGGCCAGGAAGCGGAGGCGAGGATGCGCAGTGCTTCGTCCTTAATCTTTACCGCGCGGTGGTTGCGGGCGCTGGAGCGCTTGAGGAAGTGCTGCACCAGCAGCGGAATGTCTTCGCGGCGCTCTTCGAGCGTAGGCAGGTGAATTTCCACTACGCTGAGCCGGTAGTAAAGATCCTCGCGAAACTGGCCCGCAGCCATGGCTTTCGCAAGGTCGCGATTGCTGGCCGCCAGGATGCGAACATCCACCGGGGTGTACTTGTGCGAGCCCACGCGCCGGATCTTCTGTTCCTGCACGGCGCGCAGCAGGTTCACCTGAAAGCTCGGCCTGGTTTCGGAAATCTCGTCGAGGAAGAGCGTGCCGCCATTGGCCGCTTCAAACAATCCCGGGCGGCCGGCATCCGCGCCGGTGAATGCGCCTTTTTCGTGGCCGAACAGTTCGCTCTCTAGGATATTCTCCGGCAGGGCGCCGCAGTTCACGGGAACAAACGGCATTTTGGCGCGGCTGCTGTGGTCGTGGATGGCTCGCGCCACCAACTCTTTTCCGGTGCCGCTGGCGCCGAGAATCAGCACGCTGACATCCGTGGGCGCCACTCTCGCCACCGCGCGATAAACCTCCAGCATGCGGCTGCTGCGCCCGATGATGGAACTTTCAGGTCCGTCATCTTCATCTTTAGCTTGCTTTTTCGCAGGCTCTGCCGAGGACTGCGCCCGCTTCACCACGTTCAGCAGATCGTCAATGCGCAAAGGCTTGGCCAGATATTCCAGAGCGCCCGAGCCCA
>JAICYU010000052.1 GCA_025934025.1 Terriglobales bacterium
CTTCGTGCTTGGAGAAACATCGGGCGTGTTGACCGGAAGTCTGGTCTGCACCACTACAGCAACGGCGGCCAGCCCTGCGGGCACCTACTCAATCGCTTGCTCGGGACAAACCTCAACCAATTACCAGATCACGTTTGTTCCGGGAACATTGACGGTGAAGTAGTTCGATTCGTCCGGAACACGGCAGAGGCAAACAGAAAAGCCGCGACTCAGTCGCGGCTTTTTGACTATGCAAGTTTTCAATCAACAGTGGACGATTTTATCTGACTTGATTCCCTTGGTTGCATTGCGGCTGTCAACGACCAAATGCGCATCCTTCACGATGGTCTTGTAGTCATAGTCGGAGTGATCGGTCACGATCAAAACGCAATCGTACTTGCCAAGATCATTGAGCGGGGCGCACGTCATCTGCAAATTGTATTTGCGGCCGCGCCCGACGCTCGGGAAATAAGGATCGTTGTAAGCCACTTCCGCGCCTTGCTTCTGAAGTTCTTCGATGATCGTCAGAGCCGGAGACTCGCGCAGATCGTCAATGTCGCGCTTGTAAGCCACGCCCAGCACCAGCACTTTCGCGCCGTTCAGAGCCTTCTTTCGCTGGTTCAGCGCTGAGCCCACGGCGCTTACCACGTGATAAGGCATGGCGGTGTTAATCTCGCCAGCCAGCTCGATGAAGCGTGTGTGAAAGTCGAATTCTTTGGCTTTCCACGAGAGATAAAACGGGTCCACGGGAATGCAGTGCCCGCCGAGTCCAGGGCCTGGATAAAACGGATGGAAGCCGAACGGCTTGGTGGAAGCCGCATTGATCACTTCCCAAATATCTATTCCCATCCGCTGCGAGAGAAGCTTCAGTTCATTGACCAGCGCGATGTTCACGCAACGGTAAATGTTCTCCAGCAGCTTGGTCATTTCGGCCGCTGCGGGGCTGGAAACCGGTACGACGCGGTTGAAAATTGAATTGTAGAGCGCTCCCGCGAGTTGCGAGGCGGCAGGACTCAACCCGCCAATCACTTTGGGAATATCTTTGCGCGCGACGGTATCATTGCCGGGATCTTCCCGCTCCGGAGAGAACGCCACCAGAAATGTCTTCGCCGGGTCGTCCCGATCTGTGCGGGCCGCCTTCAGCCCAGCTTTGTTTCCAGCCTCAAGGATCGGCACCAGCACTTCTTCCGTGGTTCCCGGATACGTGGTGCTTTCGAGCACGACCAGTTGGCCGGCGCGTAGATGGGGCGCGACGGCGTGCGCTGTTTTTTCAATGTAGCTCAAGTCTGGTTCGCGGTATTCGTTCAGCGGAGTGGGGACGCAGATGATGATGGCGTCCATGTCGCTGGCGCGGCCGTAATCGCTAGTGGCCGAGAAGCCCTTTTCGCGGGCCGCAGCAATCTCTGTTTGCGGAATGCGATAAATGTAGGAGCGGCGGCTATTGAGCGCCTGGACCTTCGCCGGATCAATATCGAAACCGGTGACTGGGAATCGCTCTTCGCTGAAGAGCAGCGCCAGAGGCAGGCCTACGTAGCCCAAACCTACGATTCCGACTTTCCCCACACGTGCTTCAACCCGGGAAAGAGATGTACTGAGTGTTTTCGTCGAACTTGACATTCTGTTGTTTACCTTTTTTGTATTGTAGGCAATGTTCGCGACAGTGAGTATCAGGACATGTCCTTACGTCTCACCGGCGAACCTAAGTGGATATTGGCGTGGAGCAGGTGTTTGCTCTAATTTACTGATTCGGTGAGGGTTGTTTCCCTACGAAACACTTGCCCGAAACACCTTAGAAGCGGCAGGAGAAGGGGGAAAAGCAGGAAAAAACTGTGGTACTCTGTACCCACAGCTGAACTCCTCCTCAGTTAATCAGTCACGGCGTGGCGCAACGGCGAAAAACCGCATTTCAGATTTCCTACGTCACCATCACCTACCGTAGTGTCATGATGGGGGCCATGGCCGTACTTTCGATTGCGGCCATTGTTACCTACTTCGCTTTTCCTGATTTTGCCAACCGAATCGTCTTGTCCGCGCAATCCAGCGTGGAGCGGATGCTGACCAAGTTAGGCGTGGGCGGTCTCACCAATGGAGTGCCTCTCCGCGATCCGGGGCCGCAACAGGCGCATTTCACCAACATTGATGGAACGGTGCGGGTGAAGAAAGCCAGCAGCAATGCCTGGGTCACTGCCGATTACAGCCTGGCTCTGGACCGGAACGACGTGGTCCAGACCTCTGCCGAGGGGATCGCCAAGGTCGCGTTCACCGACGGGACCAGCTACACCATCAAGCCCGATTCGCTGATCGTGATCCAGGAGAACTCACTCAACGCGGCTCAACAGACCAAGGTTGCTGTCCAGGTAACCACCGGAACTGTGGATCTGGCCACCCAGACTCTTGGCCACGGTTCGCGTTCCCAGGTGACGGTTGAGGGAGCGGTAGCGACTTTGAACTCTGATACTTCTGCCGAGGTGGTGAACGATCCGCGCAAGGACCAGCACGAAGTTCTGGTTAAGAAAGGAAGCGCTGAAGTCAACCGCGGGGTTCAGACTCTAAATCTGGCGGAATATGAAAAGGTCAATTTCGGCAGCGATGACCAGCAGATGGTCAAGACCAAGGAGATTCGGCCTCCGTTCCTGATTTCGCCGCACGATAAAGATACTTATCAGGTAGATCCCAAGACAAAAGAGGTCACTCTGACTTGGGGACCGGTGGATGGTGTTCGCGCCTATCGCGTGCAGTTGTCGAAAAGTAAGTTTTTCAGCGGATCTCTCCTTCTCGATCAAAAGAACTGGCCTAATCTGGAAATGAACGTGAAAGGGCTGGACCCGGGTCTCTATTACTGGCAGGTGTTCTCCGTGGGAGATGACGGCAAGCAGTCCATTGCCAGCCCGGCAAATTCCTTCAATGTTGTTCCCAGGGGAGCAGATGTCGCCAGTATTCCCCTTGAACTGGATGCGTTCTCTCAGCACGGGCACCTGATCGAAATCAATGGTCATACTGAGCCGGGTGCACGCGTGATGGTGAACGGACAGGAAGCCGTCGTGAACTCTGATGGCAGCTTCCATCACTTCACCAACCCCCTTCCAACGGGAGATAGCTACATCACCATTACGGCCCAGAACCAAAAAGGCGGGGTGAATACGAGGAGAGAAAAGGTAACTATCCAGTAAAAATCCTTATTGCCGCAGAACGTGTTTTGCTCCACAGTAGAGTGTCCCCCCACAAAAGCTTTGAGGCAGGGACTCCGGAAACTTCCACGGCAGGGAGCGGTTGCGGGGTCCAGGAAAATTCACAGGAAAGAAGCGGGTATGTCGTCAAACGGTTTCAAGTCAGAAAATTCGCGCATTCACAATTTGCGCTCTCTGTTCAGCATGTTCTCCAGCGATCTCGCCATTGATCTGGGCACGGCCAACACGCTGGTCTATGCCAAAGGCAAAGGCATCGTGGTGAACGAGCCATCCATCGTTGCCATCAACAAAAATACCGGCGAAGTTGAGGCTGTAGGAAAAGAAGCGAAGGAGATGCTGGGCCGGACGCCTGGCAACATCGTCGCCATCAAGCCGATGAAGGATGGCGTGATTGCCGACTTCAAAGTCACGGAAAAAATGCTGAACTACTTCATCCAGAAGGCGCACAACCGCAAGATGCTGGTGCATCCGCGGATTGTCATCGGGGTACCCTCGGAAATCACGCAGGTGGAAAAGCGCGCCGTAATGGATTCCGCATACCGCGCCAAAGCCAGTGAAGTCCACCTGGTGGAACAAGCCATGGTAGCGGCCATTGGCGCAGGACTGCCGATCACTGAGCCCAGCGGCAACATGGTTGTGGATATTGGCGGCGGCACCACGGACATCGCGGTGATCTCGCTCAGCGGCATCGTGTACTCGCGTTCCGTACGGATGGCAGGCAATCAGATGGACGAATCCATCATGAATTACCTCAAGCGCAAGTACAACCTGCTCATCGGCGAGCGCACTGCCGAGCAGATCAAGATTGAGATCGGCTCCGCCTACCCGCTGGATAAGCCGCTCACCATGGAAATCAAGGGACGAAACCTGATCGAAGGCGTGCCCAAAACCATCACGATTGACGATAGCGAGATCCGCGAAGCGCTTTCCGAGTGCATCAGCACTATCATGAATGCGATCCGCGTTGCGCTGGAGCGTACGCCTCCGGAGTTGAGCGCGGACATCAGCGACCGCGGCATTGTCCTTACCGGCGGCGGCGCCCTGCTCAAGAATCTTGACAAACGCATCCGCGAAGAAACCGGGCTGCCCGTCTCCATCGCGGACGATCCGCTGGCCAGCGTGGTGCTGGGCACCGGCAAGATGCTCAGCGACTTCAAGCTCCTGAGGAAGATTTCTATCGAGTAAAGCCGATTGGCTTTCGCTCCTCCTGAAGCGCGCATGGAAAACTTCTTCAGCCGGTACAAGAACCCGCTCGTCCTGATGGCAATTCTGTTTATACAGGTGATTGCCCTGGCCACTCAGGTAAAGCGGCAGGAAAATCCAAAACTTGCCGGCTCGCCCGGCGAAACCAGGCTGATTCGTGTCTGGACTATTACTGCTGCAGCGCCTTTCGAGCGTGCGCTTGTCTCGACAGGGAAGTTCTTTCGCAATTCCTGGCACAACTATCTCGATCTGCACGGAGTACGCCGGCAGAACGTGGAACTTGAGCAGCAAGTCGCGTCCCTGAAGCTGGAACACGTCCGCCTGCAGCAGGAAGCAGACCAGGCACAGCGGCTTCAATCGCTTCTTGGCTTCAAAGAGCATTACATCGAGCAGACGCTTCCCGCGCAGGTAATCGGAGGCAGCGGCAGCGAACAATCACGAGTGGTCCTGATTGACAAAGGCACGCATGATGGCGTCAAGCCGGACATGGCCGTCATCACCCCTGATGGAATCGTTGGAAAAGTGAAGGATGCGTTCCGCTACAGTTCCCAGGTGCTGCTCATTAATGACCATGACAGCGGCGCGGGCGTGATTCTGGAAAAGTCGCGGCTCCAAGGCGTTCTCAAAGGCGTGGGACCGGGCCTGCTTTCGGTGAGCGACATCATGCAAGACGAGACCGTCGAAGCAGGCGAGCAAGTGATCACCAGCGGCGGCGACCATATATACCCCAAGGGACTGCCAGTGGGAACGGTAAGCAAGGTTGCGCCCGACCATGAAAACGATCCCTTTCTCACCATCAGAGTGAAACCTGCCGCCGATCTCAACCGCTTGGAAGAAGTCCTGGTTGTCACAAGAATTTCCAATCCGGCGGACATGAGCAGCGAAGCCTCAACGCCACAGCGCGCGGCAGATATTCTGGCAGAGCGTCTGCCCAGCATTCCCAAAGTGGATCCGAATGCTGAAAAGAAAACAGGCAAGACAACAAAACCCGCGGCTTCAGGTGCTTCCAAGCCGGCGTCGGCGATGAACAAGGCAAACGGAGCCGCGAATTCATCGGCCAAACCAGCAACAGAGCCGAAAGCCTTACTGGCAAAGCCCCAGCCTTCGCCAAAAGGCGGAACTGCTGCGGCAAGGCAAAACACAGGCAAACAGCCTGTGCCGAATTCTGCCAGGGCCGGCGCAACCTCTGAGGTGAAGAGCACTCCTGCTCAGCCCACAGCTCCGCGCGTGAAGCCTGCAGCGTCGCCGAATCCTTTGCCCCAAAGTACGCCTGCATCCACCGGTACTCCGGAGAAGCCTCCTCGATGAACGCCGCCGTTTCGCTCACCTCGCGCGAAGAGATTGAAGTCCACCATTTTGGATGGGGTGCATCGTTCGGCATCCCCGCGCTCGCCATCCTCATTCAGGTTTATCTCACGCAGAAGATCCATTTCCTTCAGATCTTCGATTTGCCGCTGCTGGTCACCATTTTTTTCGCGGTGGCGCGCCGCCGTCCGATTCCGGGGATGTTTACCGGCGCCTTCATCGGTTTGGCCCAGGATGCCTTCACGCATCTCCCTATTGGGCTTTACGGGATCGCCAACACTCTTATCGGCTATGCGGCTTCCTCGCTCGGCGTGAAGCTCGACGTGGATAATCCCGGCTCGCGATTTCTGATGACATTCGCATTTTTCCTGGTCCACCGTTTCATTTACGTTGTGATTGATCTGGGGCTGGTAGGCGGCAACCAATCCTGGGAGTGGTCGCATACTGTAATTGCTGCGTTGGCCAACGGATTCCTCTCCGTGGTACTCTTCGCCGCGCTGGACCGCTTCAAGCAAAGAGGCTGATTAGTTACGGCGTAAACACAAAATCGGTCTTGGCAGTTTCCTTCGGAGCCACCTTCACCTGCACCGTTTTCTCGCCGTATTTCTCCTGCACTGCCGCAAGCGTGTAATCGCCTGGAGGCAGGTTCTTGATCTGGAACGTGCCATCTTCCGCCGTCACCGCATAGTAAGGATTGGTCATCACATTGACGTAGGCGCGCATCCAGGGATGCTGGTTGCACTGCAGCGGCAGCATCATCTCCGGTGAAGTGAAGGTTTTCACGATTGGCTTGTCCGTGGGAAGCTGACTTTCATTCCACTGCGGATTGTTGCGCGCCATGTCGTGAATGTTGTGATCGGCGGTATCAGAGTTCAGGATCTTGAACGGCTGGCCCACCATGATTCCCATCACGCGCGGACTGTAGCGGCAACCCTTCTGGTCAAGGACCTCCGGCTCGCTTGGCGGAGCGAAGGCGCCTTGCGGCAGCCCTTCTTTTACATAGACCAACACGTTGGCCAGCTTGCCATGGTTTACCACGACCGTTTCAGCGGGCTGCGGCTTCGCTGGACAGCCGGGATCAGCCGTCATATCGAGCATGGGGAACTTCGGCGGCGTACCTTTGAAATCCACCACGCCGGTGATGGCGCCCGCAGTAGCGGGGTTTACGCTAACCGAAGGCTTCTTCGAATCTGAAAGCGATGCATTGTCCGGAATGGGTTGCGAACGTTGTGAACAGCCGAGGATGGCAGCAAGAAAAATTAAGGGGGGAAACAGAAAGCTAGATTTGATCATGGGATAAGAACCAGTGTAGCGCAGCGGCAATCTTCAGATCACCCGATCAACCGATGGACTATCTTCCGCTAGCTGCCGCCACGGCTTCCATGTTGGCGATGAGAGCGTCAGTAAACTCGCTCGTCCCGGCGGTCCCACCCACGTCGCGGGTGACGTGCTTCTTTTCCTTGTAGGTCTTTTCCAGCGCCGCATGGATTCGGTCCGCGGCTGCGGTTTCGTTCAAATGGCGTAGCATCAGGACCGCCGATTGCAGCACGGCCGTGGGATTAGCGAGGTCCTTGCCGGCGATGTCCGGCGCGGAGCCGTGGACGGCTTCAAAGATCGCGCAGCCATGGCCGATGTTTGCTCCCGGCACCAGGCCCAGGCCGCCGACAAACGCGGCACAAAGATCGCTCACAATGTCGCCATAGAGATTTTCCATCACCAGCACGTCGTATTGATACGGGTTCATCACCAACTGCATGCAAGTGTTGTCAATGATGTGCTCGCCGTAAGTAATCTCAGGGTAGTCTTTGGCCACGTCGCGGCAGCAGCGCAGAAACAGGCCATCGCTCATCTTCATGATGTTGGCTTTGTGGATGGCATGGACTTTCTTGCGCTTCTCGCGGCGGGCAAACTCAAAAGCAAAGCGCGCGATGCGCGTGGACGCTTTTTCCGTGATGATCTTCAGGGCCTCAACCACGCCGGGCACAACTTCATGCTCGATGCCGGAATATTCGCCTTCGGTGTTCTCGCGCACAATGGCCAGATCCACCGAGGGATAGCGCGTGGGCAGCGATGGCAGGCTGCGCACCGGACGGAAGTTGGCGTAGAGATCAAATTTTTTCCGCAGCGCCACATTGATGCTGGGAAAGCCGCCGCCAATCGGAGTGGTCACCGGCCCCTTCAGGCCCACACCGGTGCGCTCAATGGAGTGGACCAGCTCTTTGGGAATGTACTCACCGTATTTTTCGTAGGCTTGGGCTCCGGCATTAACCGTCTCCCAGTCGATTTTTACTCCGGCAGCCGCGAGAATGCGTACGACCGCGCCCGTAACTTCCGGTCCAATGCCATCGCCAGGAATGAGAGTGATCTTATGCGCCATGCCCCTGCTTTGCGGTGGATTTTGCTTTTGCGTGCGTCTGCTTCTCCGTAGCAGGGCTTACCAGCCGCTCCAGTTCGGAATGAAACTCGCTCAGGTCCTGGAAGTCTCGATAAACCGACGCAAAGCGAATGTATGCGACCTTGTCAATGTGGCGGAGCCGGTCCATGATCATCTCGCCTAGTTCGCTCGCAGTACGCTCGCGGTCCGGCGAATCCACCACAAACTGCTCTACTTCATTCACGATCTGTTCCATTCGTCCCATCGAAATGGGACGCTTCTCGCAGGCACGCAAAAGGCCGGAGAGGACCTTCTGCCGCTCGAACTTCTCGCGGCGGCCGTCTTTTTTCACCACCATGTAGGGAATCTCGTCAATACGCTCGTAGGTAGTGAAGCGCTTCTCGCACTTGAGACACTCGCGCCTGCGGCGGATGGATTCCCCTTCTTTGCTTTCACGCGAGTCCACGACTTTGTCGTTTTCGAACCCGCAAAATGGACATTTCATGTGTATGACAGCGAGATTTCAGATGGTTGCACTATCGTCAATTTTAGCAGGAGCAACAGGGGAAACCCGTGCGGAAACGTACTTAGAACACAGCGTTCTTACCGAAAGAGATTATTTCCGAGGGTTGTCGCAAAGTCCCAATGGCTACTATGCCAAGCTTATTCGCCCGCGGGGGTGTCCAAGCCTCGGAAACGGGCCTGTAATCTTCCTGTGAGCATCAGGCCCAGCATTCTGAAATCACTGACCAGCGACCAGAAGGGATGTCCAAAAGTGGCAGGTTTGTTGCCCTCGATCAGGAAGTGCCCCGCCCAGGCGAACCCATACGAAACCACCGGCCACAACAGCGCGTACCAGGGATGGCCGATCACAATCGGGACAATCAAAGTGCAAAGCCCCAGCACAGTGCCTGCGGCGTGCATCAGGCGATTGCGGCGGTCGCTGTGCTCGCGCAGGTAGAAGTCGAAAAACTCTTCATAGCTGGTGAAATTTGGCGGTGCCATGCGGGCCAGTTCTGGATTGTCGGACGGATTCTAGCACGGGAGCAATCTTTTAGGCTTCCACTGGCGCCACAAAAAAAAAGCAGCGAACGCCCTGCACTACTATTTTCCTTCGGGAACTGGCTCGTCAAAAAGACGTCGTATGCAAGTGGTCCCGCTTCAGACATGTCCTGCTGCTGGTCTGTTACGTTAATTTTGGCTCTGAATCGAAACTCATTGCCGAATTGATCGGTGTGCCGCGACTCTCTGTATTTCAAGCTTATCGAGAATACCCCTAGGTCGGCGAGCTTGAAGAGTTCCGCCATGATTGGAATCAATCCAAAGCCGGAGAGAATTGAAGATCGCATCTCTGGAATCAATCAGCCCATCGCCGTTGCCGCCATTCGCTGGCTTGTCGAACTCGGCCAGAGCAAGAAAACCGTTTGGTTCGGGAGAAGCAGGCTGATCGGTAAAGTTACCGAACAGCTCCTTTCCATTGTCAATCGTGCCGTTTCCATTCCGATCTAGAGCCAGAAATCCATTTAACGCCCCGCCGGCTGTCCATGATAATTTGATGGGTTTCCCGGTACCCCGAATATCGAAGTTGACGCCGTTTGCGGCATCTGTCAGGTGGAATCCGTCTCCTGATAGATCAATAATGATTGGGCTGCACGGTCCGGTATGGGCACCTTCGCGCAGGTCGCAGGGAGGATTGTCACCGCCACACTGAAGCATGGCAGCCCGAATACCACCAGCAGCGACAGACAGAACAGCAACCAAGGTCGCGATAGCGAAATACTTTACTCTCAGGGGCGGCGTCATTCCTATCCTCCCTCATGCAGAATCCATTCTTAAAAATGAAATCGATACAACCGAGCTCGGCTTAGAAATGCTTTTGAATTCCCTAACAAGGCTTCGATCCGAATTGAGTCGGGCTACCCTCTCCCCCATCACAGCTAAATTCGGCTTGAAGACTGAATACTACATGTCCAGGCGAATCGAAAACCTCCGCGCTAGTTCGCATCGTGTCGACATCATAAGGATCACCGCAGTCATCCAGTAGTGTCGACGTAATCTTCTCGACTAACGCGAATGGCTGATAGGGTATCATGCACTCACCGGGTGTCCCGACGTTCGCTAGCACAGTCTTGTTGAAACCAGGGACAACACCTCCCGTGCAAGTAGAGTCGACGCTAACAAAGGCAGAGCTGATCGTCGCCAGCGGCCCTGTTTCCTGACATGAGATCGGATCACATTGAAAACTGGAAAAAACAAAGTCTGTTGCACGTGCAGGAGCACCGTGGAGCAGGCAGCACCCGAAGAACAGGGAAAAGATTATCGTTTTCATTTTTGATCTCCCACATGATGAAAGTCAGGCGGTGTTGACAAGCTGCGCAGCTGCTCTAAGGTACCTTCTAGGTTGGGGCTTCTCTCAAGCAGCAGAGCATAGTGCTTCTTCCATGCAGTCCTGCGATCTCTGGCGACCGGCGAATCGGTGAGCACCTTTGCAAGATGGGCACGAATCTCTCCTCCGCCTGCCTTGACGGATTGACACTCATCGAGTATCGATTTGGCACCATAATAGCGCTCCCAGATCTCTCGATAGTAGTAAAGCGTATCCGGCCCTAAAATGTCTCCATTCTCAAAAATAATGCTATCCAATGTGAGCGTTACTTGGGCAATTTCTTCTTTGTTTGGGACGGACTGCAGCTTGTTGGACCGTAGATTCCCTGTCTGGAGTAGTCGGTCACTGCCGGTGCATCCTTCTTCTGGCGTTATGAGAGAGAAATCGTGCGCCTTCACGGCGGCCCAAGTGGGAGAAGCGAAATATCCATCGCAATTAAATCCTCTCTTAACAACTTCACCATTACTCAGCGAGTATGCCCATTGCGCGACAACTGCCGTAATCTGAACATCTGTGAGGTTCTTCAAGATGAAAGCTCCTGGAGCCTGTGTAGAGGCATGGGAGAAAAGAGCTGTTGCGTAAGGCATGTGCGCCTCGTCGATTGGAACTATCGCTATTCGATCGTTGACTGCATTGGTTACCGCTATCGATCTCATGACTTGGGCCCGGACAGGCGAAATCAATGATACCAGCAACAACGGCATGAGTAGAGTCTGCTTAGAACTCATCTTTTCAATTCTCCTGGGGCTTAACCCTTTGGGTTGATCCCTTAACGGCAATCCGGTTGACCTGAAGCTGATCCTCTATTAAATGTCGCAATTCTTGCTGTGACCCGAGAGGCATCGCTCTGCGGCCTTGGATAAAGATGGTCGGCGTGCTGTGAACATCCAATGCCGCGGCTGCTGCCGAGTCGCGTTTAACAATACTTTCCCCTGTTCCATCTTCGAGACAGCTCTTCACTTCCTTGATTTTCACTTCAGAGTGACCTGACAGAGCCGCCCACACAGTTGCTTCGAGATTATCCAGGGTTGTCTGCTCCTGATGGTCAAACACATAGTCATGAAACCGCCAAAACGCTGCCTGGGATTGGAGGTTGATGCAAGCTCCATACAATGCAGCGGAGTGGGCCCAAACATGTTGTTGAAGTGGTAGATGCTTGAAAACCATGGTCGTTTTATCGCGCAGCATCTCCGGAAGTGCTTCGTACCACTCCGAGAACCGCTTACAATAGGGACATTGCATGTCACCAAATTCAACAAGAGTTATTTCCGGGTCGTTACCTGATCGCTCTGGAGACCTGTCACGCATCAGAAAATTACTTACATTCGACGCGATCCGCGCGACCTCCTTTGTCGGATCATCTTCTAAGTCATAAACAACGGATGTTAAGTATCGTCCATCGGGTGACAAAAATAGGATTACCGGCGATTGCCCCGTTGACAAGCTGATGTGGATTCGACGAAAGCAAGTCCCATGAACGTCCTCGATTGATACGACTTTAGGCGTGATATTCGAACCGGTAACAAGTCTCTTCGAAAGATAACCCTCGATGCGTTGATTTATACCTGGCGGAAGAGTTGGGCATTCCGATGCTTTCAGTCTGGCTGTTGTAGCAGCCAGTATTACCAAGCAAGCACAAGTAAGCGCACTGAATTTCATGGTCAGAAATTCCTTGTGGTCAGAAACACGTCATAGCTCTTCGCACCGACTCCGGACGCCTCGATTGATTGTTTACGGCATTGATTTTGGCCCGATAACGAAACTCATTGCCGAACCGATCCACATGGCGCGATTCATGATATTTAAGACTGATCGAAAATACGCCGCGGTCAGGGAGCTTGATATATAGCCAGAGCCAAGTAGCCATTGGGACTCGAAGACGGAGGTTGCGGAGTATTGTTTCCGAACAGATTCTTGCCGCTGCCAACATTCCCCTCGGCATCCGGAAGGGCCAGAAACGCGTTGTCGGCAGTTGCAGATGTCCATCCGATTTGAATCGGCTTGCCATTTCCCAAAATGTCGAACAAAACACCATGGGCAGCATCGGTCAGAAAGAAGCCCTTGCCTGTCAGGTCAAGAATTATCGGCGAGGTGCAGCCTGGCGGACAATTTCTGAAGCAAATCGGCTGGGGATCGCCGTTATCCGGAGGACAATCCGGCGGAGGAGAGCAACTCTGAACCGGCATCGCCCGCCCGGTCACGGCTGGATATAGCAAAGCAGCCGAAAAGCATACTCCAGCCATGAGCGCCGTTACCCACGACTTCACTGTCAATCTCTGCTCAATGGGCCTTTTCACCATAGTGTGACCTCTTACTCATAGCTACCTTCTGGCCTGACATCATAGTGAAATGCCACGCTGTATCAAGCAGGAACGATTCACAATGGGGTGAGGCCGGTGTGACTCTTGATGAACCTGCAAAAAGCTCCTTGTGACGCGAAGCCTGCAGCAAAGGCAATCTGCTTGATCGAAAAGCTCGGATATTCCCGGAAAAGCTCTCCGACTTTTCGCACCACGATTTCATTTCGGAACTGGCGAAATGTCTTGCCAGTGGCAATTTTTACTGATTTGAGGAGCGTATGCTTTCCAATTCCTAGAAGCTTTTCTGTGTGATCGAGTGAGTTGAGCTTGCCGGAAGAAAGCTCGCGCGAGATGTGAGTAAATGCGAACCTTTCGTTGTATGCCATGGCATTCTTCAGGATGGTGCAGGAATGGCCGAAATATATATATCAAAGGCGGCTATTCCGCAAGGGATGGAAAACGATTTCCAACTAGAAGAATGTAAGGTCTGTTGAAGCAGTCTGTTTATGCTTCCTTTACCAGCACCAGCATATCGCAAGGAGCGGCGTGATACGCGATCCTGCAGGACGGCATGACCGTCGTCAATCAGCCAACATCAGTGCGTCCCGCTCTGAGGGCTTGATCCGTTGATCCTGCTGCGGGGAACGCAAATTCTTGACTAAAGCATGCGTGACAGCTCATCAAGACTGATGCACCGCGTGCGTAGCGGGTGAAGATGCTACGCTACTCATTGCCGCCACTGATTTTTCGGTTGTAGCGGCGACGGCGTTAGCTGATGTTCAGCGGTTGGGTCAGCCGGAAGCCAAGCCGCCGCTCCGCTGAGAATCCGACTTCCTTGCTGCCGGTAGCGTACGCTGCCGTTGTTCCGCCGGCTGCGCCGATGAGAGATCCAATCGCCGCGCCCTTGCCGCCTCCGGCCAAAGCCCCGATCAGAGCGCCGCTTCCTGCGCCTCCGCCGATGAAGGCATAGTTCCTGTTCTTGAAGCTGCCGCCATGAACCGAAACGCTTTCGGTTTGCAAAGGAATGTTCTTGCCACTTAACGTGATTGACGTAAGCGTAATACGCAAATAGCCGGAGTTATGCAGATGGCCGGATTCGCGCACCGCAACAACCTTTCCGGTCACCAGCGTTCCTTGTGGCGCGATTACATGATCTTCCAGCCGCAAAGGTTCATCAAGCACCGCAGTGAAGGTTTGGCCGGGCTGTGCGCTTGCACTGGAGAGGCGTTGCTGCAGACGAATGTAGATTGCAGTTTTGGCAGGAACAACAAGGGGTTGGCTTTCTCTGAAGGGGAGCTGCTGCGAGTTGGGGGTATCGGAAGCCGCTATCCTGGGTTGGGCTCCCACGCCATTGCATCCCGCCGCAAGCAGGGCAAAAGCGACCACCCCAAGGGACACGACGCTGCAAATAAAACGCGCTCGCATAACCACTTCCGGCTGACACTTCAGCCATTACATGGCTAATGCACGGCAAGGGCCAAGAAATCCTATTTAGTTTGAGAGAGTTAGGGTCAATCGTAAACTCTGAATCGGGTATTTTTTACGTATCTCTCCGCAGGAGCTTACATAGGAGTAAAGGCCGAGTAACAGAAAAGATGCTAGCGGTTACCACCGTCGGCAGCTTCTGGTGCAGCGCTGGCCGAGGTCTCTGGCTGGAGAATCACGCCATCAAACTGGGTGGCTCCCAACAATCGGCCACCCGCCAACTCAATGGATCGCAACATCCAGCCGGAGCTGATCGCCGACCAGGTGCGGCCATTGTCGCGAGTCTCATAGATGTTCTTGGATCCCGCGCCGATGGCCAGAACCCGCTGGTTTTCCACGTCAACTTCAATGCCGGCGATGTCGGAAAGCCGCAACGAATTGATGCGCCTCCAAGTATCTCCCAGGTCGGTGCTGCGATAGATACCGTCGCGTGCCCCTACCCAGATTGCGCCCGCGCCTCGGGGATCAATCGCGAGGGAGGTAATAATCGTGTCAAGAGGCTTTGCCGCCAGCCAGCTCTCGCCGCCATTGAGCGTGACTGTAACAGTATTGCGTCCCGCCACAGCCAGCATGGCGCCTCCGGCGGCAATCTTATCCGCGACCTTCAGTTGCGGTGCTTCTTCGCGGCGCCAGGTCTGGCCAGTGTTGGTGCTGGTGAAGAGCCCATCGGCAGTCGCTACAAACCAATGCTGCGGCATCAGTTCCAAATCCAGAATGCGGCCGTTAATGGGATCGGAAACAGCCTTCTGCGCTACTCGGCTCCGCTTTTCAGACGGCGGCTCCATGGCCTGCGGCTGGGTCAGCGCAATCCAGCGATGTTGGTTCGTGTCATAGCGAAGAAGGCCGCGGTCGGTCCCTGCGAGGAGAATGCCTTCTGGCGATTGCCGCAGCACAAAAACGTCGCGGGCATCAAGGCCGTCGCTTATCTGCGTCCAGGTTCGCCCGGCATCGCGCGATACAAAGACTCCTCCCTGCTCTTTGTCATTGAGCAAACCTGCATAAACCGTGGAACGGTCATTCCGGTCCACCAGCAGCGCCGCAACCTGCCGGTGGGTGAAGCCACGGTTTGAGGCTGTGAACGTGATGCCGCCATCAGTGCTGGCAAGAACACCGCCGCGATCGGTTGCAAGAAGCACGTGTGCCGGCTGCCGGGGGTCAATGAGTACATCATTGATCACGATGTTGGCTGATGTTGTGCGCTTCCAGGTCGTGCCTGCGTCGCTGCTCTTCCACAGACCCTCAGTAGTTCCGGCATAAATGACGTTGTGGTCTGTGGGATCCATCTTCAGGATGCGGGTGCGCCGGGCTGAGTATGGAATGCCCTGAATCTTGCGGAAGAGTTCTCCGGAAGATTCGCTCTTGTAAATTCCGGAACACGCGCTGATGTAGAGGTTCGACGAAGCTTGAGGATCAATAACGATGGAAAACACGTCCGAATCGTCAATCACGCCCTTCTTGATGTTGTGCCAGGTCCTCCCGCCGTCTTTGGTCTTCCAGGGCAAATGCCACGTTCCCGCATAAACGATGTTGGGATCGGATGGATCAATCGCCACTGACTCAATCTGGCGGATCTCCGCATGGTTCGCGGGCGAGATGCGCTCCCAATTATCTCCAGCGTCACGGCTGCGGAAGACTCCGTCGAGAGCACCGGCCACGAGCAGCTTGTGATCAGAGGGCGCAAGCGCGAGCGCGCGAATAGACTTGCCATGCATGCCCGGCAGCAGGTCCCACGTCTTGCCGCCATCGTTACTGCGGAAGAGATCGCCATCGCTATAGGGCGACTGCGCATTCCACGCGGCAACGTAGATGTTCCGCGAGTCAACCGGATCAATCAGAACATGGTCCAGCACCAGTTCGCTTCCGCTGCCCAGATGAGCCAAACGCGTCCAGCTTGCGCCGCCATTGGTCGAGAGATAAAGACGTCCGGAGCTTGTACCGAGGAAAACATGGTCGGGATTGGAAGGGTCGTAAGCCAGGCTGCGGACACTTCCGCCATCAGGTCCCACGGGCCGCCACTCCTGCGCTTGGAGAAGCCCAAACGAGCTCACAACCAGCAGCGCGGCTAATAGTTTTAGAAGAGAACGCATTTGCAACTCAACGATTGTGCCGGAAAATCAGAAAAAGAGTGACATGCAGATTTACGCCCGGACAAGTTACCGAAGTCCAGAGGGAAGCTTCTCAGGTAGTGGAACTCCAAGGGGTGCAGTTCAGATAGGAAGATCAGCTCTTCAATTTGTTTGCGATCTCTGCGCGCGCTACAGTCATCTGTTCACCGGATTTCAGGTTCTTGAGCGCGAACTGCTCCGAAGCAATCTCGTTTTCACCGACAAAAAGAATGAATTTGGCCCCGGATCGCTCGGCCGCTTCGAAGGATTTTTTCGCTCTGAATGTGTCGTCTCCCAGTTCCGTTGCGATCTGCTGTTTCCGCAGGTCGCGCGCGATCACTGCTGCCTCAGCATTCATCCCTTGGCCCAATGGCGCAACATAGATCGCGGGGCTTTGATCGGGAATTCCCACGGTCTCTTCTGACTGAAGTGCCAGGACGAAGCGATCCAGCCCCAAGGCAAAGCCAATGCCTGGCGCCTTCGGGCCACCCAGGCCTTCAGAAAGACCGTCATATCTTCCGCCGCCAAGCAGCGCGCTTTGCGCGCCCAAGCCGCCATGAGTGAACTCAAACGTAGTGCGCGTGTAGTAGTCCAGCCCGCGCACCATGCGTTCGTTCACCTGGTAGCGAAGGCCAACATGGTTCAGGATTTTCCGTACTTCGTTGAAGTGTTCGCGGCAGGGCTCGTCAAGATAGGCCGAAATTTTTGGCAGCGATTCGATGATGCGCTGGTCTTCTGGCACTTTGCAGTCGAGCACGCGGAGCGGGTTGGTTTCCGCGCGGCGGCGGCAGTCAGCGCACATTTTGTCTTTCACCCCCGCGAGCGCCTCGCGCAAAGCCTGGTTGTAGCGAGCGCGATCGTCGGCGCAGCCGACGGAATTCAACTGCAATTCCCAATTTCGAATCCCGACCTCGCGCAGTAGTTGCGCCAGCATGGTGATGATCTCGGCGTCACGCGCGGGCGATTCGCTTCCGGCTGAGGGTGGTCCCAACACCTCAGCGCCGATCTGGTAGAACTGGCGGAAACGGCCCTTCTGGGGGCGCTCGCGCCGGAACTGCGGACCGATGTAGTAGAGCTTCTGCAGCTTGCCCGTCTCGCCGAGCTTGTGCTCGATGTAGGCGCGCACCACGCCGGCGGTGTTCTCCGGACGCAACGTCAGCGACTGGGCTTTCTCGCTCTGCGCCCGCGGACGGTCTTCCCAGGTGAACATCTCTTTCGAGACAATGTCAGTCTCTTCGCCCACGCTACGCGCAAATAATTGCGTATCTTCGAAGATGGGCGTGCGGATCTCGTGGAAGTCGTAACGCTGAAAGACGTCCCGAGCAGCCTGCTCCACGTGCTGCCACAAGGCGCTGTCTGGTGGCAGGATGTCGCGGGTACCGCGAACAGCTTTGATGGGATCAGCCATTAGTAGTCAGTAATTAGCACTTGGCACTTGGCACTTAGCAATTAGCACTTGGCAATTAGCCATCATCCGTACGCAGTTGGGTATCAGCAGTTGGATTCAGCAGTGCCGAAGTATTACTATTTCAAAAAATTGGCTTTCTGGCGCACGAGGAATCCAGACTTCCTCCTTTGTATACCGGATGAAGTGTCAGGGCATGAGTTCACTCGTGCCGCTTAACGGCTCCTGATAATAAAGCCCCAGAGGGGCGGCACAGCTACGGGAAAATCCAAGGTTCAAAGCAGATCCGGTTCACAGGGGCTGAAGCCCGAGTAAAAATAAAACCCTTCGGCACGAGTAAACTC
>JAICYU010000222.1 GCA_025934025.1 Terriglobales bacterium
CGCAAACCATTGATTTCAGGCGAAAAACTCGCTTGACGCCAACTTCTATTTGGGATGGAATAAGGCCTATGACCAAAGCCGATTTGATTGAAGAAGTCTCGCGACTCACCGAGCTTACCCGCAAAGACAGCGAGATTATTGTCGAGACCATTTTTGACGGCGTGGTCCGTTCGCTGCGCGCGGGTGACAAGATTGAGATCCGCGGCTTTGGCAGTTTTCGCACTCGACAGCGCAAGCCGCGCGTGGGAAGAAATCCTAAGACCGGCGACCGCGTTGAGGTTCCGGCAAAGAAGATTCCCTACTTCAAGCCCAGCAAGGAACTGAAAGACATCATCAATCAAACGAACCACACAGGCGCGGCGTCGCCCGCGTCATCGGGAATCCCAGAGCAGTAGTTTTCTCTTTGCTTGTGAAGGTTGGCTCGGTCGTGTTTTCAGAAACGCGAATTCAGGTCTACAATAGGTCTCTCCCGGCGACATGCTCGTTCCATTCCCAACAGCCGGGAAGGTATTGATGTCCAGGCAGCGTACCTGGATCCCTCCAGTGGAACTCCAAAGAAAAAATTAGAGGAGGTTGTATTATGAATGCTGTACGACTGCGGGCAATCGGTTGTGCTGTAGTTTCTGCCTTGCTATTGCTGGGCAGCGCCTCAGCCCAACTCGCGCCCAATCAGACGCAAGGGTTTGGAAGAGACCAGCTCTTGACCTTCACTTACGGCCAGAACTTTTCCTGCGTGACTGGCCCATTCGACGATCTGGACCACAACGGTCTTATCGCAGCCATCGATCCAGACGAATTCCAGACGCCACATTGCGTGGTGGCTTTCAATCCGGCTACCACTCCAACGGGAGAGCCGGCAAGCAAGGTCAAAAAATTGTGGGTCATCGCGCCCTTTTTCGAGACCAATCCCTCTGAACCCGCATTCACCCCGGAACTGGGCGAGGCGTTGAAGCAGCTCTTCGGATTCATTCCCGACGCGTTCAAACTTCATCCGGGCGTGGCGGTTCAATGCCCCGAACCCGGGCCGCCCACTACCTCGCACACCGGAGCGCCAGGAACTTGCACGATGCATACGAGCAAGATTGACTTGGGCCCCGCACTCGCAGCCTTGGGTAAGGTGCCGCCGGGGACGCAGGTGATTGTGCCCACGCTCAACCATAGCCATGTTATTGACGAATCACTGGAGACGGACCCGATCTGGTGGCAGATTGTCTCCGTGCTGGTCACCGACCCCGCCGCATGGCCGAGCCGGGACGGAAGAACCGGGATTACATCATTGGAAAAGCTGCGGCAGGCCCAGGCGAATGGCCAGGCGCGTCCGGACAGCCCGACCAACTTCTTCCTGTTCTTCGGTTCACGGAAGCACGAGCACCACTGAGCAACACTCGCAATTCCCGGGGCGATCAGCCCCGGGATGCTTCATCGCTTTTCCGCGCACCCGATTCCTTAATCCCTATTACCGCCATCATTCTTCCCGTCTTGCCTTTCTCTGCGCGATGAGAAAAGAAGCGCTGGACATTGCATGATGTGCATTCCGATGAAGCGAAGATGCGGCTTGACTTTATGCCCAGGCTCAAGAGTTGTCGCCGGTTTGCATCTTGCAGATCAAGATGGAGTTTTACGCATAGATCGCCGTGCCCGGGGGCGCGCATGTTCATGAAGAGTAGCGGGTACTTTTCTCGCACCGGGTTGGAGTCTTTGATTTCACGGAAGAGTTCGCCGGCATAGGCGAACTGCGAATTGAATTTGCTTTTAACTTCCTCGCCTACTTCGTAGCAGCACTGCTGAATGCCTGGACCGATGGCAGCGTACACATCCTCGGGCCTGGCGCCGAACTCGCGACGCATCAATCCCAATCCTTTTTCTGCGATCCGAGCTACGGTACCGCGCCAGCCGGCATGGAAAACTCCCACGGCTCGGTTCCTGGAGTCGGCGAGCAGAACCGGGAAGCAGTCGGCGGTGAGAATGCCGAGGGCTAATCCGGGGACGTTGGTGATGAGACCGTCGCCCGCGAGCGGCTCAGCGGGAGGAGAGGTGATGACGTGAATGACGTCAGAGTGAATCTGGCGCAGCGTGACGAGATTTGCAGGAGCACCAAGCGCGGTTAAGTATTGGCGGCGGTTCTGCTGCACGCCTTCGCGCGTTTCGTGCGGAACAAAGCCCAGGCCCCCATTGGCGCGCGTGCTGAAGCCGTGGAACAGCCATGAAAGCTTCTTCAACACGGGCGATTGAATGATGTCCAGCGTGCGCTTACGGGCCGCAGATCTCGCGAGGGTTGCCACAGCCTTCAATTGTAATTGTCCCGCGAGCTGCGACACGGCTGCATCAAACCTGTGTAGATGGCGGTTCAGACCAAGGCGAAAGCAAAGAAACAGCCCCAGAGCCAGGACGAGATCGCCCGGGCCTTGCAGCACTGCAAAACCCTGCGCTGGTTTGCCGTGGTTTCCATGCTGGCCATCGCGTCGTGGATTCTGATCGCCCTGTTCGGACCTGTTCCAAAGTACCAGCTCACGCAGCCGATCTCTGAAGCGCCCGAATCCGCCGCATTCATGATGGAGCTGGCCGCTCTGAGCGGATCGCGCCTGTCGCCGCACACCCATATTGAAGAGTTGCCGAACGGCAGCCTGTTCTATGAGCAGGAGATCAAAGCAGTTCTTTCGGCGCAGAAAAGCGTGGATTGGGAAGCTTATATATTCCAGAAAGGAGAGATTGCTAGACGTATCGTTGACGCGCTGACGGACCGAGCCAAAGACGGTGTTGAAGTGAATCTTGTGCTCGATGGCGTAGGCAGCCTCACCTTGCCGAAGCATTTCTTTAACGATCTCCGCCGCGCGGGAGGTCACGTGAGCTGGTACCACCCGGTGCGCTGGTACAACTGGCCGCGGACCAATAATCGGACACACCGCGAGCTCATCGTGATTGACGGCAAGCTGGCCTTTGTTGGCGGCGCCGGAGTTTCTGACCAGTGGTGGCATGGCGAAAAACACGATCCGCCCTGGCGCGACACGATGTTCTCTGTCACGGGCGACGCAGTCCACCCCTTGCAGGGTACCTTCGTGGAGAACTGGCTGGAAGCCTCCGGCAAGATTCTCGACGGCGATCGTTACTTTCCTGAAACCGGAAATGCTGATGGAGCAAATTCCATTGTGGTGGACAGCAGCCCATCCGAGGGCGGCTCCACGCGGGCGCGGATCATGTTTCAAACGCTGATCGCCTCCGCGCAGAAGACGATTGACATCACCACGCCCTACTTTCTGCCGGATGAGAGCCTGCGCAAAGAGATGCAGCGCGCGATTAGAGAACGGCATGTGAGACTGAGAATCCTTGTGCCCGGCAAGCACAGCGACCACAGCATGACGCGGAGTTCCAGCCGAGGCACCTATGGCGATCTGCTCAAAGCCGGAGCGGAAATATACGAGTACGAGCCGGCTATGATTCACGCGAAATTGATGGTGGCGGATGGCGCGTGGTCTGTGGTGGGTTCCACCAACTTTGATCATCGTTCCTTCGGCCTTAATGACGAAGTGAATGTTGCCGTGCTTGACCCTGTGCTGGCGCAGAAGATCGAGAGTGATTTCGAGCGCGACCTCCGCCAGGCCCGGCGAGTCACGCTTCAGGAATGGCAGAACCGGTCGCTCTGGGAGCGCGGCATGGAATGGCTGGGCTGGCTGATTGCCCGCGAGCAGTAGCCGCGATATTCTGCGATTGGAATATGCGAGAGAGCCTTTTCCGCATTGCAACCTATAACACGCACAAATGCCGCGGCATGGATGGACGAATCCGCCCGCACCGGGTAGCGCAGGTATTACAGGAACTCGAAGCGGACGTGATTGCCTTGCAGGAAGTGGCCAGCCTGAGCGGCGGCCGGCGCGAGCAGAACCAGGCGCAGTATTTGGCCGAGGCGGTCGGCTTCCACTATTACATTGGAGAGACGCGCAAGTGGCGCGGAGCGATCTACGGTAACGTGGTGCTTAGCCGTTTTCCGGTGCGCGAAATTCAGGTCTATGATCTGACCGCGTCACGGCGCGAGCCGCGCGGCTGCATTCGTTGCGATATCGAAATGCCCGGCGGCAAAATTCTGCATTTGTTCAACGTTCATCTTGGAACCGGATACCTGGAGCGACGCAAGCAGGCCCACTTGCTGGTGAGCCGTGATGTCCTGCTATCGTCGCGGTTGAAGCATCCGCGGCTGGTGATCGGCGATTTCAATGAATGGACGCATGGCTTGGTCTCGAGCATGCTCCAGCAGAAATTTGAGAGCGTTGACATCCAGCTTCATCTGAACCGCACACGAACCTATCCCGGAGTGCTGCCCATCATGCACCTGGATCACATGTATTTCGATAAAGCTCTGGCGATGGAGCAGTTTCTCCTTCATCGCAGCCGAATGGCGCTGATGGCATCAGACCACCTGCCGTTGGTCGCGGAGTTCCGCCTGGCTACGAAGTGAGTCTCAAGCGGCCGATAGAGAGCCGCTCAGTCTTCAGCCGAGCTCTTTCGGTTGCGCTTTTTTCCGGAGTTGATATTAACCGCCGCTGCTGGGCGCGCCGCGGTTTCGCGCACCGACCGCGGTGGCTTCTTGGCTTCGGCCAGGCTCAGCTTGAGAGCCTCAAGAATGTCCACGACCGGAGCTTTAACCGCTGGCGTCGCCGTCTCGACCACCTGCTTGCCTTCCACCTTCGCCCTGATCATTGCTCTTAAATTTTCGCGGTACTCATCTTTGTACTTGTCAGGCTCAAACGGTGCGAGCAGAGACTCAATCAGCAAGCGGGCAAGCTCCAGCTCTTTGTCTTTCACGCCGGACGTGTCAGTGCGAAATTCCTCGACCTGGCGAATTTCGTCAACGTAGTACATGGTGTGCAGCGTGATCCCACGCGCGCCGGGGCGCAGGATGACGATGTGCTCTCGATTGTGCATCGCAATCTTAGCCACACCTACACACCCGCTCTGGCGGAGAGCTTCAAACAGCAGTGCGTACGGCTTTTCGCCGGCTTCATCCGGGGCGAGATAATAGGACGCGTCGAAGAAGATCGGGTCCACTTCGGCAGATTTCACGAATTCCAGCACTTCCATCGCTTTGGCGGTCTTGGGAGCGACCTTTTTAATCTCCTCATCCTCGACCACTACGTACTTGTCTTTCTCGTATTCGAA
>JAICYU010000209.1 GCA_025934025.1 Terriglobales bacterium
GTCACTACCTTGGAAGAAGTGGCACGAGAGACGATCCACTAATTGAGCTTAGGAATTACCAGGAGAGGGCAAAGGGTACCCAATGAACGTCACACTGAGCGATCTGCTGAAGAAAATGCTGGATATGAGCGGGAGCGATCTCCACATCACCACCAACTCGCCCCCGCAGGTCCGAGTCCACGGGCACCTGCAGCCTCTGGACATGCCGCCGATGACGCCCTCGGAAACAAAACAGCTTGCCTACAGCGTGCTCACAGACGCCCAGAAGCACCGTTTTGAAGAGAACCTCGAACTGGATTTTTCATTCGGACTGAAAGGCCTTGCACGTTTCCGCGGTAATTGCTTCAACCAGCGCGGCGCTGTCGGCGCTGTTTACCGCGTTATCCCGTTTGAGATTAAAACTTTCCAGCAGCTCAATCTGCCTGCGGTGGTGGCCAAGCTGTGTGACAAACCGCGTGGACTGGTGCTGGTGACGGGACCGACGGGATCAGGGAAATCCACCACCCTGGCGGCCATGCTCGACAAAGTCAATACCGAACGGCATGACCACATCATTACGATCGAAGACCCGATCGAGTTCGTGCATCAGAACAAGAGCTGCCTGGTAAACCAGCGCGAAGTCCACTCGGACACCAAGTCGTTCAGTGATGCACTGCGCGCAGCGCTTCGAGAAGATCCTGACGTTGTTCTAATCGGCGAAATGCGCGACTTGGAGACGATCGAGTCGGCGCTGCGCATTGCCGAAACAGGCCATCTTACGTTCGGCACTCTGCACACCAATTCTGCGGCATCCACCATCAACCGCATCATTGACGTTTTTCCGTCGTATCAGCAAGCGCAAATCCGGGCCCAGCTTTCTCTGGTCCTGGAAGGAATCTTGTGCCAGAGCTTGTTGCCGCGGGTGGGCGGGGCAGGACGCGTAATGGCGATGGAGATTCTGATACCCAACGCCGCTGTGCGCAATCTTATCCGCGAAGATAAGATCCACCAGATTTATTCCGCCATGCAGTCCGGCCAGGACCGCTTCGGCATGCAGACGTTCAATCAATCGCTGGCGACACTGTATTTCCAGAAACAAATCTCGCTGGAGACGGCGCTGCAACGCTCCTCCATGCCGGATGAATTGCAGGACGTCATTAACCGAGGAGTCATTGCCACCCGAGCGGCGGCAGCTCCTGTTCGAAGATAACGTTACGCACTCCACTGCTGGGTAGGCAAGAAGGACGAGAGGAGTCTTAAGGTATGCCCGTATTTACGTTTACAGGAACTGACGCTCAGGGAAAGCGTGTATCCGGAGAGAGGCTGGCTGACACCAAATCGGCTGTCACCATGCAACTCCGGCGCGAAAGGATCACTCCCGGCGCCATCAAGGAAAAGGGGAAAGAGTTTGCCCTGCCGAAGCTTGGCACAGGCAAAGTGCCGGTCAAGGACCTGGCGGTTTTCTTCCGGCAGTTTTCTGTCATGATTGATGCCGGTTTGCCGTTGGTGCAGTGCCTGGAGATCTTGGCAGCGAACCAGGAAAATCTGTTTTTTCAGAAGTGTCTGACCGGAGTTCGCACCACCGTGGAAGGCGGCTCCACGCTCTCCAATGCGATGCGGCAATATCCGAAGATTTTTGACGATCTCACCACGAACATGATCGAGGCCGGTGAGGCCGGCGGTATTCTCGATACGATTCTTCAGCGCCTGGCCACGTACGTGGAAAAGAGCGTCAAGTTGAAATCGGCGGTGAAGTCGGCCCTGATCTATCCGGTGTCGGTTATCAGCATTGCGGGCCTTGTTGTGGGCGCCCTGCTCAAATTTGTCGTGCCGATTTTCGCCAACATGTTCGTAAGCATGAACGTGGACCTGCCATTGCCTACCAAGATCGTGATTGGGCTCAGCAACTTTGTGGGGCGGTTCTGGTGGATCCTCTTCCTCGCTATGATTGGGGCCTTTATTGGTATCAAAGCAATTCGAAAAGATCCTAAAGGCCGGTATGCACTCGACAAGTTTCTGCTGAACATGCCGGTAATCGGCCCCGTGCTGCGCAAAATCGCTGTCGCGCGCTTTACCCGCACCTTGGGCACTCTGATTACGTCTGGCGTTCCTATTCTGGAAGGACTTGCGATTACCGCAAAAACTTCTGGAAATGCCGTTCTTGAAGAAGCACTGATGAAAGTACGCAAGGCGGTGGAAGAAGGCCGGACGATTGTTGATCCTCTTAAGGAATGCGGCGTTTTTCCCAACATGGTGACGCAGATGATCGGGGTGGGCGAAGCGACGGGCGCCATGGACGCGATGTTGCAGAAGATCGCCGATTTTTACGAGGACGAAGTAGACGCAGCCACCAAGAATATGCTGACCCTGCTGGAGCCGATCATGATTGGCTTTCTTGGTGTGGCGGTTGGCGGCATCGTCATCTCGCTTTACATGCCGCTGTTCTCCATGATTGCGAAACTTTCAGGATAGTCGGCCGAACTGGATGGTAATGATTTTGGGAACAGGCGGAGATGGGAGATTCAAAATTCAATGAGAGCGCGTGGCTGGCCTGGCTGGTTAAGGCCCGCGTTGCAATCATTTCCTTTCTCCTTGCGGTCGAACTGCTGATTGTCAACTTAACAATCACCAACGTCCCGCTCCGCCTGTTTGAAACGGCCATCGTTGCATGGTTTGCCGTTTCATTTTTCTTCCTGGTCCTCCACGCCCTCTGGGAAGAACATAAAATCCAGGCCCTTACACAGATCTTTACCGATCTTGTTTTCGTTACGGCCGTGGTGTACGTCACCGGCGGCGTAGATACCTTCTTCAATTTTCTTTACCCGCTCGTAATCATTGCCGCAAGCGTGCTGCTTCCGCGCTACTGGGCTTATCTCACTGCTGCCGTATCATTCATCCTGTTCGGAGCGCTTCTTGAGCTGACTTTTTTTGAGAGGCTGCCGAGCTTTCAGAGTTCGCCCCGTGCTGACGCCAAGTATCTGCTGCTGGTCCTTCTGGTGAATCTGGCGGTCTATATGGCAGTGGCGCATCTCTCAAGCATGCTGGTGGCAAAACTCCGGCAGGCGGGAAGGGAATTGCAGGACAAGAGCGGCGAACTGCTCAGTCTTCAGGCGCTGCATGAAAACGTGATTCATTCCATTCGCAGCGGCCTGGTTACGACTGATCTTGAAGGCAGGATCACGCTGGTGAATGCTCCTGGGCAGAAATTGCTGGAACGCCCGGCATCCTCGATTTACGGCCGGCACATTTCGGAACTCTTTATTGATCGCTTGCCACTCTTTGAGGCTTCGTCTTCCCACGGCGAAATGCGGTGCCTTACACCCGCGGGAAGTGAAAAGACATTCGGTGTAACTCTGACCGCGCTCACGGTTCCCGAGCATGGCTGCATAGGCTACGTGTACACGTTTGAAGACCGCACGGAGTTGCGGCGGTTAGAGCGGGAAATTGGAATGCGCGAGCGTCTCGCAGCTGTGGGACGGCTCGCTGCCGGCATTGCCCACGAAATTCGTAATCCCCTGGCCTCCATTGCCGGGTCCATCAAGGTTCTTGCGCAGATTGCGCCGTTTAATGAGGAGCAACAAACGCTGCTGGGGATCATCACCCGTGAATCTACACGCCTGAATGCGATCATTTCTGACTTCCTGGCGTACTCGCGCGAAAAAAGCTACAAGTTTTCGCGGCTTGATCTGGTCCCGTTGCTTGAAGATGCCCTCGTGCTCTTGCAAAACAGCTCGCATGCTCTCGAGTTGAAGATTGTCCGTTGCTATTCCGCGAAGTCGGCATTCGTGGTCGTGGATGCCGACCGAATGAAGCAGGTATTCTGGAATCTTTTGGAGAATGCAGTGCGCGCAGTGGAAGGCAAGGGAACCCTTACGATTTCCATTGAATCCGAAGGAGACTACTGGAGATTGAGCATCCGCGATACGGGCCCCGGAATTCCTTCCGGGCTAGCTGACAAAATTTTTGAACCATTCCAATCAAAGTTTGAGGGCGGCACGGGGCTGGGGCTGGCGATTGTTTATCAGATCGTTCAGGCCCATGGCGCCCGAATTTATGCGCACTCCGGAGAGGGTGCGGGCGCTGAGTTTGTCTTGGAATTTCTGCACGCCCGTGCCGCAGAAATTGCGCCGGCAAGTGCTCACGTCCAGGCGGAGGCTGCGCATGGCTAGCGTGCTTGTCTGTGATGACCAGCGCTCCATCTGCGAGATGCTGGATATCTCGTTGCGCAAGGATGGTCATCGAGTGGAAACCGTGAGCGGCGGTGAAGCTGCGAAAAAGAAGCTCAGTTCCGCCAACTACGAAGTCCTGATCACCGACATCAAGATGCCGCAGACCGACGGCATTGAAGTGCTGCGTTTTGCCCGGCAATCGGCCCCGGAAACATCTGTAATTCTGATTACTGCGGTTGAAGATTATGAAGCGGCTGTCCATGCCGTCAAGGCCGGCGCTTTCGACTATATCCACAAAGGCCCCGGGTTGCTGGAGGAATTGAAGATTTCACTGGGACGCGCGCTGGATGCCATGAACATGCGCCGCCAGAACTTCGCCTTCAAGCGCGACGCCGCCGTCCGCAATTCTCTCGATAACATCATCGGCAAGAGCGCCGCGATCGAGAAACTAAAAGAAACAATTCGTACCGTAGCTCCTACAGGGAGTACGGTCCTGATCCATGGCGAGAGCGGAACAGGCAAGGAACTCGTTGCTCGCGCTGTGCATGCCTGCTCTCCCCGGGCGGGCGAACCGTTCGTGTCGGTAAACTGCGGGGCGTTCCCGGAGACGCTGCTGGAAAGCGAGCTGTTCGGCTATGTGAAGGGCGCTTTTACCGGAGCGAGCCAGAACAAGCGAGGCCTCTTCGAAGTTGCGGCAGGCGGAACCATCTTCCTCGATGAAATTGGCGAGATGAGTCTCGCCATGCAGGTGAAACTGCTGCGTGTACTCCAGGAGAGAAGTGTTCGTCCCGTCGGTGGAGCACAGGAAACTGGTGTAGACGTTCGCGTGATTGCTGCCACAAATAAGAATCTGCGGGAGTTGGTGGAAACCAACGTGTTCCGTGAGGACCTCTATTACCGGGTGAGCGTAATTCCGATCCAGGTGCCCCCGTTGCGTGAGCGCCGCGACGATATCGAAATGCTGGCCACCCATTTCCTCAGGAAGTATTCCGCGGCTGCCCGGAAGAGCATTGTGCGGATCCCAGCCAGTTCCATGACGGAATTGTGTGCCTATGGCTGGCCCGGTAACGTGCGGCAGCTTGAAAATGCAATCGAACGCGCCGTGGCATTGGAAACGGGCAGTGAGCTCCGAGTGGAACTAGATCCTGAGCGTCCGCTTGCGCGAGCCGCTGCGGCATCGGCCAACGGTCACGCCAGCGTGCCTCCGGAAGGCTTGGACTTTGAGGGGTACGTGGCTCAAATTGAGCGTTCCCTGATTGAGCAGGCGTTGCAGCAAGCCGGCGGAGTCCAGACCCGCGCTGCCGACCTGCTTAAGGTGTCATACCGCTCGTTCCGTCACCTCGTGAAGAAGTATGGAATCTAAAGCGATTGCCACAATTGCCACAATTGCCAA
>JAICYU010000133.1 GCA_025934025.1 Terriglobales bacterium
ATATTTCCGGCGTGTTGGTGAGGTTCACTACTTGCCCGCTGCTGGGAGAAACCAGAAAGATGTCCCACTGCTCGTTGCCATCGTAGTCGGAGGCATAGGCAATCCAGCGGCCGCTGGGCGACCATGCCGGCGACACCTCCCGCTGATTGCTGACGGTAAGCTGCATGGGCCAGCCACCCAGCGCCGGCACCGTCCAGAGATTGTTCCGCCCCGTGATGTTGCTGATGAAGGCGATCTGCTTGCCGTCAGGCGACCATGCGCTGTCCCCGATGTTGCGCGTCATATACAGCTTCTCAATGGAAAGCGGCGGCACATCGAATTTTTCTTTGGTCGTGATCTGAGCCGGATCAGTGATAACCTGCGCCGAAGTTGGCACTTTAGCGGTCTGCGAGACAGCGCCGGAGGTGAAGACCAAAATGGCAAAGATTAGAGCGTATTTCATAATTGCTTTTGTTCAGTATAAGACCATGTAAATACATCGCCGCCGCCGATACTAATTGGCGTCGGTTCCGAACGGTCTTTCGCGGACGCTCATGAAAATGCTTCCCTCCACGGCCCCATTTACGTTGGAACGCGGGCACTCCTGCCCGCGACAAAGCTGAGAACCTCTTCGCGGGCAGGAGTGCCCGCGTTCCAACAGACAAATTCTCATTGAAACTTCCAGACATCCGCGCTCATCCGCGCAATCCGCGGTAAGGGTTCGTTCACGGCTTCGCGTTGTTATGTATCTCCACTGTTGACCACGTCTTGTCCGCGGCATGGCACAAATTTTCCAGCGGACAATCGGCGCACTTCGGCTTACGCGCCACGCAGAGCGCGCGGCCGTGATGGATGATCTGGTGAGAGTACTCGATCCATTTTTCGTGCGGAATCACCTTCATCAGGTCCTGTTCGATGTTCCTGGCGTCTTCCGAGCGCGTGAGTTCGAGCCGTCGCGATATGCGGTGGACGTGCGTATCCACCACCACGCCAACAGCTTTCCTGAACCACGTTCCCAGGACCACGTTGGCGGTCTTGCGCGCGACGCCGGGAAGACTCAGCAACTCGTCCATGCTGCCGGGGACCTTGCCGCCAAACTCTTCGACGACTCCTTTTGCCGCGCCCACCAACGATTTCGACTTGTTGCGGAAAAAGCCTGTGGGCCGGATCTCCGGCTCAAGCTGTTCGGGTTTCAACGCTGCCATGGCTTGCGGAGTGGGATACTTGCGAAACAGCTCCGGCGTGACCTTATTGACCGTCGCATCGGTGCATTGGGCGGAGAGGATTGTGGCCACCAGCAACTCCCATGCGCTTTTGTGAGTCAAGGCGCAAGTCGCTTTCGGATATCTTTCATCCAGCCGCTTCAGAATCTCGCGGACGCGATCCGGAGCGGTGGGATTGTAGGCTTTCTTCGAAGCAGAGTCAGTCTTGCGGACTGAGGCTTTGTTGAGCTTAGGTGGCGATTGCGCGGTGGGCATGGCAGAACCAAATGTAAGGCAGTGGGCTTACAATCTCAATAGCACCCACAAAGGATTTGCGATGGCTTCCGGAACCAAACCCGAAATCAGCCCCACCATGCAGGAGCTTCACGCCGTACCGCTGACACTTGAAGGCTCGTCAGTTCTGCACCAGATGTTTCATTTTCGCTGGCCCGAATGGCGCAAGCTGAAGCCAAAGGACCAGCACGACATTCTGGCGGAAGCGGGTTCGGCCCTGGTGAAGCTGGAACAGCATGTTTCCGGGCAGACCGCGCTGTTTTCCATGTTCGGCCACAAAGCCGATCTCATGCTGGTGCACTTCAGGAATTCTTTCGATCATCTCAAGCACGCTGAGCTTGATATCGCTCGCTTGCGGCTCAATGATTTTCTGGAGCAGACCACGTCTTATGTTTCCGTGGTCGAACTTGGACTGTACGAGTCCTCAGTCAAGCTCTACCGTTCGCTGCGGGAGAAGGGAATTGCTCCCCATTCGCCGGAATGGGATTCTGCCGTTGAAGATACTATCAAGCGGCAGACAGAAGCCATGCGAACGCGTTTGTTCCCGCAGATGCCGCCCTCGCGCTACGTCTGTTTCTATCCCATGGACCGCCGCCGCGGCGAGGAACACAACTGGTACAGCCTGCCCATCGAAGAACGCCAGCGGCAGATGGAAGAGCACGGACTGGTAGGCCGCCGCTATGCCGGAACGGTGAAACAGATCATTACCGGCTCCATCGGTTTTGATGATTGGGAGTGGGGCGTGGACCTGTTTGCCGATGATCCGCTGGTCTTCAAAAAACTGATCTACGAGATGCGCTTCGACGAGGTCAGCGCCGTGTATGCGCTCTTTGGCAAATTCTACGTAGGAATTCGCGTTTCGGCAGGAAAGCTGGAAGATCTTTTCAACGGGAAACTGCCCGGTTGACGTTTACGCCGCTCGGTCATTAGTCTGGGTTCATGGTTAAAACAGTGCAGCCAGGGCAGGTTTGGCGCAACGATGCGAGCGGCTCAAATTTCCTGGTGACCAAGGTTTACAGCGAAGTCTTCAGCCAATACGCCATGCTCCGTCCTGCCAACGTGGGCGCCCCCAGCGCCGACACCATTCGGATCAAGGTGACAAAACTGGAGCAAGGCATGACTCTTCCCGGCTACACTTTCACCCAGGAAGCCCAGGAATTCTAGTTCCCGAGAATGATAGAAAAGATCATTGCTGCGCTGGCGAATTTCATCATCGCTGTCATCTCTGGCGCGGGCTATTTTGGCGTTCTGCTGCTGATGGCAATTGAATCGGCCTGCATTCCCCTTCCTTCGGAAATCATCATGCCGTTTGCCGGATATCTTGCCTACAAGGGGCAGTTCAGTTTGTATTGGGCCGCGACGGCCGGCGCGCTCGGATGCAACCTCGGCTCGTTGATTGCATATGAGATCGGCCATTACGGCGGAAGGCCGTTGGTGGAGAAGTACGGCTCATATCTGCTGATCAACCGCCACGATCTTGAAATGGCGGACCGCTTCTTCCTGAAGTTTGGCGCGCCCGCGGTATTCATCGCACGTTTACTGCCCGTGGTCAGGACTTTCATCGCGCTGCCTGCCGGGATTGCGCGCATGCCACGCCTCCGCTTTCATCTCTACACCTTCGCAGGCTCCTGGCCCTGGTGCTTCATGCTGGCCTGGGTGGGAATGAAACTGGGCGAGCACTGGGAAAGCGATCCGCGGCTGAAGCAGTGGCTGCACCGTCTCGATCTGCTCATCATTGTGGTGATTTTGGCTGCCGTGGCGTGGTTCTTGCGCTCGCACTGGAAGAACCGGATGCGGCTTTCCGCGTCAAGCTGAGTGTGGCGACGGTTTACAACCGCGGTTGTATTGCGAGAAGATATTCAGTTTGCTCCAGCATTTCAATCCCAACAGTAGCATTCCGCAAAAGGATGGTTAAGTTTAATGGCGCCAAAGTCCTCGACTGATTCCGGCAAGGCGACGCAAATCGCGCCCGCAAAGGGCAAACTGGGCGTGATGGTTCCCGGCATGGGCGCAGTGGCAACAACGTTTATGGCCGGCGTGCAAGCCGTGCGCAAGGGCATCGCCGAGCCCATTGGGTCGCTCACCCAGATGGGGACGATTCGCCTGGGCAAGAGGACGGAAGGCCGCTCGCCGAAGCTCAAGGAATTCTTGCCGCTAGCGGAACTGAACGACATCGTCTTTACCGGCTGGGACCTTTTCGAAGACGATGCCTATGAATCAGCCGTACACGCCGCCGTGCTGGAAAAAGATTTGCTCAACCAGATCAAGCCGTTCCTGAGCTCTATCAAGCCACGCAAAGCGGTTTTCGATCGCAACTACGTCAAGAAGCTCGACGGCAAGCACGTGAAGAAAGGCAAGAACAAACGCGATCTGGCCGAGCAGTTGCGCGACGACATCAAGCAGTTCAAGAAGAGCTCCGGCGCGGATCGGCTGGTGATGATCTGGTGCGGCTCCACGGAGATCTTTCTTACACGGACCGAAGTGCATTCTTCGGTAAAGGCGTTCGAGCGCGGCCTGGAGAAGAATGACGAGAATATCGCGCCCTCGATGATTTACGCCTACGCAGCCCTGAGCGAGGGCGTTCCCTTTGCCAATGGCGCGCCCAATCTCACCGTGGATATTCCCGTGATGATGGAGCTTTCACGCAAGAACAATGCGCCGATTGCCGGCAAAGATTTCAAGACCGGGCAAACGCTCATGAAGACGATTCTTGCTCCGGGTTTCAAGGCCCGCATGTTGGGGCTGAACGGCTGGTTTTCAACCAACATTCTCGGCAATCGCGATGGCGAGGTGCTGGACGACCCGGGCTCGTTTAAGACCAAGGAAGAGTCAAAGCTCTCAGTGCTGGAGCAGATCCTTCAGCCAGCGCTTTATCCCAAACTTTACAAGGATTTCTACCATAAGGTTCGCATCAACTATTACCCGCCGCGCGGCGACAACAAAGAAGGCTGGGACAATATTGATATCTTCGGCTGGCTCGGCTATCCCATGCAGATCAAAATTGACTTCCTCTGCCGGGACTCCATCCTGGCCGCGCCCATCGCGCTTGATCTGGTGCTCTTCCTCGACCTCGCGCAACGTAGCGAGCAGTTGCGCGGCCTGGGAATCCAGGAATGGCTGAGCTTTTACCTGAAATCTCCCATGACCGCGCCGGGCCTGTATCCGGAGCACGATCTGTTTATCCAGCTCATGAAGCTCAAGAACACCCTGCGCCATTTGCGCGGCGAGCCGCTGATCACGCATTTGGGACTGGAATATTACGACTGAGAGAACACTGCTCCGGCCCGCGGCATCTCACGCTGGTATGAAGTGGTGCATGCTGTCGGCGGTTTGTTGGCTGCTGCTTCTCTCACCGCCGTTACGCGCTACCGAGGGCGTGTTCCAGGGCAAGATTGTGGACCCGCCAATGGCTGCGCCACACCAGGCGGGATGGATCTTTGTCCAGGGCCGCAATCACATGCTCCGCCGGGTTGAAGTCGCGCATGCAGAGATCGTGTTTGGCGATCAGATTCCCGTCAGCCAGAGACGCAAGTGCAAGATGGATTGTCTCGCCCCGGGCCAACAGATCAGAGTCACTGCCGAGCAGGATTCGTCAGGCGAGTGGCGGGCCAAGCGCGTGGAGATCCTTCAGCTTACGACCAACCGAACGTCGCTGGAACCACCCGATCGAAAACTTCGGCTGTCGGGCCAAAACCAGAGTAGGACGCTTTACTCTTCTTAACTCCCTCCCGTTAAATTCTGGGTGTCCATAAGCGTGTCCTGCTGCATCCAATTCCTACACGGAAATCTGCAAAGGCAATGGTATGTCCTGGCGCTATAATGTATGTATCCGAACGCTTCAGGGCGCGTGACAAGTAGGAGTGTCCCTATGAAAATCCGAGCTTTATTGCTCCCCCTAATCCTGGCTTTGGCTGTGCCGTTCGCGGCTTATGCCCAGCAGGACCAACCAACGGCCAAGAGTCCGGACCAGACACAGGCGCAGCCTGCGAGCGCTCAAACCCAGAGCCAACCCTCTGCCGATCAGACACAATCACCCGCAACGACAGAGGAGAGCGATTCCGCTCAGGCATCTGACAAAGACAAGAAAGACAAACAGGTCAAGCACGATGGCGGCAAGGACGATGTTGAAGCCATCGGCAACCGCAAAGTAGGCGGCTGGGATTGGTATTCCACCGAGAAAGAAATCCGGATGGGCAAGGAATACGCTCAACAGATCGAGCAGAGCATGAAGCTCATCCAGGACCCGGTGATCACGGAGTACGTAAATCGCATCGGCCAGAACCTGGTGCGGAACTCGGATGCCAAGGTGCCGTTCACGATCAAAGTTGTGGACTCGGATGAGATCAATGCCATGGCGCTGCCCGGTGGGTTCTTCTATGTGAACTCAGGACTCATCCTTGCGGCCGATGACGAGGCCGAACTAGCCGGCGTGATGGCACATGAGATTGCCCACGTTTGCGCTCGCCACGCGACGCGCCAGATGACTCGGGCGCAGTTTGCGAATTTCATGAGCCTGCCGCTGATCTTCGTAGGTGGCGGAATCGGCTATGCGGCGCGTCAGGCCGCCGGCATTGGATTGCCGCTTACGTTCCTGCACTTCTCCCGTGGTTTTGAAGCTGAAGCCGATTATCTAGGGGTGCAGTACATGTACAAGGCCGGCTATGATCCGAATGAGTTCGTGAATTTCTTCGAGAAGATCCAGGCGGAAGAAAAGAAGAAGCCGGGTTCGTTAGCCAAGGCATTCGCGACGCATCCGCAGACTCCGGACCGCATCCAGAAGACGCAGGAGGAGATTGCAACGATTCTTCCCGCGCGCGATCAGTACATCGAAACCACGTCAGAATTCAATGACGTGAAGGCGCGGCTCGCAGCTGTTGAGAACCGGCACAAAGTGGACGATCAGAATCCTGACAAGCCCACCTTGCGCCGCACAGCCAGCACTAATAAAGACGGAAGCCAGAAGGATGACGACCGGCCAACACTCCATCGCCGAGACCAGTAAAAGCGTTCGAGCAACAGAAAAGGCGGCCCACCGGCCGCCTTTGTTCTTTTTGGTTATTTTTCCGTTCGCGCAATCGTCGCGGAATGCGCAGATTCAATCATCTCCGGCTGCTGCTTGAGCCGGCACGATTTGAAGCCTAGCTAATTCCAGCTATTTCCCCGCAAACGACTGGGCTGTCTTGGCTGCCAGACTCTTGTTTGCACGCGGGAGATGTTCCACAACCTTCATCTCCTGCCAGTCGTAGGGAAACTCTTTACCACAGTCGAGGCAGGCCACGTAAGTGCCTGTAAGGGAAGCCGCATTGGAATGCCGCTGGCCAGGCCTTCGGGTCATTGGAAAACTGAAGCGCTTATGTGTACAGCCGAAGAGAATATCGAGCAGATTCGCCATATTCACCACCTACCGATTTCAGGGCCCAGGAAATTGGACAGCCGAGATGCTGTACCTTCCACTCTGGCGGTAATGTACCATAGGACATGTACCTCTGTACACCAGAAGTTCATATCCCTCCGTACTAAACATTAGATTCAGAGTTCTTGAAAAAGGTTCGCAAGGGGAGTTGGTTCTGGATTAAAAAATGCCAAATAATTTCGACTGCTAATAAGTAGCTTCATTTTCAATCAGATATATGCCAACGAGTGCGGAAGGGAACAGAAGGCGGTGCGGCTAGCGGGAGTATGGCTCAGTCTTGCTGGTGTCATGGGTGCCGCTGGAGGGATGTTTCTTTTTGCCTGCTTGCGGCCGTTTCAGGCCCAAGGCGATATCGGCGAGCTCCAGAAACCGCGCTCCGCTGTTGGGGTTTCCGATCTGCTGGTGGTCCCACGCGCGATTTCCGGCCGGACCGCGCATGGTGGACCTGGGGTTGATCCACATGTCTTTTGTGGTGGTTACAGAGCTTTCCAGCAGATCTTCACCTTTCCGGGCTTGCGGCTTCTTGCTCATGCGCAATAGAGTTTACCCCGATTTTGCTGATATCCCAAGCTTTTGTCGCAACACGGCGTGATGGACAAAGCCTCTTGCGCGCGGGGCATCGGCCTTGGGCAACTTTCGTCTCGTAGAGAACCGTGGATCTTGCATCGGCCGGAGCGCGGTAGTAGATTTTTCTTTTCACGGGCGACGATGACACAAGCTTCGCAGACTGCCGGACGGAAGTTCATCCTTGCGCTCATGCTGCTGCTTGCGGTCGCTGCCAGTCTGGTCTCGTTTTCCTATGACGCGGACGCTCAAGACGACATTCCGCCAGTCACGGTCGAGCTGAAGTTCCTGCCTCAAGCTCCCATCGTCAACCAGAACGCAGTTCGCTCTCCGCTTGCAATTGCGCCCGTAATCTTGGTGTCGCCCATTGTCAATGTGCTTTCCGTGAGCCTGCCGGTCAGTGCTCGCCCGGTTCCTCAGCTCTCTCTGCAGTTGTCTCCCACCTTGCGCTGCTAAAACTTTCTCGTCGCGCTGAAGCTCGATCTATCTTCACTCACTTCCCGAGATCCGTCGCTTCATCGCGCGGCGTCAACGCCCATTTCCAAGAATCGCTATTTCATTTCAACTTTTTCCTTCCCGAACTATTGGGAAGGGGCCGGGCATGGGGCGCCCGGCTTTTTTCGCAATGAAGAAAAGCAAATTGAATCTTCGATCGTGGGCGTGGCACCCCTTCGCAGACCTTCCCGAAGCTCATAGCTGCTGGCGATGCGGAGAGACTCCGGATACACTCAGGTCAGTCACAAGGAGGATCTGCAGTGATGAAGTTCTGCTGTTTTCTCTTGGCGAGTTTGATTGCGGCTGCAAGCTGCGCATTGGCCGATACGCTCGAATTGAAGAATGGAAGCATAATCAAAGGAACCTACGTGGGAGGTTCGGAGACGCAAATCAGCTTCCGCGTGGCGTCTTCAGTGCAGCAGTTCGCAGTGCAGGACGTGCTTTCACTGAAGTTCGACTCGCGCCCCACAACCGCGCCGACTCCCACTGCCGCTCCTTCATCTTCGCCCACGCTCTTGCCAGGGTCAGCACGTTCTCTGGAATCTGCCGCAGTCCCTTCGCAGCATGGCATCACCGTGCCGGCCGGAACGAAGCTTCTGGTCAGGACCATTGATTCCATAGACTCTGACCAAAATCACCCCGGAGACAAGTTCCAGGCTTCGCTGGAGCAGCCGCTTTACGAGAATGAGGTGATCGTCGCTCCGAAAGGTGCTTCCGTCTTCGGACGGCTCGAGCAGGTACAGGAGTCAGGACAACTCACGGGCAAAGCGGAACTCCGGTTATCACTCACCGGAATTGTGGTAAACGGCCAGACCGTTCCTCTCACGACGGGAGATTACGACGTGGCCGGAAAATCCCGCGGAGCCAGCACCGCCAAGAAAGTCGGCGGTGGCGCCGCTTTGGGCGCCGTGATAGGCGCGATTGCCGGCGGCGGCAAGGGCGCAGCCATCGGAGCCGGAGTTGGCGCAGGCGCTGGAACCGCAGTGCAGGTAATGACCAAGGGCGATCAAGTCCACGTTCCCAGCGAGACCCTGCTTGAGTTCACTCTGGCCCAGCCGGTGACATTACCTCAATCAACGCAAGCCAAATAGGCGCCCAGCCACCGAATAAGGATTCACCGCACACAAAAAGGCCGCCCGCAAGGCGGCCTTTGCATTGCAATGCCGTTGTTACAACATTGACTCGATCTCAAAGCCCCACGCCTCAAGCAGAGGTTCGGGGATGTACTTCGAGTTCTTGTTGCGGCGTGCCCACTCGCGCAAACGGGTGGAGCGAAGATATTGGTCGGGGGTGAGCTTAAACTCCTTCACGGCC
>JAICYU010000271.1 GCA_025934025.1 Terriglobales bacterium
AACTGCGCTCCGGAATGGTTGGGACCGGTGAGGCAGCCGGCGCGAAAACATACAGTATTCATGCCGAAGTAGCGGCCATATTCCTGGGTCATCACATCGGCCGCAACTTTTGAAGCTCCGAAGAGGCTGTGCATGGAACGATCAATTGACATCTCCTCGCTAATGCCATGGGCGGCGAAAGGGTGGTTTTGATTTACTTCCCATCGCTGGCTCTGCTCCACAAGCGGCAGCGAGTTAGGAGAATCGCCATAAACTTTGTTGGTGGATAAAAAGATAAATGCAGCCTGAGGACAATACTGGCGCGTAGCCTCCAGGAGATTGAGCGTGCCAGTGGCGTTGATGCTGAAATCGGTAAACGGCTCGCGCGCAGCCCAGTCATGCGATGGTTGCGCCGCCGTGTGAATAATGACCGAGATGCTCTTGCCCATCTGGCGAAACAACTGAGAGATTGCATCCTGGTCGCGAATGTCGAGCGCATGATGCCGGTAATTTGGAACGGATGCAATCAACTGGTCTCGCATCCAGCCGGTGGAAGCTTCATCGCCAAAGAAGTACCTGCGCATGTCATTGTCAATACCGACCACATCCATGCCTTTGGCGGCGAAATGACGCACAGCTTCCGAGCCGATCAGTCCTGCAGAACCGGTAATGAGAGCAACGCTCAAGAAAATCAACCTCCTGGTGTCAACTGCTGACAACCGTCACGCTTGCGATCTCTCCACAACGGCTGAACTCCGGCCAGCCTGCTTGCCTGCATGACGGTAAATCTCAAGCAGAGCCTGCGCATTTGCCGGACCGGAATACTTCAGCTCGTACTCTGATCGAGCCCTGGGGCGCAAAGCACGGACAGCGTCAAGGTTCTTTGAACACCATTCCGCAACCCGGCGCAAATCACCAGCGTCTCCCGCTTTGAAATGAAAGCCTGTTTTATCAGGTTCCACCATGCTAAGGCCAGCACCAATTTTCGACGCTAACACGGGAGTACCGACGGCAAAAGCTTCAATGATGGTCCGTGGCATATTTTCATAACATTCTGATGGAAAAACCAGAAACTCAGCGCCGCGCATCAGTTCAATCACTACTTCTGGAGACTTGCGCCCGACGTAATCAATGTTTGGGCTGTTTGTGGCAGCCGCGGCAACCCTGGCGGAAGCCGGGCCATCGCCAACGATCTTCAGTGGCAGCACGCAATGGGAAAGAGTCCAGGCGTCCAGCAGCGTGCTAATTCCCTTTTCGCTGCTGAGACGTCCAACGAACAGAGCGTATCCGCCTCCGCCATGTCCTATGGCAGGCGCAGGATGAACGAAGTTTGGCTTGATCATGATTTTTTCGGGGGGCAAGCCTCCCGCAATGAACTTCTCACGGGCAAAAGCAGTCAGAGCGATATAGGCATTTACTTTCTTCTGCCAGGTACGCAGCAGACGATGTGCCGTAATCATTCCTGCTACAACTGCGCTGCCGGCACGACTCTGGCGATAACAGGCGTGCAGGACGCCGGGCCACGGCACTGTACGCCCTAAACAATCCTCACAAGGATGGCCGTCACGGAAAAACAGAGAATTCACACACATGAGCCGGTAGTTGCGGAGGGTTTGCACAACCGGCACACCTGCTTTTACTGCAGCATGGTAAACGGACGGAGACCAGAGAGGAAAAAAGTTCTGTACGTGCAAAACTTCATAGTCACTCGAGCGCAGGCGCTCAAATACTTCTTTGAACGATTGCTGGGACCAGATGGTACGCATTGCAACCCGCGCCCTGCTGAGTTGCTCGATTTCGCGATTGTCGTGTTCAACCAAGTCCACCGAGCATCCGGCCTCGCGCAGCAAAGCAACCTCTGCCGCGGTGGATTGGTCTTCTCCACCGGGTACCAGATAGCGGTTATGCAGCATTAGAATTTTCACAATCCGGCTGACCGGCCTATCCGGTTGATGCAAGGAATGAATTTTCCGCTGTCGCTTTCTGGAATCCTATCAACCACCTTGATTTCAAGCTTCATCCCAGCACCGAACACTGTAATGAGGTCACGCCTGATGTTTGCGATTGAGTCATCAAGCACGGCGTCCGCAGCTCCAGACTCTTTTTCAAGCGCCAGCACCGCATGGTCCAGTGCATCCTGCACAACCTGAAATCGGCGAATCACACCTGAGTTGTGGACAACTCCAATCAAGTGCCGGATGTAAATGGGAGAGACATATCCGCCATTGGCCGAAAGTAGAAATTCAATCGTGCGACCTTCAACGCGATCAAGGACTGCCGTCGGAATCCCGCAATGGCACCGTCTGCGTGATATTGAGCCAATGTCTCCAATTTCATAACGAATCATTGGGAATCCGTAATTGCCGAGAAGCGTCACGAGGATTCGTCCTGTTTCACCAGGCGACACTGGCGCTCCGGTCTGGTCCACTGTTTCCAAAATGACCTTGTTTTCCAGGATATGCAAGCCGCCATGAAGGCACTCACATGCCATGGCGCCACAGTCCCTGCTGCCATACATATTATGGACACGAGCTTGCCCGAAGGCGTTGGAAATCGATTGACGCATCTCATCGGTCAAAGTTCCCGCGCAGGCCATGACAGATTTCAAAGGGCGAACTTTCACCCCGGCAGTTCGAATATGTTCTGCCATGCGGTAAGCAGCGTCTGAATACGCCATCAAGTGGCTAACTGGTGAATGATTGATAGTCTGAACGTAAGAATCAATTTGCGGGTCTTCCATGCGGAAGGCATTCAGCAGTACCTCGCCGGCAAGAGTAGAAGCTATTCTCTGCTGCAGAGACTCTTTTGCGTCGTTGATCTCGCGCATGCTGCCCCAAAGCTTGAAATACGGAGTGCCAAACGCGAAGCCACACAGGTACTGGGTATAGAGGCGAGCCGCCCGGTTTATGTCCCGGAAATTTTTGTCGTGAATCACCGTGGTAGGAGTGCCGGTGGAACCACCGGTTTGCACGCGCGTCCAGGAATACGACAGATTTTGCTTTCCTGAAAGATTCTCCTGCCTGATTCGCGGAGACATCAAGTCCTGAAAGTTATCGCGGACGTCATTCTTGGTGAGTATGGGGAAATCAGACAACACATACTCTGCTTGTGGTGTGACATGTTTTTGATAAAACGGCATCTGACTGGCTGCATAAGCAAGCAACTTTTGCAGTCGCTGACCCTGTAAATCTCTGAGCCACTCATGTGATCTTGTTTCGAGATCAACGAATTCTTTATAGCGCTTTGCCAGATCCGAACCGATTAGACGATGCAGTCCGAAGTACGCAGCGCGGTTCAAGCGTTCCCTGAGCATTCAGCACTCCAACTCGATATGTGAGGACCAGCCCGGCGGGGGAAGGAAACGTTGAACGGGAACCAACGAGTTGAGTCCAATAGATGAATTTCCATCTTTTTCGATTGTGAGCTCTTCCGGAGCAAAGTTGCCCCAATCAGGATCAGCAAAAGCGGCGTGATGCGAGAGAATGGGAATCTTGCCGTAGTCAAAACCCATCAGGCGCGCCATCACCATGTCCATAGCAAATGGATCATCGGCCGCCAGCACTAATCCAGTATTCACTGGGAGCGGCTGAAGCGGCCCGTTCCCTTCACCGGATACGATTGCGTCCATGATGGAGACGCAGGTGCGCTGGGGTGTTGATTGCAATTTTCCACATCTGTCTGCGTAGCGGATGATCCGGTTCAGATCGTAGACCATGCGCCAGATTGTGTCGTTTCCGTGCCAGGCTCCGCCGGCAAGATAGAACTTTTTGGTCAAGTTTTCCCGAGTACCTTTGGTCTTGATGCCGGCAACGCGCTTCAGGAGCAACCACCCGAAACGAAGCAGACGAAACAGAAGCCGTGAGCGGCTTTGCACACTCTGACGAAGGCGCGACTGAACACGAACCAGCGGGGAGATGTGATCAGGAAACTCGTCTCCGTGCTGCCGCGCCATCCCTTCGCGAT
>JAICYU010000155.1 GCA_025934025.1 Terriglobales bacterium
ATGCTTGCCGCGTCGAATGCCGGAAAAGGTCCCGGAATGTGACTGCTCTCGACAGAAAACTGAGTGCTGGAGGTGAGAGGGACGGTAAGAGTAGAACCGGTTACAGGCGCATTTGCTGCCGTTGTAGCCACTGCGGTCTGCGTCGTAATTCCCAGCGAAGTAACAGGCGCGCCGGTAACGGACGTAATCAGCCCTTCCAGTTGCTGGCCGGCTGCGCTTACGGTTTCAGACTCCACGCTGCTAGCCAGCAAAGAGCCATCGGTCTGGCTGAGCGCATGCACGCTCACGATCATGCCGGTTGCAACCTGGCCCAGGCTCGCGATTCCATCCTTGAACTGGGTGTTGCCGTCGGTGGCAAAAATAAGAGTCTGGCCTGTGTTCGTCGGTTGCAGGGTAAATCCGGTCCCTGAAATTGCCGTCACGATTCCGGCTGCATCAACTTCGCCTGTGTCTTCGTCCTGGCTGGCGGTAGGAGCTACAGCAGAGCTGGTGACGTTGAACAGCGGAGTCAGGTTCGCGCCGGTTCCGTTAAACGTTAAAGAACTGGCGAGATCCAGGCTCAGGTTGATGACCAGCGGCGTTCCGCTCACCACCACTGGAGAAGCAAAAGGCACGTTGACGATCGCAGAGGCGAGGACTGGAGTGAGAGGGGTTACAGCCTTGCTGCTCGGATCAACCACCACGACCGTTGCATTGCTCACGTTCAGCGTGATTCCGGTATACGTTCCATTGGGCACGGTGAGCAGCGCCAGCGGATGAAAGGCCCCTTGCTGATGAATGAACTCAACCGGCGTCGCAGCAGTAAGAATGCTGGGATTGGAGCCTCCGCTCAGAGTGGCGCCGGTAATGGTCAATTCAAAATCAATTACTTCATCGTTTGGAGGAGTAGCTGTGGTATTGCTCGTATTAATCAGCACGGAGGCGCTGGCAGCGCCTTGTCCCGCCTGAAGCTTGCCCTTCGAGCAGCCAAGCAGAGCGGAAACCAGCAAAAACAAGAAAACCGTTCTCGCCATTCGTCACTTCCTCCAGCGCCAGGGTTGAGAAATCAGGTTCAAAGTACCACATCCCTCAGCAAAGCCAACGGCGCCAATTCAATGCTGAACCAGAGCATCCCGGCAGCTCACCTGCTCGTCCAAAATCAGCAAGGATTCACTGCCATGAAAGCCATCCGTCTATTGTATGCAGGCATGATCGCTGTAACTTTTTGTTTTTCGATTGAAGCCTTCGCCGCTGTCTCAGTGAGCGTCCATCCGGCTCGCGCGCCGCTTACATTAACTCAGCCACAACAGTTCACCGCTACTATCGCAGGCGCCACGAACCACGCCGTCACCTGGGCAGTAGATGGGATCACCGGAGGAAACGCCACTGTAGGAACGATTTCATCTTCGGGCCTGTATCATCCTCCAGCCCACCGCGGAACCCACAAGATCACGGCAAAGAGCGTCGCGGCGCCTGGCTCTACCGGATCCGCCTCGGTGTGGGTCACCGACTACCCCGGCATGTTTACCTACCACGCCGACCGTTTCCGCACCGGAGTCAATCTCCAGGAACTGGCACTCTCTCCAACGACAGTTAACTCCAGCACCTTCGCCAAGCTATTTTCTCGCGTGGTGGACGGCCAGATTTACGCGCAACCTCTCTATGTGGCAAACCTGACGATCGCGGGAGCAAAGCACAACGTAGTCTATGTCGCCACAGAACACTCGAGCGTTTACGCCTTTGACGCAGACGGCCACCGTGCAACGCCATTCTGGAAGAAGTCCTTCATCAATACCGCTGCCGGCATTACGACGATTGCCAAGCCTTCCAATGCCCTGATCTCCCCCGAAATCAGCATCAGCAGCACGCCTGTTATTGACCCAGCCAGCAGCACGATTTACGTTTCGGTCTCCACCAGGGAAAAAGGCGCGATTGTGCACCGTCTGCATGCCTTGAGCCTTACTACCGGGGCCGAAAAATTCGGCGGTCCTATTGCGATTCAGGGATCGGTCGCAGGGACTTATCCTGCGCTGGCGAAGAATGGCCGCGTACCGTTCGTTCCCGCGCAGCACCTGCAACGGCCCGCGCTCTTGCTGCTGAACGGAAACGTGTACATCGCGTACGGCTCGAACGGCGATGCCCTTCCCTACAATGGCTGGCTTTTCGTGTATAGCGCCGCAGGAGGCGTGCTGCATCAGGCGACGGTATTTTGCGCCAGCCCCAACGCCGGAGCAAGCGCGATCTGGCAGAGCGGAGATGGCCCGGCTGCCGATAATTCCGGAAACATCTATGTAGCCACCGGAAACGGCCCCTTTGACCTGAACAGCGGAGGGCCGGATGCAGGCAACACGGTATTGAAGCTGTCCTTGCAGACAGGCGCTCTGAAAGTCCTGGATTATTTCACTCCCTTTGATCAAGCCAGCCTGGCAAGTAATGACTTGGACTTGGGCGCAGGAGGCCCCGTGATTCCTGCTACACAGACAGGAGCTGCGGCGCCGTCGTTAGTCCTGGTCGGCGGGAAGGATGGCAAGCTTTACAGCATCAACCGCAACAACATGGGAAAATTCAATTCAGCAGCGAACCACGATGTGCAGACCCTGGCTCTGGGCAATCCCGAGCCAACGAACGGTCTCTTTGCCACGCCGGCTGTCTGGAACAGCCGCCTGTATATCGGCGAAATTAATGAGCCGCTTGGCCTCTTCACCTTTTCCAGCGGCTTGCTCTCAACTGCTCCGGCAGCGCAAACCAGCACTGTATTCCGGTATCCGGGAACCTCGCCGATGGTTTCGAATAATGGAACAAGCAACGGAGTGGTTTGGACGCTCGATCTCCACGCCTACGTGGGAGGGACGCCCGGAGGCGCCGTGAATCCAGCAGGCCCGGCGGTATTACATGCCTATGACGCTACAAACCTGCACGAGCTCTATAACAGCACACAGGCGGGCACACGCGACAGAGCAGGCAAAGCGCTGAAGTTCACCTCGCCGACTGTCGCTAACGGTCGTGTGTACGTGGGGACCGCAAACGAGTTGGACGTTTACGGCTTCCTGCCATAGACAGTTCTGTAAGGTTCAGCTTTACCTTCTCGCTATCGGCCCTCTCCCATGGGCCGCCGTAGCCGCCTGTTTCTGTTCCTGTGTAGCGGCGGGAGGATCAGGCGTCTGCGATTTCAGCCCCAGCTCGCGGCGAAGATCCGTCTCCACCTTGGCTGCAATGTCTTTGTTGTCCTTCAGGAACTGCTTGGCATTTTCTCTGCCTTGGCCTATGCGATCACTCTTATAGCTATACCAGGCGCCGGATTTTTCAATCAATCCGCGTTCCACGCCCAAGTCAACCAGATCGCCTTCACGAGAGATGCCTTCCCCGTACATGATGTCAAATTCCGCCTCCCGGAAAGGCGCAGCAGTCTTGTTTTTGACCACCTTGATCTTGGTTCGGGATCCCACCACCACGTCGCCATCCTTAATGGCAGCAATGCGGCGAATGTCCACGCGAACCGACGAATAGAATTTCAGCGCGCGTCCGCCGGTGGTGGTTTCGGGATTGCCGAACATCACCCCGATCTTTTCGCGGATCTGGTTGATGAAAACCAGACAGGTGCGCGACTTGGAGACAATGCCGGTCAGTTTGCGCAGGGCTTGGGACATGAGGCGCGCTTGCAAACCCATGTGGCTGTCGCCCATCTCGCCTTCCAGTTCGGCTTTGGGAACCAGAGCGGCCACCGAATCCACCACCAGGACGTCAATGGCATTGGAGCGCACCAGCGCCTCAGCGATTTCCAGGGCCTGTTCGCCGTAGTCTGGCTGCGCCACCAGCAAGTTGTCCACATCTACGCCCAGCTTCTTGGCATAGATGGGATCGAGCGCATGCTCGGCATCCACAAAAGCGGCCATTCCACCGGCCTTTTGCGCTTCCGCGATCACCTGAAGCGCCACGGTGGTCTTGCCGCTCGACTCCGGTCCAAAGATCTCTACCACCCGGCCGCGAGGAAAGCCGCCGACGCCCAGCGCCGCGTCAAAGGAGATCGAACCGGTGGAAATTACGGCAATAGGAACGATAGCTTCCTTGGTCCCCAGCCGCATGATGGAACCTTTTCCGAACTGCTTTTCAATTTGTGCGAGTGCAAGGTCTATGGCTCTGGCTTTTTCCGTAGTTGCTTCAGGCATTCAGGGTCTCCGGGAAGGTGCTGCGCGATTATATATGTAAGCATAAGACGAATAAAAGGGGAATGTAAATAGCCTCGCCAAAAAAAAGCTCCCGGGCGCGGGCGCCCGGGAGCGAGCCAAGGAGGGGGAGAACTCTTTTTACCAGTACTTCAGGCTGATCTTGTCCAGCCAGGTGCTGTAGCTGACGTGGTTGGAGCGCTGGTCCATCTGGAATGCCACGTTGAGCTCGTGAACGCTTGACAGGTGTACAGGATAGGTGCGGTTGACGTAATGCTTCACGCCGTCATAGGTGAACGCGACGAACGTGACCTGTGAGGAATTGCGCTTGAACTCCCAAGTCAGATGGTGCCATTTATAAGCTGTGGGCGCGGAGCAGGGGATGCCGGTGCTGGTCCACTTGCCGGCAGCATTGGCCCAGATGTCCCAGTGTCTGGCGCCGATGTTGCACTGTGTGCCGAAAATCCAGCGATGGCTACCGTTCGCCTGGTTGGCGTCGAACTCAAGCGCCTGTGAGTACTGCGGGGTCTTGATATAGAAATACAGGTCATAGACCAGATTGCTGGCGCTGTTGGCTGCGCCGAGCTGCTTCCACCACAGGACATCAGCATACGGTGTCCTGCTGGAGATATTGAACTGGCTTGCTACCCCAGTCAAAGAGGGGCTCTTGATACCATGCAGCATGGTGGTGGTGGCCCCGGGACCATTGCCTCCTGCTCCAGCGCAGGCGGCGCAGTGTTGCCAGCCCGTCATGGCCTGAATGGATGACTTTGTGGTTTGGGCCGAAGCACTTGTGCCCACGGCGGCGGCGAACGCCAGGAATGTAATTGCCAGCAAGCTGTTCTTGATTCTCTTCTGCATCTCTAATTCTCTCCAGGGGATTCAGTTTTTTTGATTTTTTGTCGTCTTGGCCACGCGTCCTTTCCCGCGGCAGGTTGGAGAGTATCGGCCCATCTACTCTGCCTCAACCAAAAACAGCCACTTAGGGCAATTCGGAGGTACGCCTAGGAAGAACTCTTAGGGATTGAACTAGGAGTCTGGAACTACGGGACTAGTTCCAAAGGATCAAAATGCTTAATGCGGGTGGTCGCATGTCAGGAGGGATGGCTGCAAACTACGTCCACTGGGTAATGCGGTTTCCTTCGGCATCCTTGAAATTGCCCGTTACCAGGATGATGAGATCGGCCAGGGTCCACAGACCGAGGCCGCCCACGGTGAGAAGCTGGGCGACGCCAGTTCCGATCTTGCCGAGGAAAAATCGGTGTGCGCCGAAGATCCCCAAAAAAAAGCACAGCAGGAAGGCGGGAAGTATGCGCTTGTCCGTGGCGGAATACGGGACCACAGCACCAGGACGGACGCCTTGCACCGCGCCACAGGCGGGGCAGGCAGTGGCCGAATTGTGCATCTGTTTGCCGCAAGCTGTGCAGTAAACCATCGCCATAGTCAAACTCTCCTTGAAACGGAACAGCTTGCCAGAGAATGAGGTGATCGGCAACAGAAAATCAGAAACAAACTCATGGGGTCTGGGCAGGATTCCATCCACTTCGTTCAAGAGAATGAGTTTGTGAAATTTTACGGATAGATGGGCGAGAAACAAGACGAATGCACTTCAATTCACCAGCATCCAGGTCTTGCCGCCGTCCTGGCTGGCCCAGCTCTGGCCGGATGAACTGGTGACCTGAATGTTTTGGCCGTTGCCGTTGATTTCGATACTGGTGATGTCGCCTGTGGCTGCTGCGCCCAGAATAACGCGCTGCCACTTCAAGCCGCTGTCGCTTGAGTGTACGACTGCGGCATTGTTGCCCCCAGCCCAGACCTCGGGTCCGGTGGAGCGCACCACGGAGAAATCAATTCCCTCGCTGGCCGGATAACCTTCCAGCCAGTTACTCATGTCGGAGGACTTTAGAAGCTTGCCCTGCACAATTCTCCACAGGAACATCGGTGCTTGAGCGCGGGATGGCGCGGCCATCGCTAGTCCCGTGAAGGCAGGAGATTGCTTCAGATTCTCAGAGCTTTTGGCTTGAGAAGCGATCTGCGCGTCCGCCGACCGCTCCAGCCCGGGCCTGAACATGGCGTAAGCATTCGCGTTTTGCGATGAGATCTGTGGCCGCTTCAAGCGAAGCTCAGAGCTGACACGGGAAATCGTGCTGGTGATGCTCAGTCCATGGTGGACGGAATCATGGAAGATCGAAACCGAACTCAAGCTCTGTACCTTCTGCTGGCCGGACTCGGCCGGAATCCCCACAAAACCGCTGCCAGATGTAACTCCACCAGCAAGAAACATATTCTTCTGCTGGCGGGCCACTGCCGGCGATGGCGCAGAGGGCAGTTCCCGCAGTGACGGCTTCTGCTGGGCCTGGTCTGTCAGGAACAACTGATTGGCAAGCACCTGGTTGTTTATATAGTCCTGAGAAACTGCAGCGTTTGCCACCTCAACGGTCTGCGCTGATTGCCTGATCTCAGCGATGTTTGATTCCGGCTGCGGCTCCGAGTTTCGAACAGGCGTGGTCCGAGCAGGACGCTTTGCCGCAGATGCTTCATTGTTCGCAGCTAAAGCAGGGGCAACACGAGCGACCGTCACAGAAGGCGCTGCTTCGTTACTCTGAGGTGGAGCACTGGGAGGAACGGTTTGGGCAGTATTGGTCTGCGCAGACTCGATCCGCGCCGCCGGCGCATGATGAGTTTCTTTGACAAGCAGCAACACAGCGACTACGACCATGGCGAGAGACGCCGCCATCCGAACGTAAGCGCCCCAAGACCGGTCTCTCGGCTTCAACGGGATGGCAGCGGCTGCCGCAACTGCCTCCGGCATGCTGAGTGCCAGCAGCTCGCGGCAATGCGCGCAAACGGCTAAATGGCGGGTGAGATCCGCACGCTCCTGCGGCGGTAGTCCGCCCTCTGCATACGCGCTGACAAGGTCGGCATCAGGATGAGTGGCGGGAACCCGTGCGGCCCCAAGCCTTTGCCGTATTAGATTGGACAATTCTGGCATCCCTATCCGTCCCCTTGCTTACCTTGCGGTTCCCTTATCTTGTTGGAACGCCGCAGGGAGATTTTCTTGCAGTTTTCGAGTCACATCAACCTGTAAGCGCCGAACGTCGGTTTCCAGCGCCTCCTCGGCCTGGCTGCGATGCATTCCTCGCGCTACCAGCCCGGCCATAACGTGCTTTCTTAAAGTCTTCAGTAGTTTTTCCAGCCTGCGGCTGATGGTGGACTCATGCACCTGCAGCATTTTGCCAATCTGCGTCAAGGTGCGATCGTCCAGAAAATATGAGGCCAGCACCAGACGGTCTTGCGAGGTCAAATGCCCCAGAGCTTCATCTATGGCGTCGCTGATGCGCGGGTCGGCAGGACCTGAAGGGAGGACGGTGGCCGACCGGAACTGCACTCCTTCTTCTTCCTGCTCTTCCAGGCTGACCAGCCGTTTCTGCTTGCGATAGCGATTGATGAATTCCTGCGCCACTACCGTGCGCAGCCACCCTTCGAGTGATCCTCGACCCATATAGAAGTTCAGGCGAGAAACGCGCCGGCCCTCGCGCTCGGCTGTGCCGTAAAGGTCGCCATAGATGGAGTCGGCCAGCTCGCGCGCGCCGGCATCCTCTTTGGTGATGCCGCGGGCAATGTCATAGAGCTTTTCCCTGTAGCGCGTCAGGAAGACTTCCCAAGCGTAATCGTTGCCTTGCGCACAGCCGCGGGCCAGCGCCAGTTCTTCCAATTTCAGTTCACGCCAGAACTTGGTTTTCTGCGGGGATGTCGCTCCGGGGATGTACTTGTCTGAGATCTTCTCGAGTATCTGCTGGAACAGTTCTTCTGTCAGTCCGTACTTGGGTGCGCCGCAGACAGCAAAAAGCTCTCGCGCGATCAAGATCAGACTTTCAGCCGGACTGGGGCCAGAGCTCATGAAGCGGATAGTACCAATTTTACCTGCAAGCTGCC
>JAICYU010000042.1 GCA_025934025.1 Terriglobales bacterium
CTTACGAGAGGGCCTATGCCGCGATACGAATACCGCGACCTGCATCCGATCCCGGCTGCTGAAAAGACATTTCTTGAATGGATCGAAAGGCTCGACAGCGAGTTCTCAGATCCCAGGGTCGAGCATCGTTCCATCGTGGTGCGGAACACGCTGCACGAAATCTATCTTGGACGACCTTACGCGGAACCCGCTTCCGACGCGCCGCTCGCGTCACAGGCACAGGTACACGGTTTTGATCCGCGCAATGCCACGCTTGAACCGGAATACTACGGCGACGTGGATGCCCGCAAATACGCCGAGCGCAAACCACTGATCTGGTTCTGGATGATGTTTGACCGCTCTCCTCTTGGACTGAACCACTGGCTCGGCTTCCGCGTCCGCTACATGCTGGCGAAACACATCTTCAAATATCTGGGAAAGAACGTGAAGATCTTTCACGGCGTGGAAGTCTCGTACGGCTACAATCTGACCGTCGAGGACAACTGCACAATCCACAAATACGTGCTGCTCGATGATCGCGGTGAAATTATCGTCCATGAGGGCAGCTCCATCTCGGACTACGCGAACGTTTATTCCCATGAACACGACCTCAACGACGGCATGATCGTCACCAACACACGGACTGAGATCGGCCCGCGGGCCCGCATCACCTATCACGCAACTGTAATGAGCGGAGTGCGCGTGAACGAGCACGGACTACTTGGATCCATGGGAGTGGCCACGAGAGACGTTCCTCCATACACGATTTCCGTGGGAATTCCGTCAAAACCGGTGAAAGTGAAAACCATTGCGCCCCAGGTGCAGACGGCGGGCACGGCCGGAAGCAAGAGCGGCGCGTGATACCATTTTGAGTAACAGCAGTCCGCGTTGCCATTCGCTCTATGACCCAGAAACATGGAAATCTACGCCCGCGCGTGCTCAGCGGCATGCGTCCAACCGGCAAGCTGCATCTCGGGAACTATGTGGGTGCTCTGCAGAACTGGATAAAACTGCAGGATACGCATAACTGTTTCTTCTTCATCGCTGATTGGCACGCTCTCACTACTGACTACGACGACACGTCGCGAGTGGCCGCAAATACTATTGACGTTTTACTCGACTGGCTTGGCGCTGGCCTCGATCCTGAAAAATGCACCATGTTCGTCCAATCGCACGTGAAGCAACACGCGGAACTGCATCTCCTCTTCTCCATGGTTACTCCTCTCGGATGGCTGGAACGCGTACCAACGTATAAAGAGCAGCAGCAGAATTTAGCGACAAAGGACCTGAGCACATACGGCTTTCTGGGATATCCGTTGTTGCAGGCGGCGGATATTCTGATTTATCAGGCTGACTTTGTGCCAGTGGGAGAAGACCAGGTTGCTCACGTCGAATTAACGCGGGAAGTCGCGCGCAGATTTAATAACTTCTTCCCGAGTTCAGGCCCGGGCTCAAATATCGCTTTTACGCGGGGAGATGCGCAGCCAATTCCGGCTAGCGTTATGGCGGAACCTCTGCTTAAGGAACCTCACGTTCTTTTGACAAGGACTCCAAAATTACTGGGCACCGATAAGCGCAAGATGTCCAAGTCCTACGGAAATGCGATTTTCCTGAGCGAAGAAGCTTCGTCGCTAGCAGAGAAAATCAACAATAGCGTTACCGACCGGCCGAAACTCACGGATAAGGGTAACCCTGATCGCTGCCCGGTCGGAAATCTCCATCAGATTTTCAGCGATGCGGAGAGGCTTGCTTACATTACTCGCGGCTGCACACAGGCAACGATCACTTGTGTGGAATGCAAGGCGCTTGCCGTCGAAAGCGTCGAAGCTCATCTCAACCCTATTCGTGAGCGCCGAAAGCAATTTGCTGGGCAGCCGGAATTGCTGGAAAAGATTGTGAGGCAGGGAGAGCAGCAGGCGCGTGAAACAGCGGAAAAGACCATGCACGCTGTCAGGGATGCCGTGGGCCTTCTCGCCGAAACGCAAGTACAGCTTGCACGCGAGGAATCACAAACGCGATTGCGCGTTCCTCAAGCTGTTACGTCAGCAAAAACTGAGGATGAAAGATGGGGGCTGCGTACTGCGGGGTGGCTGGAGCGAATAGGCAAAGTCCATCCTTTGCGAAGAGACCGGCCGCGCACGTTCATCACTCAAAAGAGCAGGAAAGTTGGGGTGCATACCGCGGCAGAACAAAATGGCTCGTGGATGTTTCGCTTACAAGATCGTGCATTGAATGTTTTGGTCCTCCTCGCGCAGGATAACGATTTCTACCTGCACGATTACGTCCTGCCGCCAAAACTCGTTCAAGACCACTGGAAACAGTTTGAGCGCGCCGATGGCGACATTGTAATTAAGATAAGGAAATCTCCCGCTGGCGATGTGCTGCTTTCGACGAAAAACGGTGACGTCCCCATTCAGCAGTATGAAGGAGACTATTCAGCGTTACAGTAGGTTTCCGAAAGAAAACCCGCCCATTCTCTGAAACGAAGCTGCCAAAGCTGGCGTTAGCATTTAAAATAAACCGAACGAGACTGTGAACCGGAATGCGAAATGCACAGCCCGAGCGCGGCTGTGACACATGTGATTGATGCCTGAAACTCTCCAATCCGCCGCCGCGAAGCCGCATGCAAACGAATTCCCTTTCGCGGTCACGGTAGGAAAAATTTACGATGGGCCTCTCGATCTGCTGCTCGATCTTGTCCGCAAGCAGGACATTGATATCTACGACATTCCCATCGCGCGCATTACCTCGCAGTATCTGGCGTACGTCGAAAATCTGAAGCAACTCGACGTGGATTTGGCGGCAGAATTCATCTACATGGCCGCATTGCTCATTCATATTAAGAGCAAGATGCTGCTGCCGCGCGACCCTGATTTGCCTCCGGACCAGCAGGAAGACCCGCGCGAAGAGCTGGTGCAACGCCTGCTGGAGCATGAAAAATTCAAGAACGCAGCGCAGATGCTGCTGCAGAAACAGCAGATTGAAGAAGCGGTGGTGAGCAACCCCGCGATGAGGGACTTCAGGGACGCGGAAGGCACGGAACCGGAGCTCGCAGCCGATGTAGTGGATCTGGTCAAAACTTTTCAGGAAATTCTGGAACGAGCACGCTCCCGACCGGTGCTGCAAGTGAACGAAGAGACGGTCACGGTGGGGCAAATGATCGAATACTTCCGGCGCCGGCTCATCATGGAAGACCGTCCCGTCCGGCTGAAACGCCTGCTCCAGCACATAACGTCGCGCAACGCGCTGATCGCCTCATTTCTCGCTCTGCTCGAACTCGTACGCTTGCAGGCCGTCCTGCTGCGGCAGGAGCGGGTTTTCGGTGAAATCCTGCTGAAAAAGCATCCGCTTTTTGACAGCATTATGGGCGAAGCCGCAATGGTGCGGGATGATTGGAAATAAGCAGCTCCTAGCTAGTAGCTGCTAGCCGGCAGCCAGAAACAACCATGTCCCTTAAACCCAAACTCGAAGCTCTGATTTACGCCGCGGAAGAGCCGGTCACGCTCGATCAGCTCAGTGCACTGCTGAAAGATGACCTGCTCGCGTTGCGCGAGCAGCCTCAGCCTGATCGCGAGCACGGAGAGGAACACGTGGGGGCAGCGGAGAATGGTGCTCTTGCCCCTTCCAGTGCCCAACCTGAAGCCGCAGCACAAAGCTCTTCAGCCAAGGCTGCGAAGTCAAAAGAGAAAAGCGAGAAAGCCGAGCTGCGCACGCTGCTCAAGCCGCTTCTCGAAGAACTGATTGCGGAGTACAACCGGGACGATCGCGGAATCGAAATCCGCCAGGTTGCGGGCGGATATCGCATGTCCACCAAGCCGGAACATCATGACGTGGTGCGGGCATTCTCCAAGAGCTTGAAACCGCCGGTAAGGCTGTCGCTCCAGGCGCTGGAAACGTTGGCCGTGATCGCTTATAAGCAGCCGGCAACGGTGCCGGAAATCAATGACATTCGCGGCGTAGATTCAAGCGGCGTGATTGGCACCCTGCTGGAGCGCAAGCTCATCACCACCGCCGGACGCAAAGCGGTCGTAGGTCGCCCCATGCTTTACCGGACCAGCAAAGATTTCCTGCTGCGCTTTGGGCTGCGTGATCTGAACGAGCTGCCCAGCCTGGAAGAGTTCGAAAAGCTCGCTGCCGGAGAAATGCAGGAAGAGATCTTCACTGCTTCTGGTTCCGCTCTGCCGGATGCCACAGGCGTTCCGGATGTAGATGCGGCAGACGAAAATGGCGGGATAGAGCAGATGGCCGAGGACAAAGCTGAGACCCCGGAGAATGTCACCGAACCTACCGTCTCTTCCGACCCCCGCCACAATCGCACCGACGAAGAAGTTGCCGGCGAGGTCGCATCAGAAAGCAAGGGAGGCTGATCGCGTGGCCGAGGAGCGTCTGCAAAAGATTATTGCCTCTGCAGGCATTGCTTCGCGCCGCAACGCCGAAGAACTGATCGCGCAGGGACGAGTCACACTGAATGGGCAGATCGTCTCCGAGTTGGGCACCAAAGCCGATCCCGAACGAGACCACATCAAAGTAGACGGCAAGCTGCTGCGCGGAGCAGAGCGCCGTGCTTACCTTCTGCTTAACAAGCCGAGAGGCTACGTCACCACGGTTTCCGATCCTGAAGGCCGTCCTACCGTAATGGAGTTGGTGAAGAATCAAGCCGGGCGTATTTACCCCGTGGGCAGGCTCGATTATGGCAGCGAAGGCCTGCTGCTGCTCACCAATGACGGCGAACTGGCAAACCACCTCACTCGCGCCTCGTCGCACGTGCAAAAGACATATCTGGTCAAGGTGTCCGGCCAACCTACAGAGGAGGACATCGAAAATCTTCGCCATGGAATTCGCATTGGCAGCAAGCCTGGACCGCGAGGCGTTCGCGCCGTGAACACGGCGCCGGCGCAGATCCGTATCGTGCGAGAAGCGGAAAATCCCTGGTATGAAGTCACGCTGATCGAGGGCAAGAACCGTCAGATCCGGCGCATGTTTGAGGAAGTGGGCCATCACGTGGAAAAGATCAAGCGTGTGCGTTACGGCCCGCTCACGTTGGACGTGGAACCGGGAGAATCTCGCGAGCTGACGGCAAAGGAGATCGCCGCGTTGCGCCGTGTCGGATCGGCCAAAGCGCCGCCACAGCCTGCCTCGCGGGACACAAAGTTGAGTTCACGTTTTCTGGGGAAGCCTCGTCCGGAACGCCGCGAAGACTCGCGCACAGATCGTAACCACGGCAGAAGCGCCTCTCGTGAGAGGAGCACAACTTTCAACCGCTCTTCGCGCAATACCCGACCGAATTCGTCAAGCCCAAGGCGCACGCCGCGTTGATCCTGCTCTCGCTATCACGTCCTTGATCTGTTACAACATACAGTCGCCCTCATGAAGCCACTGCTTGAGTTGATTCCCGACCACATCCGCCGGCTGGCGACCTATGTTCCCGGCAAAGCCGTTCGTCAGGCCCAGCGCGAAACCGGCATCGCCATGATCAAGCTGGCCTCGAACGAAAATCCTCTGGGGCCTTCGCCTCGAGCGGTGGAAGCCATCCGGGCTGCGGCTGCGGAAGTCAACCTTTATCCAGACAATGAAGCCAGCGACTTGCGGCAAGAGCTGGCAAAGCGGCATCATCTCGCTCCGGAAAATATCTTCCTGGCGGATGGTTCTCTCGGTCTGCTCGATATTCTGGCGAGAACCTTGCTTACTCCTGGGTTGAACTGCATCACGAGCGAACGATCGTTCATCAGTTATCCCATTGTGACGCGGGCCGCCGGAGCTGAGTTGATCTCCACACCCATGCGTCACGACAGCTACGATTTGGATGCGATTGCAGCAGCTATCAATGACCGCACGCGCGTAGTGATCCTGGCCAACCCGAACAACCCGACCGGAACCATGTTCGATGCCGATGTCACTGAACGGTTCCTCAGCCGCGCTCCCGACCACGTTCTTATCGTTCTCGATGAGGCCTACTACGACTTCGCAACGTTTTTTGCGGCACAGCGTGGCGTCACTTATACGCGTTCGCTTGATTACGTACGTGCAGGCCGGCCCAATGTTCTGGTGCTGCGGACATTCTCCAAGGCGCATGGACTTGCCGGCTTGCGCCTGGGTTATGGCTGCGGACACCCTGAGCTGCTGCAATATTTCGGCCGGCTGCGCAATGCGTTTTCTGTTTCAGCGGTCGCTCAGGCGGCAGGTTTGGCTGCGCTACGGGACGAAGAGCACATCCGCCGAACGGTTGAGAACAACACCGCAGGAGCGGCATGGCTCATGCCTCGCTTCTCCGAGATTGGCTTGCGGGCGGTCGAAACCAGCGCGAATTTCATCTACTTTGAAGTGGAAGAAGACGCCAACGTTTTCGCCCGGAAAATGCTGGCTGAAGGCGTGATCGTTCGGTCGCTGGTGCCCTGGGGAATTTCCAACGGAATCCGCGTCACGATTGGAACACCGGACCAGAACGACAAATTCGTTGACGCCTTGCGAAAGTTGGTTCGGCAGCCCGTAACATCTTAAAAAGCAACCCGTCCTCATCTTCGAAAAGAGAACTTAACGAGTATTGTCCGTCAGCGGCTCGGGGTGGATCAGCACCTTAAAGAGTTCCGGCGCTGCCTGCTTGAAACGAATCTCAAGTTCTGTACAAATTTCGTGCACGCGGGAAAGCGGCAGGTTATCGGGAAACGTGCAATGGCAGGACATATAAACTTTGTCGCGAACCCGCTTGATTTCCATTTCGTGCATATCTAACACTTCCGGAAATTCTTTCACGAGAGGCTTGAGCTTCTGCTCCAGCACTGCATCGCGCAGCACGGTGTTGCCTGGCTCGATGGTGGAGGGCTCGCTCTCAATGTGGGTAAGAATGCTGGAAATTTCCGGCACCTGGTCGCGAATCTCGCTCTCCAGTTGCGTGACCAGCTCATGCGCCTGACGCAAGCTCATGGTTTCATCCAGTTCCAGATGCTGTTCCACGTGAAGTCGTCCGGCGAGGTCTTGAACGCTCACGTCATGGACACTGAAGTTATTACGCGAAGCCACGGCGCGAACTCGATCGAAAAGGTTCTCGTGGCCGGTTTCTCGCGGAATGGAGTGAATGACCACATCAGAGTCGGGCAGGATCCTGTGAACAGCATCAGAAATTTCAGCCACCACTTGTCCTGACCTCTGGAACGTAACGTTGCGCGCCAGGCCGACGGTAAGATCGGCGAAGTAACGGTTCCCCGCCCGGCGGATACGCACGCGCTCAACCTCAATCACGCCGTTAATGCCAAGCGTCGCTTCAACAATACGGCCGCGATAGCCGGCCGGCGCTGCGTCCAGCAGCGCGTCAACCGTCTGACGCGCCAGGCGCCAGCTCACGTAAACGATCACGCCGGAGACCACCAGCGCGGCAATTGGATCGGCTTTGTTCAGCCAGGGGAGATGCCAGGAATGTCCGGCTGCCACCAGCGCCAGCCCAAGCACGACCACGCCGGAGGAGAAAATATCAGTGCTAAAGTGCAGCGCATCGGCTTGGAGTGCCTGGCTGTTGTATTTGTTGGCAATGCGTTTCAGCCTGTGAGAACGCCACCAATCCACGGCCATAGATGCAAACAGCACCGCAAAGGCTGCGGGCGTAGGATCAATGTGAACGCTGTGATGTCCGTTAAGCCGTCGCACCGCTTCTGACACGATCCAGATACAGGTCACCAACAGCAGCGTGGTTTCGAGAAATGCGGAAAAGTTCTCTACTTTGCCGTGTCCATACTGGTGCTCGGCATCGGCCGGCTTGTCGGAGACCCGCACCGAGAAAAGAGTAATCAGCGCTGCAACCAAATCCAGCCCAGAGTGTGCCGCTTCTGAGAGAATACCCAGGCTGAGGGTAGAGATGCCCACCACGATCTTGAGAGCAGTAATCGCTAAAGCTGCAATCACAGAGTTCAGTGCTACGGAGCGCTTTTCCGCACGCATATTCTCGAGCACCGGATTCACTTCTGTGGCGGCCACTGCCCTTCATTCTCTCAAGTTTCCGTTGAGTGTTGTCGGAAAAAGCGGTTGTGCTACGATGAATCGCATCCCGCTTCTTCAATCCATCTGAAAGGACCAAGAATGTTTCGACTGCTCCTGATTCTGCTGGTTGCATCTGCTACGGCCGCTGCCCAGACAGCGGGCTCCTCATCCTCCAAGCCTTCGACCGCTAAAAACCAGACGTCATCTTCGGCAAGAACGGGAAGATCCGCTGCCAGTCACAAAACCGGAGCAGGAACGGCCCCCGCAGGAGAAACAGTCATCACCATCAAAGGTCTGTGCGCCTCCGCCAGCGAGGGGATCGCAAGACCTGCCGCGGGCAGCACAAAGGGTTCGTGCGTTTCAACCATCAGTAAGAGCAGCTTTGAAGAGCTGGTGCACGCCGTTGCGCCGAACATCCCGCCAAACATGCGCAAGAACGTGGCGCAGCAATTGGTAGAGCTGCTGGCGCTGGCGCAGGCCGCCGAAAAGGCCGGTATTGACAAAGAGCCTAGCTTCGCCGAGTTCTTGAAAGTGCAGAAACTCACCGTGCTTGGGAACCTTTACGGGCGCTCGCTGGACGAGAAGTACAAGCATCCGCCGCAATCTGAGATTGATGCCTATTACAAAGAACATCAGGGAGATTTCCAGGAAGCGAAACTCCGCCGCGTGTACGTGCCCAAGCTTGATCCCACGGGCAAGAGCACCACGACCGAACAAAAAGCTGCGTACGCGGAGAAGGCCAGGAAGTTGGCCGATGACATTCATGCGCGGGCGCAAAAAGGCGAGGACATGCAGGCATTGCAGAAGGACGCTTACACCTCGCTGGGCATCACCACAACTCCCCCTCCCGCCGAATTGGGCGCGATCCGCAAAGGCGCGCTCAGTCCGCAGACTGATAAAGCAGTGTTCGCGCTGGCCCCCGGGGGTGTTTACATGTCGGATGAACCGGCCGCTTTCATCGTCTACAAGCTTGAAAACAAGCAGCAGCTTTCTGAGGACGGCGTGAAGGAAGAAATTTCCCGCATGCTGTACCAGCAGAACATGCAGGGACAGCGGAAGGAAATTTCCAGCTCCGTCCAAGCCAGCTTCGACGACAAGTATTTCGGCGCCGGAATGCCGGCGGAAAAGGAAGGCCCGGCAACTCCTTCGGCAAAACCAGCAGCCGCGCCCACCCCATCACCTTCGGCTCCGGCCTCGGCTGCTCCCAGTGCGACGCCGGTTCCGAAATCAAAATAGGAGTGGATTCAGGTGATTGCCTGATGGGGCGGCGCCGATTTTGAGATCAATATATTTGCTTGCCGCCTGGCCTTTCTCGCAGCAACTTACCGCCGGCACACTCACAGAACCATGCCAACCAAGCCCACAGTTCTCGTCACCGGAGTGTCAGGAAATCTTGGCTCTCGACTGGTAAGAGAACTGCCCGATTTTCAGGTCATCGGCGTGGATTTGACGCCTCCCGGCACAAGCTCGCCGTATTACTTCGAACAAATTGACCTCGCAGAAGAGCGGTCGTGCGATCAGCTTCTCGAACTCATGCTGGCGTACCGTCCGGAAGCTGTAGTTCACCTGGCTTTTGTTCTGGATCCGCTGCGTTGCGGCGTGCTGGATCCGAAGCAGATGTGGAACATCAACGTGGCCGGCACCAGCCGTGTTGTTGAGGCGATTGCCGAGCATAACCGAATGATAGGCGGAGTTGAGAAGTTCATCTTTCCCAGCAGCGCCATGGTGTACGGCCCGGAACTAGGCAAGCCTGCCACAGAGGAATCGCCGCTGGGCGCAACAAGTCTGCCATATGCGCTGCACCAGCAGGAGGCAGACCGCACCGTACAGCAGCGTTCGCGCGGCCTGAAGAAATGCAAGACCTATCTCCTGCGCCCGCAGGTTTATGCGGGAGCGTCAGTTGAGAATTACCAGTTGGGAGTGCTGCGCGGAGTTCCCGGCGGAAAAGGAAAATTAGCGGAACGGCTAAGGAGAAAAGGCTTTCGGCTCCCCGTGCTGCTTCCATCCCGCGGCAACTATCTGGAACATCGCTTCCAGTTCGTGCACATTGACGATGTGTCGCGGCTGATGACCCACATTCTTCACCGTACTCAAGCTGATGGACGGCTTACCGTGCTGAACGTCGCCGGCCAGGGCGAATCGCTGCAACTGCGCCGCTGCATCGAGATCGCGGGAATCGAGGTGCGGCATGTTCCCGCGCGCAGCATCTGCCGCCAGGCAGTCCGGTTCTTGTGGGACCTTGGCGTCTCAGATATCCCGCCGGAAGCCCTGCCATACCTGCTGGGCTCAAGTGCGCTCGATACTGCGAAGCTGCGCGTCTTTTTGGGCGAGCACTACCGCTCGGTGATCCAGCACACCTGTGAAGAAGCGTTGGCCGACAGCTTTGTAAAGGAAGCTGCCGAAGCAGCGGCCGCTTCTGCGGTGTTATCCTAGAGCACAATCGCCCCACAGATAGGACCTGCATCTTTCATGTCAGACCCGAACACTCCTGCATCTTCCAACGAGACGAACGAATCTTTTGGGGATTTGCTTGCCGCCTATGAGCAGAGCCACAAGCGCAAGCCTGGCGAGGCCGGCGCCGGACTGCAGGGTACTGTCGTCGCTCTGAACGCCGAGTCTGCGGTGCTCGATATCGGATTCAAAAGTGAAGGCATTCTGCCCCTCACGGCATTTCAGGAAACGCAACAGCCGAAGCGGGGTGATAAGTTCCCAGTTTCCATCAAGGGCCGCAATCCGGAAGGATATTACGAACTTTCTCTGGGAAAAATCGAGCAGCCGAAAGACTGGGCTGCGCTGGAGCGGGCGTTCGCGGAAAAGAGAACCATCGGCGGCACCGTAACAGCAGTGGTCAAAGGTGGATTGAGCGTGGATGTCGGTGTGCGCGCTTTCATGCCCGCCTCGCGTAGCGGAGTGCGCGATGCTGCGGAAATGGAGAAACTCGTCGGCCAGGACATCCGTTGCCGCATCATCAGACTGGACGTGGAAGATGAAGACGTGGTGGTGGACCGCCGCGTTGTCGCGGAAGAAGAAGATCGCGCCGCGCGCGAGAGGCGCTTTTCTGAAATCACGGAAGGCGCGACCGTAAACGGCCTGGTCCAGAGCCTGACCGACTACGGCGCTTTTGTTGACATCGGCGGCGTGGATGCTCTGCTGCATGTAAGTGACATTTCCTGGGGACGGATCAATAATCCAGCCGATGTGCTCTCAATTGGGCAGCAGGTTGAGGTAAAGATCCTGAAGATTTCCGATGAGAGCGGGAAGCGCCGCATTTCTGCCGGCATGAAGCAGCTTCAGCCGCATCCCTGGGAAGGGGCAGCGCAGAAATATACGCCAGGAGATCGAGCACGCGGTGTTGTCACTCGCGTGATGGAATTCGGCGCATTTGTGGAGCTCGAACCGGGAATTGAAGGCTTGATCCACATCTCGGAAATGTCGTGGGCGAGAAAGGTCCGCAAAGCCAGTGATGTTGTGAAGCCCGGAGATACGGTGGAAGCCGTGATTCTGGATGTGAAAGAAGGCGAACGCCGCATCTCGTTAGGCTTGAAGCAGGCGCTGGGTGATCCCTGGGCGGAGGCGCCGCAGCGTTTCCGCGTGGGTTCCATCGTCGAAGGTCCGATCACCAATATCACCAAGTTTGGCGCCTTTGTGCAGCTTTCAGAAGGAATTGAAGGCATGATCCACATCGGCGACATGAGCGCGGAGAAACGGATCAACCATCCTCAAGACTTGTTCAGAAGCGGGCAGACGGTGAAAGCGCAGGTTCTGGAAATTGATGCGGAAAAGCGTCGCATTCGGCTGGGCATTAAGCAGATGGCGTCCTCGGGCCTGGACGAGTACATGGCAGAGCACAAGCAGGGTGACGTCGTCTCAGGCCGGATGGTAGAGACAACCAGCGGTTCGGCGCGCGTGGAGTTGGGTGAAGGTGTTTACGCAACGTGCCGCATCAACGAAGCTGCTTCCGAGCACGCAGCTCAAGAGCAGTCCCAGCCCAGGGCAGACGTATCCTCTCTAAGCTCGCTTCTTCAGGCGCGCTGGAAAAGTGGGACCACAGTCAAACGTGAGGTGGTGACCACTGGACAGATCCGCAGCTTTCGCATCACACACCTTGATCCTGCCGAAAAGAAGATCGAGCTTGAGCTGGTCTGAATAGCGACTCCGGCTGCGAGTCTAGCTCGTACAGAAGGAACCGCGAGTTTACCAAATGGCTGAAACCCTCCCCTCAATTTTCTTCGGTCACGGTCAGTTTGACGATTTTTCGCGCCTCAGAGAGAATAAAGAGAGTCTTCCGCAGTGGGCCTGTGGCGCAGTTGGGAGCGCGCTTCCATGGCATGGAAGAGGTCGTCGGTTCGATCCCGACCAGGTCCACCATTTCTTTGCATTTTCCGAAGAATTAGCAATCCAAATTTCCGAAAACGAAACATTTCAAGCGCTCGGTGCGTAATTCTTGCAGAGAGACGGTAAACTTAGGCAACAACACTCGTACGTATGTCTGTCACTACAAGGCCGGAGCTTAGTACTTTAGGCGCGATGGCGGCAACGGCGACGCCTGCGCGCCGGGGTATCTCCTTGCGCGAGCCCATGCTGATCGCGCTAGACACGCTTCGCACTCACAAACTGCGTTCTTTCCTCACTCTTTTGGGCGTCATCCTCTCGGTTTCCACGTTGATCGTAGTGGTCTCCATGGTAGAAGGCACCAACCGTTACGTCGCTGACAAAGTCGCGAATTTCGGCTCTAACGTGTTTTTGGTGGAGCAGTTTCCGCTCGTAACCAGCCAGGAAGCTTTCGTCAAGCTGCAGCGCACTAACAAAAAAGTCACCTACGATGACTACGATTACTTGCGCGACAACATGACTTTGGCCGCGGCGGTAGGGCTGGAAATCCACCACAATGGGACCGTGAAGTACAAGACCCAGACCGTGGAGGACATCCAAGTCCGCGGCGTCACGGCCAATATGGGCGATATTGATGTGGAAGAACCGGAGATAGGGCGCTACATCATTGATGCCGACAACACCCACCGCTCCAACGTGACAATGATCGGCACGGATGTGGCCAAGCGCTTCTTTGAAGGCGTGGATGCTCTGGGAAAATCCATCTACATTGACGGTGAAGCTTATGAAGTTGTTGGGGTAGCGAAAGAGCAGGGCTCCACGTTCGGACAATCGCAGGACAGCTTTGTTTATGTCCCAGTCGAGACTTTCCGCAAAGCCTACGGCAGCAATGATAGCGTCCACATCAATGTAAAGGCGGTCTCCGCCGACTTGATGCCGGCTGCGGAAGATGAAGCTCGCATGCTCATGCGGGCTCGCCGTCACCTCAACGGCAAGCAGGATGACACGTTCGGCATTATTGAGCCATCAGCCCTCATGGAATTGTGGACGAGCATTACAGGAAACCTGGCAAGCCTCTCGATTGGTATCGTTTCAATTTTTCTGGTGATTGGCGGAATTGTCGTAATGAATGTCATGCTCTCCAGCGTGACCGAGCGCACGCGTGAAATTGGGGTGCGCAAAGCTGTAGGAGCAACCCGGCGTGACGTGCTGCTCCAGTTCCTGATCGAGTCCAGCGTGATGTCGGCCATCGGCGGCGCCTTGGGGATTATTCTTGCAATCGCCATTTCGTTTGTGGTCACTCATCTCACTCCGTTTCCCATGCAACTGCCCATTGGATGGGTTTTTGGCGCTGTGTCCGTCGCAACCTTGATTGGAGTTTTTTTTGGTGTCTATCCCGCATACAAGGCCTCCAAGCTCGATCCTATCGAAGCCTTGCGGTTCGAGGTTTGATTTATTATGACGCGCTCACATCTGCTCCTCGAAGACATGAAGATGGCCATGGAAACCATCCGTTCGCACAAAGTGCGTTCCTTTTTGACAGTACTCGGTGTGGTGGTTGGAACAGCCGTAGCCATCATTGCAGCTTCCATGGTTTTGGGCGTTCAGAAGAATATTGAGGACTCGCTGAATCAATGGGGCGTAGATAATCTCTTCGTCTTCAAATTTGACCCGGGGCTTCACTTTGGGCGTCTCAGTCCGGAAGAGCGTATGCGTAAGCCGCTTACCTATGAAGATGGCATGGCGCTGAAGGAACTCCCGGCCGTGAAGAACGTAGTGGTAGAGGCATTGTTTCACGTCGGCGACGGCCCACAGCCGGTCCGAACCGCGCGCAACAAGAGCCACGAGCTGACCACGATTGTGTTTCGCGGCGTCACCGCTGCCTACCCTGATGTCGTGAACGGCAACATGAAAGAAGGCAGGGTCTTTACCGAGCTTGAGGACCTGCATCGAGAAGATGTTGTTGTGCTGGGGTTCGACTCCGAGAAGGCTTTATTTCCTGATGAGCAGGCGGTTGGGCAGCAATTATTGGTGGATGGAAATCTCTACCGCGTGATTGGCGTTTTTGCCAAGAAGAAGAATAGCTTCAGCGCGGCGGGCGATGTGGAAGTGCTGATCCCCTATCGCACCTATAAGAAACATTATCCGCAAGACGATGAGAACATCATCATCGCTCAAGCCCAGCATGGGATGAAAGACATTGCCGAAGATGAAGTCCGTGGAATGCTGCGAATGCGCCGTCGCGTCCCTGCCGACAAGCCGGACAATTTCGGCATCAGCAGCGCGGAAGAGTTAGGAAACCAGTTTGCTGACATCTTGGGGAAAATCCTTCAGTATGTGATTGGTGTCGTTTCCGTGGGACTACTGGTAGGCGGTGTGGGAGTTATGAATATCATGCTGATGTCAGTGACTGAGCGGACGCGAGAGATTGGAGTGCGCAAGGCCATCGGCGCCCGGAGTCGCGACATCAGCTTCCAGTTCATCACGGAAGCGATGACTCTCACTGGAATCGGAGGTCTGGCGGGAGTGCTGTTCTCGCTGGTAACAAGCTTTATCATGCAGCTGGTCCACTTCCCTTCGTCTATCCCATGGTGGGCCGTGATACTGGCCGTCAGCGTCTCCTGCGGCATAGGACTGTTTTTTGGAATTTACCCGGCAATGAAAGCGGCGCGGCTCGATCCAGTAATTGCGCTTCGGTACGAATGAGAACTCCGACTGGCTGGGTGGCGTTCGTGGCCTTGCTGCGGAGCAGGGCTGAGAAATTGCCAAAAATACACAAGAATTGAACCTAATTCAGCCGAGAATCTTCAATTTGGATTGTTCGGCAATCTGGCATTCTTGGCGTGCAATTCCTCAGGGTTGCACATCATTTCTCAAGAACAGGTACAGCCGGACGCCTGGGCGCAAATCGTGGCTGCTGTAAAGCCGGTACTTGTCTCCGAGCTTTTGTTCAACCTCTGCAACCTGATTTTCGTGCGCGACGATGATTGGTTCATGCGTGTCCACCACCTTGCCCCAGTAGCCCGCGTTGGGATAGTCGCGCAGATACCATGGCAGCGGCCAATGCTCGGATGACATCACCGTGATGCCAATGTTCTTCCCAGCGGGATTTCCCGCCGCGATGTTGTTGATTTCGTCCACCAGGTTCAGCAGGTCGCGTTTGCTGTGAGCGTAGCTGTAGGGTTCTGTATCGTCGTCGTAGCGGAAGAAGCTCAGCTGGACAGCCTGATAGCCCGAGAAAACGACGCAGGCCGCGAGTGCAATGGTCGCGATGACTCGCATACCAGCCGAATGCCTAAAGATCTGCTCCAGGCCATAGCCGGCCATAATAATGAATGGCAGCACGATGCTGAGGGCAAGCCATGGTGTCTTATACGGAATCAAGCAGTAGGCGCTCAGAATGCCCATCGCCCAGAAGGCGGTAAATACTGCGAAGCGACTGCTCGCTTTTATCAGAGCGATCAGTATCCCGAGCCCGCCAAAAGTCATCGCCGGCAGCTCTGACTTATCCAGCCATACAAAGTATTTCGTCCAGTCGTAAACGTTGGCGTCGCCGCTGGTCTTGAACCAATATGTATAAGTCAGGAATGAGTCGTAGAGGCCTTGCGGAAAGTTGGTGAAGAAAGACGAATACAAACAGATCCAAATCACCGCGAACAGAAGAGCTGCATTGGCATAAAGCCAGCGCTTGCTTCCCTGGAATTGTCCGGCCGCGGCCTGCGGATACACTTGAACATGAGCAGAGCTGGACTGTTGCAGGACTCTTTTTCGCAGTTTCAGGTAAATGCTCGCGCAGAGCAGCGTAAGCAGCCACACAACAACGGTGATGATCCAGGTTTCTTTTGTGGCTCCCATGAGTGCCAGAGATGCCGAAGCCAGCATCAGGTACTTGGGTTCGCTGCTCTCGTTGTAGCGCAGCACCGCAAACACAACGCCCAAAGTGAAGAAGATAAAGAGAATCTCGTGGATGAAGTAGCGCGAGAAAAAGACAAATCCCGGCGAGACACACGCCAGCGCTCCCGCAGCGATGGTTCCGAAGGTTCCCAAGTGCCGGCGCAAACACAGCAGCAGCCACACCACTCCCACGCCAAAAATCACCGTGACCAGCCGGATAGCGAACGTGCTCAAGCCGGATTTGCCGTAAAAGAATGCATTGATGGTTGTGGTGATCAGGCCCGCGTAGTAGAGCGTGGGTCCGTGATAGTTCGCCGGATCGTAGTGGTAATAGCCGTTGCGGAACAGGTTGGCGAGGAAGAGCCCGTTTACACCTTCATCATGGTGGAGTACCTTCGCCGTGAGATCAAACATCCGCAGGAGGGTTGCGGAGACAAGAATCGCCAGGCACGACCATTGCCAGCCGTTCAGATACCATGAGTGGCGGGTCTGCTCGACCAACGCCGGCTTCCGGCGCGGCTGCTCCCGCTGTTTCTTCCCTTTTACCGTCGCCTGTACCATTCAGCTCTTCAAAACGCCCTCGGGCTGATATTCGTTCAGGCTGGCTGCAACGTCAATCAATTCCTGGCTGACGTATCGTGTGCGGGCGATGGCATCGGAGATGGGAACTGAACGAATGTCATTGCCTTTGAGCGAAACCATGCACCCAAATTTTTCTTGGTGCACCAGATCAATGGCGGCGACGCCATAGCGCGTAGCCAGCATGCGGTCGAAGGCCGTGGGTGAACCGCCGCGCTGCGTGTGCCCGAGCACCACAGCGCGGGTCTCAAATCCGGTGCGCTTTTCGATCTCGGCAGCCAGCAGCGTCCCGATTCCGCCCAGGCGCACATGGCCGAACTCATCGGGTTTGCGTCGCTCATCTGAGACAGTATGGGTGGCTAGTTTCGCGCCTTCCGCGATTACCACGATGCTGAAATATCGCCCGCGATCATGACGGCGCTTAAGCGTTTCCGCCACTTCGTCAATATCGAATGGCTTTTCGGGAATCAGGATTACGTCAGCGCCGCCGGCGACGCCGCTGTAGATTGCGATCCAGCCGGAGTCACGCCCCATGACTTCCACAACGATCACGCGGTTGTGCGCTTCCGCTGTCGTGTGGACGCGGTCAATCGCTTCGGTGGCGATGCTCACGGCCGTATCAAAGCCAAAGCACAGGTCGGTGCCGCTGAGATCGTTATCAATCGTCTTGGGCACGGCTACCAGCTTGAATCCGCGATCGAAGAGCGCTTTGGAAACTGACTGCGTGTCATCTCCGCCGAGCACGATCAGAGCTTCCACGCCATTTTGCTTCAGATTCTTGAGGCAGGTGTCCAAGCCGCCTTCTCTCTTCGACGGATTCGTACGCGAGGTGCGAAGGATGGTTCCGCCCTGCGGCAGAATGCCTTTCACGGCCTCCAGATCAAGCCGCCGCGTCATGTTCTCCATCACGCCGCGCCAGCCTTCCAGATAGCCGACGAACTCATCCTGATAATGGAAGATGCCCTTGCGCACAATGGCGCGAATCACCGCGTTCAATCCGGGGCAATCGCCGCCTCCGGTAAGAATCCCGATCTTCATTGTCTTGCCCTTTCTTCCCCCGTCCTGGTGCTGTAGAGCCGGTACGGCCCAGTTTGCGCCACTTCCGGATACTGCGACCAGAACTGTTGGTTCACGTTCAGTGTGGAGAGCTCCTTAGGCCCGACCAGCACATAATCTACCTTGTAGCGGCGCAGCAACTGAGCGGCATCGGTCGCTCCGGAATAGATGGCTGAGATGTCCGCGATGCGCTGCTGGTAATCGAGCCCGCGAGAGTACATCCAGCCGGGATAGCCCAGCAGCGAGCGCCGGCCGGTGAGAAACACCGGCGTATTGTACGTGGGAGCATGCAGCACGAGCGCCTGTGGTGCGGTCTTTTGTGAAATCGCGCGGGCCACGCTGATGTCATTGATGTTGAACTCCCGCTGCGGTGTTGTGCCGGTGATCACACGCAGAACATCAAGTCCTCCAGAAAGGATCATGGCCGTGAGGGCTCCAGCGGCAATCCAGCGCCAGCCGGATTTCTGTCGCAATCCACGCGCCAGCAGCAGCGCCACTAGGGGGACCGACGCAATGTACCAGTAGAAGAGAACTTTGATGTTGTCCCATACCCACGGCGCTAGCTTCATGGTGTTTGGAATGATGAAGCATAAAACAAATGGCAGATAGAACCAGAGCAGCCGTTTGGTCAAAGAAAACTTTTCGTTCCGCCAGAAGAGCGCTACCAGCAGCGCCGGAATGAACAGACCGGTATTGACCAGCCAGAACCAGATCGCGTCGGTATGTTCTTTCCGGTCCCAACCAAACTGCCAGCCAAGGTAGCTTTGTGTGTTGATTCCCGAATGGGCGAGCCAAAGGACTTGAGGCAAAGCCAGCGCGATCGCCGGCACAAAAAACCACAACCATTTCCGCCAATACGCGCGGAAGATAATGGCGAGGCATGCTCCCACTCCCATGACGACGAGGAATGTGTGAGCATGGATCAGCGGCAGCAATCCCGCAAGCAGCCCGGCGCCGAGCATCCGGCGATAGGGAGATTGCTCTGTATCGTTGAGCATCAACCACCACTGGCAGAAGATCACCAGCGCGACGAGGACTCCCAGGAGAATGCTGCGCTGCGGGACGAACAGCGTGGTCAGCGAGTTTCCCCAGCGGAAAATCGTGTCCGGTGCAATGGTGTAGTCGCGAGGCAGGCTGGCCAGCATCGGCAGAAGGCCATGATCGCTGTTGCGCACGTCGTTGAAGATCCAGGTCCACCCGAGCCCGCCACTGAACAGCACAAGCAGCGGAGCAATCACGCCTGCAAGTCGGCTGCGCGTGAGCAGCAAAGTGAAGTAGTGCAGCAAGCCGACGAGCGCCAGCCCCAAGATCATGTTTTGCAGCCACATCGCGGCAATCATGCCGGCGCCACAGCGGACCAGCATGGCCGCTTCCACATCCACCAGAAAGGGATACGCAAAGCGCACGCCGGAATAAGTGGGGTCTTGGGGCGGAAAGTTGTGTCCCTGGGCAAAACTGGAAATCGCCTGTATGTGGAAAGGCAGGTCGCCCAAATTGTTGGTAACGCCGGTATAGATTCCATCAGGCGCCCGATAGACCGCGCGCCCGAACATCAGGCCCAGGAGCACGGCGATCGCCATATAGAACGCTAGATAGGCAAGAGTGCTGCGAGTTGGACGGCGGAGGCTCCTCCGGCTTGATCGAAGCGCGTTACGGACTCGACCACGATAATCTGTAGACGCAAGCAGGAGGCCAGGCGTCAGCAAGACCGCGGCTGAAAGCGCCACAGCAGCAGCCGTCATTCCAAGGAACTCCGCAAACACGAATCCGGCAGCAGCCAGCAGACTTAATCCGATGCATGCTCCCATTGCAACCCGTGCTGCCACGGCAGCCGAGTGGTCAAACCAGAACGTCAGCAGCATGCCACTGAGAACGGCAAGAAGGAGCAGCAGGCAGGCAGGAAGCATCGTGTCAGCCGCCTTGTACCAGGCTGAATTGGAATAAAGGAAGCGCCGGAAGCAACTCCCGGCGGGCTGGTTTCGTTCGTTGCGGTTTCACTGCGTTGCCTCTGATTCTAACCCAGGTTATCAGTCATTTTTGGATTTCCGTGATGGAGTGAATCATGCCGATGTTGTTGTATATTGGCCGCATGCGCTTCCGGTTGGCTTTAGGCAGTTTGCTCTTATCCTGTTTCTTGTCTGCGACTCTGATTGCTTCTGACGTTCCGAACCTGAATCTTCAGGACCTGAAGGGCACCCACCACGAGCTTTCAGAATACAAAGGCAAAGTTGTGCTGCTGAACTTCTGGGCGACATGGTGCGTGCCCTGCGCCAGCGAGATGCCCCTCCTCGGCGAGATGCAAAGGCGTTACAAAGGCAAGCTGGTTGTGATCGCCGCTTCCATTGATGACTCGCTCGACCGCAATAAGCTGGAGCCGTTTTTGCGCAAGCACAAGGCCGGCAACCTGAAGCTGATGGTAGGCCCCACGCTAGATACGCTCTCAGATCTCGGCATAGGCGACGCTTTGCCGGATACCCTCTTCATTGATCCCGAAGGAAAGGTCGTGGCCAAGACCGCGGGCGCGCTCAAGCGCGCCGATCTGGAGAAGCGTCTGGTGGAAATGACGGGGAAGACACAATCACCTGCGAAGGCTTCCACAATCCCGAAGCCAGGGTTTTCCGCTGTCATTCTGTCTATAACAACGACGGCGGTGTCAAGGGCACACGAAGGCGTCGGCGCTCTGAGGTTTTAGGAAGCGCCATTTCGCTCTCATTGGTGCTTTTGGTTTTTTTTCACGATGACCAAGACTCGCGCATTAACGTTGAATCAC
>JAICYU010000281.1 GCA_025934025.1 Terriglobales bacterium
AGGTTCTGGATTGCTTCGGGGGTAACCTTGCCGCCGGCGGCTTCTTCAAATCGCCCATAGATGGTGCGTGCAGCTTTGGTGCTGAGCTGCTGAAACACGATCGAACGCACTAGAGCTTCAAACGTAGGCTCGCGATAGGTGATGCGATACGGCCCCACGCGTTCGATGATGGAGGCCATCACGGCGTCAGAAGCTTTCAGATGATCGAGAGCTCGTTTCATTTTTCGGCTGTCAGGATTTTCTCGCGACGATGCGGTCCGCGTTCATGTAGGGTCGCAACGCTTCCGGCACGATCACGCTTCCATCTGCCTGCTGGTAATTTTCCAGAATCGCGAGCCAGGTGCGGCCCACGGCCAGTCCGCTGCCGTTCAGCGTGTGAACGTATTCCGTTTTCTTGCTTCCCTCCGGCCGGTAACGGATGTTGGCCCGCCTCGATTGGTAAGCTTCAAAGTTCGAGCACGACGAAATCTCACGATAAAGCTGCTGGCCGGGCAGCCACACTTCGAGATCATAGGTCTTGGCCGAAGATGCGCCCATGTCTCCGGTACAAAGCAGCACTACGCGATAGGGCAGGCCAAGTTTCTGCAACACCGTTTCCGCATGATGAGTAAGCTGCTCGTGCTGCGCGTAAGATTCTTCAGGACGCGTGAACTTCACCAACTCCACTTTCTGGAACTGATGCTGGCGGATGATCCCGCGTACGTCTTTTCCATAAGATCCGGCTTCGCTGCGGAAACAGGGAGTGTAGCCGGTGACGGAAAGAGGCAGACGCGCAGCGTCAATCACTTCGTCGCGATACAAATTCGTCAAAGGAACTTCCGCCGTCGGAATCAGCCACAGATCGTGGTTCTCACACTTGAAAAGATCGGCGGCAAACTTGGGCAACTGGCCCGTGCCATACATTGAAGCCGAATTGACCATATACGGCGGAAGCACCTCGGTATATCCATGCTCGCGCGTGTGCAGATCGAGCATGAAGTTGGCCAGCGCACGCTCCATGCGGGCGCCCAGGTCCCAATAGACAGCAAAGCGAGCGCCGCTCAACTTGGTGGCGCGCTCCAGATCGAGCACTCCAAGCTGCTCGCCCAGTTCCCAATGCGGTTTGGGAGTGAACTTGAATTCAGAGAGCGTCCCCCATTTGCGGACCTCTTTGTTATCGTGCTCGGAACTGCCCACCGGCACAGACTCGTGCGGCGTGTTCGGGACCACTGCCAGCATGGCCCGCAATTGCTGGTCTAACTCCGTTGCCTGCTTCTCCAGGGACTCGCCCTGCTCGCGCAGCTTTTTTGTCTGTTCCATTTGCGCGGTCGCATCCTGGCCCGCTTTCTTGAGCTTCGCGATCTCTTCCGATGCGCGGTTGCGTTGCGCTTTGAGTGTTTCTGATTGCGTGATCAACTGCCGGCGCTCGGAATCGAGGTCGCGAAAACGAGCAAGCTGTGCGGGATCCTGGCCACGACGACGCAGCATCTCTTCCACTTCAGGCAGGTGTTCGCGCACGAATGCAAGATCAAGCATAGAACTTTTAATTTAACAGAAAGAGTGCTGCACAGATTTGCGCGTGCATCAGCTCAGGCATAGGGCCGCCCGAGGGAATCAAAGGTGCGTCAGCGAAGATGCGAGCCCAATTGCGCGGCGACGGAGTAGGAGAAAATTTTCAGCTCGCGGCTGATTGCGCAAGGAGCGCTGTTGCGTACGCGCCGGCGTTCCAGTACGACCAAGCGGAGCCAGCGTTGCTTCAGCCGGTGCAATGCGGTGCGGCAACGGCGGTGCGTGCCGGCATCGGAGCAGAACCACCAATCGTGGGCGGAAGTATCGAGCCCCCGACGTTCGATAATTTTGCAGATCTCGCAGCTCATGGCCTTGTCTCTCATCTTTCTGATTCACGAAGACGGCGCACGTTACAAGTTAGAACACTCCAACGGAAAAATAGTTGTGTGCTGCTGGATTTCGATCGGGATTCTGCCCCGAATCAGCGCGAACTAATCAAAGAACACTTTAGGCCAGAAAACTTGCGACCTGAACGACCCTTAGCCGCAAGTCCCCGCTTGCGCCTATAATTCAATTCATTTCCATTGCTTCGCGGCTAAGGTCCTGCTCACAGGTCGGGCCCGTGGCAAGCTGCTGAAGAGCTCTTAGCCCCAGCAGAGCCGGCGAAGGCAGGAGACAACGAAAGTCCCGGATTCTAATATCATGGGACAGAGCGCTACGCTATGGACAAAAGCCAGATTGCACGATTCAGAGACATCCTGACCAAAAGACGGGATGAACTGCGCCGCGGCCTGAATAAAGAGGAGCCGCAGGACGCCCACGACTTCGGGCGCGATGAAGGAGACCGCGCCAATTTTTCGCAATCCAAAGAGATGGCGTTTCGGCAGAAGGCCCAGGACCGCGGTCTGCTGCTTCAGGTGGAAGCCGCCATCTCGCGCATCGAAAGCGGCACATTCGGTGAATGCATGAACTGCGAGCAGGAGATCAGCATCAATCGCCTGAACGCAGTCCCGTGGAGCCGATACTGCATTACCTGCCAGGAACTGATCGCCGAAAGGCGTTAGCACTTCGGCCTATTGGACGGCAATTCATTTCCAATCATGGATGCCGTTCGCGTTTTCGAGCATTTCAGAGCGATTTCAGGTATTCGGCCAAATCGTGCGTCTCCTGCTCTGTTAATCCCAAGTGGAAGCGATTGTTGTAGCTCTCGACCACGTCGGCCAGGGTTTGGAACCTGCCATCGTGGTAAAAACCGCCCTTGGTGTGTGTGAACAGTCCTCGCAGCGGCGCCGTGCGATAACTCTGTTCGCCGGGACTCCGTTTTGCCTGGAAATCATCAATTCTCATTTCCGCAGGAGTATGCAAGTTCCATCCCGGTTCGGTGAACAAAGGCGGGACGTGACAGGTTGCGCATTTTGCTTTGTTGTTGAATAGCTGCTCGCCGCGTGTTGCAGATTCCTGGTCGAAGCTGCCGGCGGGTGGCGTAGGCGCAGGCAGTGACAGTTGGTAATACTGCAGCGCGGCCAGTTTCGAGGTGACATTATCGGGAGTACCACGCGTCTCTCCGAGCTTGGTTTTCATTGCCACTGGATTGGCCGCGATATCCAAGCGTTTATCAATGAACGTGCCGCTGCCGTGCATCTGCGTCACAGCGACATAGGCGTTCCAATATGGAATACTGGGTCGCGAGCCGGACCAGGTGTGATTGCCTATTCCTAATAGGCCAAACGCCGGCGGAATGAGTGCTGCCGCAGATTTTCCGTCGGGCCGCATCGCTTTGCCGTCAACGTTCAACTCGGCATCGTATTTTCCTGGACCCCAGCTATTCAGGACTTTCTTGACTGTGGCAACGTCAACGCCTAAGAGGGTAGCCAGCGGCTGAAGATTCGGCGCCATGGCAACGATAGCTCCCACGTTCAAATCGCGGTTCGGCCATCCGTCGAGCCGGCGGCCGATTCCCGGAGCGAACGAGTCATCAACCGTCGAATGGCAGAAGGCGCACTGCACACCCATGGAATTGAGATGACCTTGCGCATCGAAGTGTCCGGTGACGCCTACCACAGCATTGAGCTTAAGAAGGGCGACAGTCGTGGCTGGATCATCAAGGTTGACCTTTCCCTGTTTGATCTCCTCGACCAAGTCGGGTGGAAGAGCGTCAGCGTCAACTTTAAGACCAACCGCGAGCGCGGCTTTTGGACTTACACCAGGACCCACTCCGCCATTCTTTTCTCCGGCAATCGCCTCGTGAAGATGGAGCGTGCCGCCCCAGAAGGGTTCGTCGCCAAAGGTATCGAAGCGGAAGATTTTCTTCCCCTCGTCGAACATCTGTGTACGGCTCTGC
>JAICYU010000098.1 GCA_025934025.1 Terriglobales bacterium
GAAATTAGGAGCGACTATGAACGGTTTTGATCCGCGGCAGTTTCAGGAGATGCTGGAACAGGCCCAGAGACAGGCGCAGGACCTTCAGGAAAAGATGCGCCAGACTGTGGTGGAAGCCTCAGCCGGCGGCGGCACCGTAACTGTGAAGATGAACGGGCAAAAACAAGTGCTGCAAACCCGCATTGATCCTGAAGCTGTGAAAGCAGGCGATGTGGAGATGCTTCAGGACCTGGTGACAGCGGCCGTGAATTCCGCCGGGCAAAAAGTTGACGACGCGATGCAGTCTAGCGTGGGCGGAATGCTGGGTGGACTGGGACTTCCTGGAATTTAAGAGGCCAAGGTGTCAAAGTTTGCCGAGCCCATGGCTCAACTGATTGACGAACTCAAGAAGCTTCCCGGAGTGGGCGGCAAGAGCGCACAGCGGCTGGCATTTCATATTCTGCGCTCGAGCAGCGAGGACGCTGAGGCGCTGGCTTCGGCCATCCGCAACCTGAAAGAAAAACTTCATCTCTGTTCCGTCTGCAACAACATTACTGACGTTGATCCGTGCAGCTACTGCTCCAACCCATCGCGCAACCAGCGGCTGCTGTGCGTGGTGGAAGAGCCCACGAACATCGCATCGGTCGAGAAGACCAGATACTACAATGGCGTGTACCACGTCTTGCATGGTGCCATCTCGCCGCTGCACGGCATCGGACCGGAACAATTGCGCATTCCTTCGCTGCTGAAACGAATCGAAAATGGCAGCGTTGATGAAATCATTATTGCCACCAATCCGACTATTGAAGGCGAAGCGACGGCTGTCCACCTCACAGGATTGATCAAGCGTTCCGGGACCAAAGTGACTCGAATTGCAACGGGTATTCCCGCAGGCAGCGATATCGAATACGCCGATGAAGTCACAATGATGAAGGCGATTGAGGGGCGGCGCGAGTTGTGAACTCCGAGATGAGTTCAGTCCCGCTTCGCGGTGCGTGCCCTGATATTTTGCCGCCAAAGCAATGCATTTCACCTCTGTCATCCTGAGCGGAGCCGAAGGACCCTGAGCTTGTCGAAGGGGACTGAGGCGAAGTCGAACGATCACATCTCCCTTCAGGATGGCCAAGCCCGCTTCAGGGAGTTTTGGCCACAGAGACGAACAAATTCTCGTTGAAATTCCCTACAGCAGTATGGGAGAGGACGCATCCGCGAGATCCTTCGACTGCGCGGTCACTCGTCCCTCGCTCCCGCTCCGCTCAGGATGACAGAATTGAATGGTTGGCGTCAGAGTAGAAGATCAACATTCTCTTACGAATTTCATGGACGACATCCAGACACAAAAAACGAGTTTTAGACGCTTTAGTGACCTCGGCGCTGGCCCGAATAGCTTCATCGAAAAGCTTATCTCTTGAGCTTTGCCAGCAAATCCTGGGGGTGAACCGGCTTGGCCAAGATCTCAAATTCATGCCCTTCTTTGCGGGCTTTTTCCAGTAGATCGGCCGTTGCGGCCTGACCTGAGAACAGCAGGATCTTGCAGCGAGGCAACATTTCCCGGATGCGGATGGCTGCTTCAATTCCGTTCATGTCGTCCATGATGACGTCGCTGATCACGAGCTCCGGCTGGAGCTCCTGCGCCCGGTTCACAGCCGCGGTCCCGGAATAGACGGCCGAGGCATCAAAGCCGCTCTTGTTCAGAATGATGGAAAGTGTATCGGCGATCACGCGCTCATCGTCCACTACTAGAACGCGCGGCTTTGCGGGCCTGCCATTCATTGTCAAGTTAAACTCCTGTGTCTAGCGGCTGCTCAATAAAAATTATACGTGACGATCCACGCTGAACAGAGATGCAGAAATCCGAACCGAAAGTTGAGCAGAAAAGCCAACTCCGCACCCCTGAGCTGCTTCTGAAAGGTCAAACAGGAGAAGATCTATGCGTAAAGCGGCGCTATGCGTCATGTTCGCTCTGTTAGGCACGCTCGCAGCTCTGGCCCAGAGCACAAGTTCAGCACCTTCGCAGGGCAGTGCAGCGCCCGCGGTGCAGCAAACTCCAAACCCGCCGACCGGATCAGCCACGGGAGAAGCAACGACAGAATCAGGCGCGCAGACGCAAACGCCGGCGGCGACCCAGCCTACGACGAGCCAGCCCGCGAGCACTCAGCCGACGACGGAAACACCTTCTGCTTCGCAGCCGGCAACTGCTCAGCCTGCGACTCCAGCGCCGGAACCAAACGGCGCAGAACCTCCGCAGGCGAGTTCACCCCAAGTAGCACCTGCACCTATGGGCCCCCCGCAAGTCCCAGCCAATACTGAAATCCATGCCGCGCTCGATACACCGCTCTCTACCAAGACATCAAAACCGGGAGACCGCTTTACGGCGACGGTCGGCGACCCTGTGCGCGGTGGAAACGGCACGGTTGTGATTCCAACCGGTTCCCGGATCGAAGGCGAAGTAGCGGAATCGGAAGAAGGCAAAACCCTGCCGGCCCTGCGCGGGAAGGGAAAACTGAGTCTTCGCTTCCGTGACGTTCTGCTGCCCAACGGACAGGCACTCCCGCTCACCGCAACACTGGTTTCGGTGAACAGCACCAACGGCAAAGGCAGCAAACGCGCAGACGAAGAAGGCCAGGTTGAATCCGGAACGCAGGGAAAGGATGTGGCAAAGGACGTTGGCATCGGCGCCGGAATTGGCACGGTTGCAGGATTGATCTTCGGCGGGCCATTGAAGGGCCTGGCAGTGGGTGCCCTTGCGGGAGGCGGCTACGTGCTGGCCACGAAAGGCAAAGATGTGGAATTGCCGGCGCAGACCGGCTTGGTAATTCGCCTTGACCAGCCGATGAACAGCAACGACGTTGCGCCGGAACGATAGGAACTGAAAATCTTGAAGTAGATAAGGCGCGGTTCGCTTACGCCTTTTTCCTGCCTGAACCGTTCTGCTTCTGGCGCTGTTTTAGCAGGTGCTTCTGGCGACGGATTTCCTCTTCTGAATACATCGTTCCGCGACATGTCTTGACTCCGCAATAGCAGGGCGCCTGTTCCCCAGGCTGAGCGTCCCACAAGCAGTAATCGTAGGTGAGCTCTTCGTTGGCGGCGATGTTGCGGCTGGCGATGATCCAGATGCCGTCGCCGATCTGGTCGGTTTCGCAGTTGGGATCACAAGAGTGATTGACGAACGCCGCGATGCCGAAGCCGTCAATGATGGTTTTCTGATCGTCCATGGTGAAAAGATACGTGACCTCGCTGTCAGCGTACATGCCTTCGCTCTCTTCGCGGCTAAGGCGCGGGCCAGTATATTCCAGCACGCGCGCACCCTTCCGAATGGGTGTCGTGGTGTAAACTCCGGCGCCGTGAAGAGATGAAGAACGAACGATGAGGGCCATGGATTGGTTACCAACAGTTACAAGAAAAAATATTTTCAGTGCGAAGCCAAGATGAACAGATGGGCGGTTATTGCAACCTGACCTCGCTTTACTGATCGCTCTTGCGTTTAGCTGCTTGTTCAGCTTCGTAATCGCGCAGGAACTGATCAGATAACGATTCATCAACGAAGGCCACGGAGGCTCCGCCTTGGGTCTTAATGTATCGGATCGTTTGTTTGCCATTCGTCCAGCGACATTCTTTCATCTCAACGTCCCCGCAGGCCTCGATGTTTCCATACTTTTCTTTCAACGCGGCAATGATCTGACCGGAGGACCAGCCGGGCATGCTGTAGCTAATCTTCCAGAGTCGACCGTCACCGAGAAATGAAGCGTCTTTAGTCGCGCTGATTCCGGCATAGGTGTCGGACATAATGCAGTCCGCATCATGAGAGCAGTCCCAAAAATGTTTCTGGCTGTATTCTGCGCGAGTCATGCCGAGGTGATCGCCGCGTATATCATCGATTTTCAGGTTTTGATCTCGCAGCGAAGCGTCCTTCGTGCCATTGATTAGCGTAAGGCTTATGGCCGCGACAGCAGCGACCAGCACGACTACTGCAATCCCAGCTTTCATAGTTCTCCCCACAAAATGTAGTGACTCTAGATCGCGAAACGTTTCAGATCGGCACGCAGATCTACATGGGGATCCGATCAGCTTGCGCCTTGCCGCTTGACCGCGCGCTGCAAGGTTTTGTCCAGAGCGGCTTTTGCGGATTCGTACTCCTGGGTTGAGATCTTGCCCTGGAGCCGGTCTGATTCCAACTGGAAAACTTCTTCCTTCATGGCTTCCAGCAGCATCGCAGGGCGGTTCTTCTTGCCTGCAGGAACAACAGCAGTCTCAGCCGAGGGCTTGGCCGTGGTGTATACGTACGCGCCGCCTGCGACAAGAAAAACCGTCAGCACGCCGAGGAAAGCCCATTGCCCGTTGTGGAGCGGATCAGGGCGGTCATTGGGCGTTCCCAATCCGCCTCCGGGACGCCGCTGCGGCTGCGCCGGTTCTGCGCTCTGGCCACCAGCCGACGCTGATTCCTGTGGAGAAGGCAGAAGCCCTTTGCCGGAAATGTCGAATGCCACTTCGGCGCCGGTCGGCAGTCCATCCATCTGATGCATTGTCACGCCGGTCATGGTCGCGTCCACCGGCCAGGTCTTGGGATCGGCAGCCTGGAAGTCAGCGCGCGAAGAAGAAAATTCAATGCCGTTTGCGGCCAGCACATAGAGGTGGTCCGGCGGAGTATCGAATTTCCGCTGCAACGTGAGCTTCCCCGTGTACGGCATCGTATACACCACTTCGAACTGCGTGATGCCGGGACGAACAGGAAAATTCAGGTTGTATTTGTTTTTTTGGCTCAGCGGGACTGGCGCGATCTTGATCGGCATGCCGTTGGCAGACATGGCTTCCGCCATACGCGGCGTGGCTCCGTCAGGAAGATAAACGTCGAAGCCCGGCTGCGTTACTGGGGGGAAAGCGGAGTTGCGCAGTCGAAAGACTTCAATCGCGCGCAGCGTGTTGTCATTGGCTTCGAGGATTTCTGACTGGTCCAGCAGCTTGAGGTCAGACACTTTGGAAACGGAGTTATAAACCGTGACTTGAACGCTCTTCACGCCCGGAGGAAGCACTTCATGGTAGTTCACGTCCGCGTGCCTCACGCGGACCACGTGCGGAGCACTCGAATCGGCGATGCTGAATTGGAACTGGCCACGGCTGTCGGTTTTGGTGCGGGCCTCTTCCTGCATGCCGCCTTGCAACTTGAGCAGGGTTACCTGGTCGCCGGCTGAAGGCTTGTGCGCAGTTCCGTTAGTGACGAAACCGGTAACGGTCTCATTCTGCTGAGCGACAGCGACAACGGCCAGAGAACAAGCCAGCAGAAGAATGGATGCAATGCGATTCAAGGTAGGGTAGCTCCTTCAGGCCTTTGCGGCTTCCAGTTGTTCGATTTCAGCCAGCAGACGCGCGGCTTCGGATTCCATGTTGGAGCGCATGCCCTCGTAGTCGGCCTGGGTAAATTTGCCTGACTTGAACTCGAAGTTCAAATCGCGCAGATTGTCATAGACCACTTCCTTGCGCTCGTAGAGATAGGACAGACGCGTTTTGGTGACGCCGGTATCGGCGTCGCGTCCGGGCAAAAAGATGTAGATCAGGGCAATCGCTGCAAACAAACTGCAGCCGATCTCAACGATAACCTGAATTGACGGGCTCACAGTTCCGTCTCCCGGCGGGCTCGTTGGCGTAGTTCTTCAAGCTTGGGATCAAGTCTGGCTTCCGTCTTGGCTCCTGCGGCAGGCTGCGTTTTCCATTTGCGCGCCACAAGGATAACCAGCACCATTCCGGTACCGAGGCCTGCAAACGGAAGCACCCAGGCCAGCAACTCGAACCCATGGCGTGAAGGCTCTACGACCGAGGTTACACCCCATTCACGGCGAAAGAAATTCAGGACGTCAGCGTCGTTGCTGGACTTGTTCAAGTTTTCCTTGAGCTGCGAAATCATGCGCGCGGAATACGGGCAGCCGACGTGGTTGCATTTCAGCAACATCTGGTCACAACTGCACATGCACATGATCTTGCCACCCACGGTTTGGTAACGGGCGTTATCGCCGCTCGCGGCCAGCAGCAGAGGCAGGGCGCAGAATAGCAGGGCAATCCGGAAAACGTGCTTCATTTGCCTGCTCCCGCGGGTTGCATCGCGTTATCCATCGCGACCACTGCGATGGCAGAAGCTACCGGAGCCTTTACCGCTGCCGCATTCGGAACCAGAGCGATTCCCGTTCCGAAAGCAACCACCAGAACGCCAATCCAGATCCATATCACCAGCGGATTTACGAAAGCTTTGATAATGGGGTGCCCCGTATCCGGGTTCTTGCCCTCGTAGATCACATACAGGTCTTCAGCCAAAGTAGAGTGATTGGCCACCATCGTCGTGCCCTGATTGCTGGCTTTGAATTCGCGCTTCTCGGGGGTCAGTCGGACCAGCGGCTTGCCGTCCTTGTACACATCGAGGATTGCGGCTTCAGAACTGTAGTTGGCGTTGTCGTCCTGCGTGTATTCTTGGCCGACCAGAGTGTAATGGCCGATCTGGAGCTTGTCGCCCAACGCCATCTCCTGTTCTTTCTCCTGGTTGAAGGCCGCGCCGCAGAGGCCGATGATCACCAGCACCACGCCAACGTGAACAATGTATCCGCCGTAGCGCCGCATGTTGCGCCGCGTCAGGTGGACCATGGCAGCGGCAAGGTTCGTATTGAGCTTTGTTTTCAGAACGAGTCCGCCGCGGATGAACTCAGAAGCAATCGTTGTGACCACCAGCCCGGAGAGCAGGAAGCCCAGCCACGCATAAAAGTAAGGAAGGTCAGTCCAAGGCTTGAGGCCGACAAAGATGAGCAACACTCCTAATCCGAACGCAAGCGCAGCCGGAACCATGAAGTTACGCTTGATGCTTCCCAGAGATGTGTTGCGCCATGCCAGCAGCGGTCCAATCCCCGTAAGGAAAATCAGGAATAGGCCGATCGGCACCATCACCTTGTTGAAAAAGGGAGCGCCGACCGTGATCCTGTACCCTCGCACCGCCTCGGAAAGGATCGGAAACAGCGTGCCGCACAGGACAGCAAAGCACGCGGCCAGCAGTACCAGATTGTTGAACAGGAAACTTGATTCGCGCGAGACCAGCGACTCCAGCTTGTTCTCGGATTTGAGATGGTCGCGATTCTTGATGTAAGCCGTCAGGCAAACCACGAAGATGATTCCGAGGAACCAGTAAAACCACGTCCCGATCGCCGACTGCGCGAAAGCATGAACGGACTGGACGGCCCCGCCGCGCGTCAGCATGGTGCCGAGAATCGTCAGCATAAACGTGATGAAAACCAGCCAGACGTTCCAGACCTTCATCATGCCGCGCTTTTCCTGCATCATCACCGAGTGCAGAAATGCCGTTCCGCTAAGCCACGGAAGGAGTGAAGCGTTCTCCACCGGGTCCCATCCCCAGTAACCGCCCCAGCCCAGCACCGAATAAGCCCAGTGCGCTCCCAGCGCGATTCCGCAGGTTAGAAACAGCCAGGTCACCATGGTCCAGCGGCGGGTGATGTGGATCCACTTCTCTCCGGGATACCGCATGATGAGCGCCGCAAGCGCAAAGGAGAACGGCAGGGAGAATCCCACATAGCCCAGGTAGAGCATGGGCGGATGAATCACCATCTCAGGATATTGGAGCAGCGGATTCAGCCCGTTACCGTCGGGCGGGAGGCTTCCCATAATGCCGAAGGGATTCGCAACGAAAGTCACCAACACCAGAAAGAAGACTTGGATCCCGGCAAGCACGGTTGAGGTGGTTGCGAAAAGCCGCGGGTCAATCTTGTGGCGCAAGCGCAGCACCAGTCCATAACCAGCCAGCAGCCACGACCAGAACAGGAGCGAACCTTCCTGTCCCGACCAAAGCGCGGCGAGTTTATATGGAGTGGGAAGGGCCCGGTTGGTGTGCTCCAGAATGTAGGCGAGTGAAAAATCGTTGTTCAGTGCCGCCCAGACCAGAGCCAGCGCGGCGCCGGTTACAGCGATAAAGGTCACAATCCCAGCGCGCCGTGCCGTCTCCGCAAGCCGAAAACCGGCAGAGTCTTTGCGCGCTACTCCGAAAATCCCAGCTATAAAGGAATATCCGGCCAGCGCCAAAGCGAAGAGTAGACAAAAACTTCCAAGGAGAGGCATTGTACAAAGAGATTAGTATCTTTTCCGGCCAGAAGCAATGGATTTAGGCCGATTTTCGACTGCCCGCGCCATCCAGGGCGGATTTTACCAGGGTAATCAGGTCTTCCGGCTCGCATGGCTTGGTGCGGAACATCACGTTCATGCCGGCATACTCCTCCTCGGCTTCAGCCAGGCCGCTGATCACGATAACCGGAATCTGGGGGCTGAAGGTCCTCAACTCGCGCACGAATTGGACACCATCCATGCCGGGCATGAGGTGGTCGGTGACCACAGCGCCGATCTTCTGCTGGCCCGGCTCGCTGCGCAAGAAAGCCAGGGCGCTGGCAGCGTTGGTGGCCACATGGCTCTCCATGCCTCCCTTGCGCAAGACCAGTTCGCGGATGGCGAGTTGCGCCGGGTTATCGTCCAGCAGGAGCACCTGTTTCACTTACGCGCTCTTTTCCCGGTGGTATCGAGACAGGACTTCCGCTTCCGCCTGGGCCCAGTCTTGATCGTGAAAACCTTCTTGACGGCCGTGTGCTTCGTAGAGTTCGTAGGCACGAGCGCGGATCTGCTCATGGAGCTCTCCGAGATCGGCTTTCGCGGAGGAAGGCGCGCCGCTTCCTTGACTAATGGGTGTGATAGTGCTGGATGGTTTGGCTGTGGGTTTGCTGTTGATGGTCTTACGCGGGGTGCCCGACGTTTTGCCTGCCATAACTGCTTGATAACTCCTGACTGATAAAATTCCTCGCCCCAAAGCATGGCCAGAACGGTGGTTGAGCGCTGATGTTCCAGACGATGCAGCGCGGTTTCTTCGATTATAGAAAATATTGTCGCCGCCGGATGCGCAAGGATGAAAAAATCTGAGGAATTTTTGATGACTTACAAAGCTCCTGCTTCTCTGCACATCTTCCGCCAAACCACAGGATTCTTACTTCTGTTAGACTTGCGCGTGAACGCGTCATGTGGCTTAAACGGCAATCCGGAGAACGCGAGCTCTCTCTCAGCCCGCTGGGAAATCTTGAAACTGAAGTGATGGAGCGCACCTGGGCTCGTGAAGAGATCACTGTCCGCGATCTGCACCAGGAGCTTGCTGGAAGACTGGCCTACACCACAGTCATGACCACACTCGACCGTCTTTATAAAAAGGGAATGCTGAGCCGGCGCAAGCAGGGCCAGGCTTTTCTTTATTCGCCGGCATTCACGAAAGTGGAATATCAGGCGCGGCTCACCCAGCATGTGCTCGGGATTGCACTCGAAGACAGCAAGTACTCGAATGCCGTGCTTTCGCGTTTTGTAGACGCCGTGAGCGCCACAGACGCCAAAATGCTCGATCAGCTCGATGAACTCGTGAAGGCCAAACGGCGCGTTTTGCGCCGGCCCAGGTGATTATGTTTTACCTCCTCTGTGTTGCGCTGTGCCTCGGGGTGCTGTTTCTGGCCCTCACCACTGCACTTGTTGGTTGCTTCCCTTTCAGTAACTTGATACGGCGCTCCGCCACTCGCGCAACAGCGGCGAGCGCTGCCGATATGATGTTCGGATTTCGCATTGCACCCTTTGCGCTAGCGACGATCGTTAGTCTCGGTTTAGCAGTTCCCGCTTTTCTGGAGTTTGAGCCGCGCAGCACGCGAGAGATGCTGGACTGGCCACTTCTCTCTCTGGCAGTAGGTGGTGCCTCTGTCCTATTAGTCATACTCCTTCGCATGGCAATGATGCTTCGCGCGACTTGGAACCTGCAACACCATTGGATTGAGAATTCCGTCTCACTTGATCTCGATGGAGTGCGCTGCCCGGTGTACTGCGTGGATCGTGCAACTTCGTTGCTGGCTGTTACAGGAATCTTCCGGCCGCGAATTTTTATTTCTGCTGATATCGCGCAGGCGCTCACCCGGCACGAACTCGCGGCCGCGCTGGGTCACGAGCTGGCGCATCTGCGTTCTTTCGACAATCTCAAGCAGCTTCTGCTGCGCAGCATTGCGTTGCCGTTCGCCGGCTTCCGCGACATGGATCGAGCATGGGTAAGCGCGTCAGAGATTGCTGCTGACGAAGACGCGGTGCGCAGCGGAGCGTCGGCCCTGGAACTATCTTCAGCGCTGGTGAAGGTTGCTCGGCTCTCGACCGGCATGACGGTGAATCTTGGGCTGGCGGCTTCGCACCTGGTTCCGTATGGATGCGGCGCGTCAACGTCCACCCGCGCGGCACATCTCTCTAAATTGCTCGCGCATGACGCGACACCGTCTGAGCCTATTCGAGGACTAGCCCTGCTCACCGCAGGACTGCTTCTGCTCGCACTCTACTGCGTGTCTTTAAGCGCCCTGCTTCCTGCCGTACACGATGCGTTGGAGTGGATGGTGAGGTAGAACAGTGCTTCTTTCATAGCAAGGCGAAGCGTGTCATTCCGAGGCGGAGTTGACAGAGACGCCCTGCCGCTCATCGGCGATGCGAGGCCGAGGAATCTACTCCCCTTGCAGGCATAGCAAATGTAACCAAGCTGAGATTTAATAGGTTCAATCAAACCAATCCCCTACGGCAGCCGGAGCTGATTCCTCCGCCTCACCGCAAACAACTTCTTGAGGAAAAGCATTTCATTTCAATTCGGCCTCGGAATGACCCGGTGGCCGTCGCGCGAATTCCCAATCATCTGCAATATACTTCTTTGAACAAGTTGATGAAGTCTCTCCTACAAGCAGTCTTTTTTCTTGCGATTTTGGCCCTTGCGGCGACTCGTCTGCCGGCCCAGCAGACTCTTGGCGACCTCAAATCTCAAGTAGAGCAAGCGCGGTCGCTTTACGAGAAAGGCAACTACGAGGAAGCGCAGAAGATTTACGACTCGCTGCTTCCCCGGTTGCGCGCGCAAGGACCGAGCCGTGAATTAACGGAGGTCCTGGCCATCGAGTCAGACGCAGCCAACACCTCCGGCAACTACGATCACGCACTTGCGATGGCGCGGGAAATGGCATCGGTCTGCGCACAACTGCATGACACTGTATGCCAGGCCAAAGCGCTGAATGACCAGGGATTGGCGTCCTCGAATGCGGGTGACTATGCTCCTGCAGCTGCTGTGCTCGAAGCGGCATTGAACCTGCTCGGCAAGAACGGTGACCCGCAAACCTCCATTCTGGTCCTGAACAATCTAGGAAACGTGTTTTATTACCAGGCGAAATACTCTGAAGCTCTGCGGACCTACGAATCCGCCATGGGTGACGTGGAGAAGGCCGGAACGCAGCCTTGGGCGGCCTCGTGGCGGCAGATAACGCGCCTGAACCTTGCGACTTTGTATCAGCGCCTGGGCAATGACCAGCGCGCGATTGCCATTTACCACGAAGTCGCCGACGCGCCCTTGCTCTCAGCTCGGGAGCTTTCGCATGTCTTTGCCAATCTGGGAATTCTCTACCGCCATATGGGAGATGGCGAAGCCGCGCTCAAGAACTATCACTCGGCCGAACGTGGATATGCACAAGAGAGGGACATGGATGGCGAGCTGGGCGCGTTGAAGAACATCGGCATTGTGCTGGCGCTCGATCTACATCAGCCGGCGGAAGCGCTCAAGACTTTTGATCAGGCACTGCAACTGGCAGAGAAAACGAAAAACCAGCGCGAAATCATGCAGGCGCACCTCTATCGAGGTAAGGCGCTGCTGGGAATGGGCCGGGTGGATCGCGCAGCACACGAGTTCGCGATTGCGCTGGAGATGGCCGTTCAACTAGGCACCGTGGAAGAGCAATGGAAGGCGCTCTATTCGCTCGGCCTGATTGACGAAGCCGAGGCACGCAATGGAGCGGCAGAGCAGAAGTTTCGTTCCGCGGCGGAAAAAATTGAAAGCCTGCGTTCGCGGCTGCAACTCTCGCGGCTGCGATCAGATTTTCTGGCCGACAAGCGCGATGTCTATGACGCCTTGATCAAGCTGCTACTCGCGAAGAACGACACAGCAGGCGCCTTTGAATACATGGAGCGCAGCCGCTCGCGTGTTTTTCAAGATCGTTTTTATGCGGGACAGATCAAGCCCGGCGCGCTAAGTCTGAAATCTCTTCAATCGCGACTGCAACCATACACCGCTCTGGTGGAATTCTGGACCGGCCCCGATGAAGTGGCGGCCCTGTGGATCACAAGCGAAAGCAGCGGTATCGCCCGCAA
>JAICYU010000121.1 GCA_025934025.1 Terriglobales bacterium
AGGAAATTGTCAGTTCCGGCGATCTGGTGGCACGCTTTGAAGCCGCATGGACTGCGGAGCAGATCCAGAGCCACTACGCGGCGCGCGACGCTATTGACGCCATTGTCCCCGAAGCGTTCAAGGAAATCGGCCGGCGGGCGCGCAATGGCAGCGTGACAGAATTTGAGATCCAGCAATGGCTCGCTGAGGCGTTCCGCCGCCAGGATCTGGTCACGGAAGACCTGCCGATTGTGGCGGTGAACGCCAACAGCGGCAATCCGCACTATGAACCGAAGGCGGAGGGATCGGCCAAGATCAAGCCGGGCGACTTCGTTCTGCTGGACATCTGGGCGAGAAAGAATGCGCCAAATACCACCTATTACGACATTACATGGACGGGCGTGATTGGCCCGCCCAGTGCCCGCCAAGTTGAGATTTTCAACGTAGTGACAGGAGGCCGCGATGCGGGCATAAAGAAGGTGCAGGAAGCCTTTGCCGGAAAGCGGCGCATCGCGGGATGGGAAGTGGACCAGGCCACGCGCGAGTTCATCACCAATGCCGGTTACGGGCAGTATTTTGTCCATCGCACCGGACATTCCATTGGAGTTACCGTCCACGGCAATGGCGCGAACATGGACAATCTGGAGACGAAAGACGAGCGCGAGATTATCCCGAACAGTTGTTTTTCCATTGAGCCGGGAATCTATCTGCCGGAGTTCGGCGTGCGCAGCGAGGTGAACGTGCTGATCCACGATGGCGCGGCGGAAGTCACCGGAAAAATTCAACGCGAGTTGGTTCTTATATAAATGGCAAATACCCAGACAACCTCACAAACCGGCGCGCCCGCGGCGGCGGCGCCGATTACAGCGATGTCGGTGGTGGCGCCCGCGATCGGCTGGCTCATCCCCGGCGCCGGACACTTGATTCAAAAACGCTGGATTCGCGGCGTGCTGCTGCTCATCTCCGTTGTCGCGATGTTCGTTTTCGGGCTGGCGATGGACGGCAAAATTTATAAGCCGAACGCCGGCGACCTGCTGGATATCCTGGGGTTCATTGGCGATCTCGGCGCGGGCGCGCTGTATATTTTTGGGCGAGTGCTCGACTGGGGCAGCAGTTCCATCGCTGTGGCCACGGCAGATTACGGGACCAAATACATTGTTGTCGCGGGACTGCTGAATGTGATGGCCGTGGTGGACGCTTACCACATCGCGATTGGGAAAAAACAATGATGCTGGCCCTGCAACTCTCCCATTTCTCCGCTGCGGCAATCTTTGCTCTGTTTGCTTCGATCGTTTTCGGAATCACCCAGCGCAACAACTCGCGCGAAATGCTGCGCTATGGCGCCTACTGCTTTGCCGTGTTCATCGTGGGCATGTTCGCCGCCGGCTGGATCATGTGGATCATCCACCACTGAGCTTGCGCTTTAGGCCTACTAATGGAGGTCGCAATCAATTGCGACGCAGTAGAGAATGATCACCAGAACTGCGGGCAGAAGTAATGGTCCCAGCAGAATCGTAGCAACCGTGGTTCGGAGCGGGTGACCTGGGACCGGAGCATAGCGCCAGCTAGATTTCACGATCGGCGCATCATGATCCACAACGGTAACTGGAATTAAGATTTCAACCTGCTCAGGGCCAGAGTTCCTTCCTTTGCCGATCACCTGGAACCAAAGCTTCCCTCTAAGCACATATTCGCCCAACCCAAGGTCCTTCTGCGCTTTCAACTTGGCCAGTATGACAGCGCCGCCTTTAGTGAAAACGATGTTGCCTTTGTTCCGGGAGCGAAAGTGCTTGCCATCGTAGCTGAACTGGACTGAGAAACCCTTCGCCGGTTCGATCTCCAGCGATTGCATCTGGACGTACGGCTGGCGATTCTGGCCGGGAGTACAACCCGGACACGTAGTCTGAGAACGCTCGAGGTGAATTGCAAGCTCCTCGATTCGTCCGCGGCGCAGCTTGCCATAGCGTGCCGTTGTCACGGGTGTGATATTCAAGTCGGCGAGCTTTTGTTCGGCGGCTTGCGCCGGCTTGGCAACATCTTGAAGTGGAGTGGGCGTTTGTGCCTGGGCGATGCACCTGATGAGAACCAAAGCAACGATCTTTCGCAGCACTGTGTGCCTCCGGGATATTCCCCTGCGCAGGAGAATATGTAGGACGGTGGCGAGAGACCAGCGGCAAAGCACGCCACTGCGGCTTTGTCGTGCAACGCCGTCAGGCAGGTACAATGTCCTCTTTGAATCCAGGAGGTGGATGTGCGCTGGGGCTTTCTCTTGTTCTTGCTGAGTTTCGCAGTCGTGGCTCTCGCTCAAGCGTCTCAAGAGAGCGCAGGCAAGCGCCTGCACCAACTGTTTGATACCGAGTGGGACTACACCCTTGAGCACTCGCCGGAATTTGCTTCCGAACTAGGCGACCGTCGCTGGAACGACCGCTGGTCTGACGAGAGCCTGGAGGCGCACGCCCAAAAACATCAGCACAATCAGCAGGTGCTCCAACAGGTTGCTGGTATTGACCGCAACCAGCTTTCGCCGGCCGACCAGCTCAACTATGACCTGTTCAAGAAGGACTATGAAACGTCGGTGGAGGGATACAAGTTCCGCCGGTTTCTTGTTCCGCTAAACCAGCGCGGCGGCATCCAGACGCAGGATGAACTCGCCGATTCGCTTCGCTTCCAAACTCTCAAAGACTACGAAGATTGGATTGCCCGCCTGCGCAGCTTCCCCACGCTCATGGACCAGACCATCGCGCTGATGCGGGAGGGGATCAAGGAGCGGATGGTCCATCCCAAGGTGATCATGGAACGCCTGCCTGCGCAGATTGATAAACAGATCGTTTCCGACCCGGCGCAGAGTGGATTCTACAAACCGTTTCAGCACTTCTCTCACGATATCTCGGCAGCCGACCAGCAGCGCCTGAGCGCGGAAGCGAAGCAGGCCATCGAGCAGCAGGTGGTCCCGGCGTATCGCAAGTTCAAGGATTTCTTCGTCAAGGAATATCTGCCCGCCTGCTTCGATCAGGTCGGCGTCTGGCAGGTGCCGCACGGCGACGAACTCTACGCCTACGAAGTCCGGCGCTACACCACAACCAATCTCACGCCCGAGCAGGTGCATGAAATCGGCCTGAAAGAAGTCGCGCGTATCCGGGCTGAGATGGAGAAGATTCGCGAGCAGACCGGTTTCAAAGGTACGCGGGAAGAGTTCTTCAAGTTCCTCCGCACCGATCCTCAGTTCTTTTACAAAACTCCCGACGAGCTGTTTGAAGCCTACAAGGCCCTGGCCAAGACCGTGGACCCTAACCTGGTGAAGGTCTTCCGCACCTTGCCGCGCGAGCCTTATGGAGTTGAGGCAATCCCCGCGGTCGCCGCGCCGGATACGACGGCCGCTTACTATCGTCCGGGAGCGGCGGATGGCTCCAGAGCGGGAACCTACTTCGTCAATCTTTATAAACCGGATACCCGGCCCAAGTGGGAAATGACCGCGCTTACGCTGCACGAATCGGTGCCCGGACACCATCTCCAGATCGCACGCGCCCATGAATTGGGAGATTTGCCCATGTTCCGGCGCTTTGGCGACTATACCGCCTTCATCGAAGGCTGGGGACTTTATGCCGAGTCGCTGGGCGACGATATGGGCCTGTACTCCGATCCTTACAACAAGTTCGGCCAGCTTACTTACGATATGTGGCGCGCCGTGCGCCTGGTGGTGGATACGGGCATCCACGCCAAGCATTGGACCCGCGATCAGGCCATCAAGTACTTCATGGACAACGCGCCCAAAGCGGAACTCGACATCGTGAACGAAATTGACCGCTACATCGCCTGGCCGGGACAGGCGCTGGCCTACAAGATCGGGCAGTTGAAGATTCAGGAACTGCGCGCCCGCGCTCATCAGGAGTTGGGAGCAAAGTTTGATCTCAAAGCGTTCCATGACGTGGTGCTGGGCTCCGGGCCGCTGCCGCTGGACATCCTGGAGCGCAATGTAACCCAATGGATTGAGGAGCAGAAAAAGGCCAGTGCAACTAACCGAGCCGCCAATTGACACGATTCCCGACCGGGTCCAAACAAGATTGCTTGCGCGATCCTTCTTCAATCGCGACCCGCGTGAAGTCGGCCACGATCTGTTGGGCAAGCTGATCGTTCGTAAGGAAGGCAGCATGCGGCTTGCGGGGCGGATCGTGGAAGTGGAGGCTTACCTCGGCGCACGCGACGCCGCCGCACACTCAGCCGCGGGACGCACCGAGCGCAATGATGTCCTGTTCGGCCGTCCCGGACACGCTTATGTTTACTTCATTTACGGTGTTCACTATTGCCTGAACATCTCCTGCATGCCTGCGGGAAAAGCCGGCTGTGTGCTGATCCGTGCTCTGGAGCCTCTCGACGGATTTCAGATAATGGCACGAGCTCGCGGGCTTGAACCCTTCAATTCCGGCTCTCCGCGCGACTTGCGAAAACTAACCAGCGGTCCGGGACGGCTCTGTGACGCGCTGGTCATCTCACGCTCGCGAGATAACGGCAAGGACATGGTTGCGCGTAAATCCGATCTTCAAGTGCGCGATGATGGTTTTCGGCCGGCGCAGGTCAGGGCCACGCGGCGTATCGGAATCACCAAGTCATCCGATATGCCGCTGCGTTACATCATCTCCGGGAATCCGTTCGTCTCGCGCGGATCAACTAAGGTATAAGCGCAACATCGTCGGGAAGGTCGCTCCAAGGCTGTGCCACTTGCGATACCTGCGTCAGCGCACCGGTTGTGGGATCAACTTTGTACGTCACCAGCTTTTGCTGGGAGACATAGGCGAACAGCCCCGACCCATCCACGTTGATGGTGTTCGCGTTGGAAATATTAGCGCCGGCAATTGGCGTGAAGTTTCCGGTATCAGGATTTACCGCCCAGCCCTTTATGTGTCCGATATCAGGACTGCCGAAAGCCATATAAAGGAAGCGCCCGTTGGGTGAAAGCGTGATTCCCGCGGCTTGCGAGTCTGTGGTGAACGGCGAGCCGAGCGTTGGAGCCAGGACTCCAGCCGGGCCGATGTTGAAGACCTCAACCGTGCTTTCCGTCGTATTGGCAACGTAAACGAAACGCGAATCGGCGCTGACGGTCATGGGTCCGCCTGAGCCGCCGGTCGCGATCGGAGGCCCCGCGAGTGATAGCTGTCCGGTTGCGGTATTAATCGAAAAGGCTTCGATCAGGCCATTGCCTTCATTCAGGATGAAACGTCCGTCGGGTGAAGGTGCGGAAAAGCTGCCAACCGGAACCTGAGTCGGCTGCGCGGGCAGCAACGTCAATCCGCCGGTGCTTTGGTCAATTGAATAGGTATCAATGGTTCCCGAGTCGGGCTGGTACAAGAAATGGCCGCTGGCGTCTATGGCCAACTCGGCATCCCGTACCGAAGGAAAGATCACTTGCGTTGGCGACGGAGTAATAACCCCGTTGCTCTGGTTGATGGTGTACGACCCAATGCCGATCTGCCCAAATTGAATGCCGAACGAGCTTGCTCCCAGGTTCAGGCTGTAAAGGAATCTGCCCTGAGGATCGGAAAGCACCTGGAGAACAATATTCTGTCCTAAAGCGTTATTGAATGGGCTTCCTGGAATCAGTGAAACCGCGCCCGTGGTGTTGTTAATCGCACCACCAAAATAACCGTCTGCTTCAAAATCAATGACGGCATAAATAAATCGGCTGGCTGCCAAAGGCGTTGGTGAGGGCGTGGGGCTAGGGCTTGGACTTACGGTAGGAGTCGGAGTTGGATTCGGCGCAGGCGAACCTGGGGTGGGGGTTGGGCTGGGGGGCGCAAAAGAAGCCCCCGCATGCCCTGAGCCGCCACATCCCGTGAGCAGCGCCATCCCTATGAGACAAGCCGGTACGAGCAGTATGAAATTCCTTGAGTTCAGAAAGAAACCCCCGCTGATGGCGTGCTGAAACCGACCTGCATAAGAAGATGCCCGGGGACCGCTGAGTGTTGCAGAGGCACTGGATGGCAGGCAGAAAGAAATGCGCTAAAAGTTTGTAATGCGTGCAACTTCAGCGCCGCGGCGAGACCACAATGTTGTCAATCAAGCGCGTGGTGCCCACGTAAGCCGCCACGGCAGCGAGAGTTGGCCCGGTCAGCGTGGGCAAGGGATCCAGCATGTCAGGGTCAACTATTTCGAGGTAATCCAGACGCACCGCAGGTTCTTCCCCCAGCACCTGCTTGCCTGCAGCAACCAGTTCGCTGGATCGCGTCTCTCCGTTGTCCGCCATAAATTGAACGCGCATCAGTGAGCGATAGAGCGTTAGCGCCTGCCGCCGCTGCTCGGAATCGAGATACGTGTTGCGGGAGCTCATGGCCAGCCCGTCTTTTTCGCGAACAATCGGACAGCCGACGATCTCGATGTCAAACTTCAGATCGCGAACCATCTTGCGGATGATGGCTAGTTGCGCGGCATCTTTTTGCCCAAAGAATGCGAAATCCGGTTGCACAACATGAAACAGCTTGCTCACAACCGTAGTGACGCCGCGAAAATGCCCAGGCCGTGAACGCCCGTCGAGCTTTTCGCTCAACGCTTCCACGATGACCCAGGTTGCGGCTCCAGCCGGATACATCTCATCAACTGTTGGATGAAAGATGAAGTCAGCTTTTTCCGCCGCCAACATCTTCGCATCTTGTACAAGATTGCGTGGATAGCTGGAAAAGTCTTCCTGGGGTCCGAACTGCGTGGGATTCACGAAAATGGAAACCACCACAACATCAGTCCGCGCTCGCGCCGTGCGCACCAATGACAGGTGTCCTTCATGCAGAGCACCCATCGTGGGCACCAAGCCGATGCGCTTACCCGCGCGCCGCAGTTCTCGGCTCAAAGCGTTCATCTGATCAGCGGAGTTGATGGTTTCCATGCGGATCGGCAACCAAGCGATTAGAGACTCGCGTTATTACTTTGCCATTAGCGCCGTTTCAATACCAGTCCTAGAGCAAAGGTGAAGCCAACGCGCCCAGCCGTTACGGCTCAGGTGGCCGCTAGCAGGATGAAAGATTATGATGAAGTCTCTCGTCGCACGCAACTCAATGGATTCCACTGCTCTCCGTAAACTCTTCGACCAGGTCCGCGCCGGCAAAGTGCCGCCCGACGAAGCGGTCGCGCGACTTCGGCATCTTCCTTTTGAGGACCTCGGCTTCGCCAAGGTGGACCATCACCGCCGCATCCGGACGGGAATGCCTGAAGTAATTTTCTCCAAAGGCAAGACCGCGCAGCAGGTGGCCCAGATCTTCAAACGATTGGCTGCGCAAGGCGGGAACGTGCTCGCAACCAAAGCTGACCTAGGGCAGTTTCGCGCCGTCAAGAAGCTGGTTCGCAAAGCGCAATACCGAGAGCACGCGCGTGCTATTGTCCTGCAACAGGACTCCGCAATTTACGGCAAAGGGGTTATCGTCATCGTCTCTGCTGGAACCAGCGATATTCCCGTTGCAGAAGAAGCTCTGGTCACGGCCGAAATCATGGGCAACCGGGTGGAGCATCTCTATGACGTTGGAGTAGCCGGTTTGCACCGGCTGCTGGCGAACCGAAGAACCATTGACGATGCGCGTGTGGTCATCGTTTGTGCCGGAATGGAAGGAGCCCTTCCCAGCGTAGTAGGAGGACTGGTGCGCGTGCCGGTAATTGCGGTTCCAACCAGCGTGGGATATGGCGCTTCCTTTGATGGTCTTGCCGCGCTGCTCGGAATGCTGAACTCCTGCGCGTCTAGCGTTAGCGTCGTCAACATTGATAATGGCTTCGGCGCCGGTTATGTCGCATCCATGATTAACCGCTTGTGACTGCCGGCGCGGCGCGCACAAAAGAAACCACAAATCAAGCGCTTTCTAAACAACTTTTTGCAGTGCAACGCCCCAAGGCAGTGAGCGCGTCTCAATGGCAGGAGTACAATCTGCGGTAAGGAATTGAGGGCCTGCGGACCTTCTAGAGCCGAGGCGCACATGAATGTCCACGTCAGCTATAAGTCAGGCAAGACTCCGGATGTAGAACGCGAATTCCAGTTACAAATTAAAAAGCTTGAACGAAGACTGAGGGTCTTTAAGCCTGATCTGGTCCATCTGCACGCCATTGTGGACCAGGAGGATGGCCAAGGACCTCGTGCTTCTCTGAACTTGCGACTGCCTTCCGGGCAAATGGCAGTGCAGAACACCGCAGAGAACGTTCTCGCCGCGGTCAAAACTGCCTTTCCTGGCCTGATCGCGCAGCTCACGAGGCACAAGGATCTGCTACGGGGAGATTTTTCGCGCAAAAGACGGCGGGCTGCACGAGGGCAGGAAATTGAGCCTGTGGTGCCTTTTGAGCAGACATTCGCTTCCGTGCCTCCGCAAGAGAACGCCTCTGCAGACACACCCGCGGCCCAGAATACCGGCAACGATCTTGAGACCTGGTTCAACGCGAACATGGCGCAACTGAAAGAGTTTATTGATCACGAGCTCCAGTATCGGGTCAATTCAGACCAGCTTCGCCCGGACGCGATCAGCACCGAGGAAGTGCTGGACGAAGTTGTGGTAAGCGCCCTCTCGCAGGAAAACGGGTATTCTCAATTCTTATCGGAAGAAGCTTCGTTTCATCGCCTCGCATTACAGGCCATCCGGCGCCTGATGGATGACAACTCACAGATGGCGAATGTCTCGCTCGAGGCTCCGGCGCGCCCACAAAATGTCACCGGCAGTGACGAGAACGTGCTTCAGTACCATCAGCCCGACGATCGTCCGCAGGAAGAAGATACGATCCGCGACCAGAACACGCGGACTCCTGAGGAAATTTATGCCAGCGAAGAAATGGTGGGCCAGCTCGACCTCGTGCTGCATGAACTGCGGGCCAAAGATCGCGAAGCGTTTGTGCTCTACACGCTGGAAGGGTTCACCATTGACGAGATCGCCCGCCTTTCTGACCGCCCGCCCGACCAGGTCCGCCAATCCATCCACCACGCGCGGGAGCGGGTGCAGCAGAAGCTTCCGGAGCGCAACGAGTTCCGGCGCAGCCTGCTGAACCGGTCGCGTGTGGCCTGAAAAGCAATTTCGGACCCCCAAGGAGGAACGATGATTACGCGCCAGGAGCTTCGTCAACTTGCACAATTCGAATCGCCCGGAGGATGCGCCATCAGTTTTTATTTCCAGCCGCAAACGCCGCAGGACAAGTCGCATCGTGACGAGGCAATCCTGGTGAAAGACCTGGTGCGCGAAACGTTAAAGCGAACGGAGCACAACGGTAACCACCAGGCGATTCGCGAGGACCTTGAGCGCATTCTCACGGCGGCAGAGTCACTCCATGGAAATCATTCGCGCGGCAAAGCCATCTTTGTCTGTGGCGAGAAGGACGTGTGGCGAGAATTGGACCTGCCGCCGCGTGTCGGCCGGTCGCAACTCATCGTAAACTCACGTTTTCATCTAAAACCGTTGGTGGCAGCGTTTGCCGAGGCCCCGCGAGCCTGCATCGCTCTGGTGGACCGCGAAAAGGCCCGGATTTTTGAGTTGCAAGGCGAGATCCTCACGCCGAAACCGGAACTGGAATTCGGGCGCATGCCGCACGTGGGCAAAAGCGACGGCTTTGAAGGATATGAAGGGGGTCACCGCGAACGCTACGTGGAAAATGAGGTGATGAACCGATTCAAGCAGTTTGCCGAATCCATACAGCTCCTGATGAATCGCGACAAATTTGAAATCCTTCTGATTGGCTGCCGCGACGAAGCCTGGCCTGAGATTGAACCGCACCTCTCCTCGGCGATCAGGCAAAAGCTCGCCGGCCGGTTTCTGGTTGATCCTGGGTTGGCGTCTGGGGTGGAAGTCCACCAATCCGCTACGAGAATACTTGAGAAGAACCGGGGTTCGGAACAGCTGGACCTCATCCGTGAGGTACTTGGCCAGGCCGCGCGCAACGGGCGTGGCGCTGTGGGTTTGCGACACGTTTTGACAGCGTTGGAGCGCCAGGAGGTGCAGGTACTGCTTGTGGCCCGCGATTTTCAGGCGGAAGCGGTGGAATGCAGGAACTGCGGCCACTTCGACACCAGAATGGTAAAGAGTTGCGTGGTGTGCGGCCAGGCCACGCGCGAGTTGAGTGACGTTTCTGACGCCTTGGTGGATCTGGCATTGCGGAACGGTGCTGAAATCCAGTTCGTTCTTTCCGATCCGGACTTGGAGAAAGCAGGCCGGATTGGAGCGTTATTGCGCTTCCGCGCCGACCAGAACACAGCAGAGAAAGTAGCCGTCTAAGCAGGGATTTGGGAATAGACAATTAGCATAAAATTACCAGCCAATTACTAAAGAGAGGCCTTCTTCATGTCCAACAATGCATTCTCCGATTTTCGTAATTTCCCTGGCATCACTGAAGCATGGGAATTGGCGCGCACCGGTTTGGTGGTAATTAAAGAAGAGATGTACA
>JAICYU010000348.1 GCA_025934025.1 Terriglobales bacterium
CTCAAGTTTGGCCCGGCGGAAGGCCCAGACTTCTTTGTCCCTGCCGGGTGGAAGCCGGTGGAAGTGTATTCCATGTTGAAGACGGCATCGCAATTGAAGCGCCTGCCAACATTCATGCTGCGCTTCTTTGCCTTGCTGCCGGAATCGAGTGGCAAGCAGGGCTCGCGACCGTGGAGCGGAGTTTGCCGTCTGACAAAAGTTGAAAGGACAGTTTAAGGAGGATCTATGCCTGCAAAAACTAATCCTGTGCCCCAGGGCTATCACCACATAACGCCGTACCTGATCACCAAAGGAGCGGCGGCGGCCATGGATTTTTACAAAGACGTGTTCGGCGCAACTGAGATCATGCGCATGCCGCAACCCGATGGGCGCATCGGTCACGCTGAGATGAAGATGGGCGATTCGGTCATCATGCTGGCCGATGAGCATCCGGAAATGGGCATCATCAGTCCCGCAACGCTGGGCAATTCCACAGTCGGCATATTGCTCTACGTGGATGACGCTGATGCCACCTTCAACAAAGCAGTGAGTCGCGGCGCCAAGGTGAACAAGCCGCTGGCCGACCAGTTCTACGGTGATCGCAGCGGCACCGTGATTGATCCATTCGGGCACAAGTGGACCATCGCCACGCATGTTGAAGATGTGTCACCGCAAGAGATGGAACGTCGCATGGCGGCACTGAAGAAGTGAGAGACGTTAGCAGGTTGAGCAGGGCCATCGCGGAAAGGAAAGTTGGCCTTGGCTTGTACAATCAGTAGATACGCATGTTTATTGACGAGGCAATAATTCGGATCAAAGCCGGTGACGGCGGCAACGGCTGCATGGCGTTTCGGCGGGAGAAGTTCGTCCCGCGCGGCGGTCCCTCCGGCGGCGACGGCGGCCGCGGCGGCGACGTGATCATGGAGTCCAGCGAGCGCCACAATACGTTGGTGCATTTCCGCTTCAATCCGGAATACAAGGCCGAGCGTGGACGCCACGGAGAAGGCTCCAACTGCACCGGTCGCGATGGCGAGAGCGTTGTGCTGAAAGTACCAGTCGGAACCATTGTTTACGACAAAAATACGGGCGAGAAGCTGCATGATTTTTCCGGGCCGGATGAGCGAATCATCGTGGCGCATGGCGGGCGCGGCGGGCGCGGCAACCAGCACTTTGCCACCAGTACACATCAGGCTCCGCGCGAGCATGAACAGGGCTTTCCTGGTGAAGAAAGTGTGCTGCGATTGGAGCTGAAGCTGCTGGCCGATGTCGGGCTGGTCGGTTATCCCAACGTGGGTAAATCCACGCTGATTTCGCGCATCTCCGCCGCCCGCCCCAAGATTGCCGACTACCCGTTCACCACGCTCGAACCCAACCTGGGTGTTGTGACCATTGGCGAGATTCCGGATGAAGAAAGTTACGTGGTAGCGGACATCCCAGGGCTGATTGAGGGCGCGCATGAGGGCACAGGACTGGGCATGCAGTTTCTGCGCCACATTGAGCGCACCCGCGTGCTGGCGCATGTGATAGATGTTTCCGACGCGAGTGGCCGCCCTGATCCGGTGCACGATTACAACGTAATCATGGGTGAGCTTGAAAGTTTCGGCAGCGAACTTGCGAAGAAGCCGATGGTCGTAGTCGCGTCGAAAATGGATGTCGCGAATCCAGACAAACTGGCGGCGCTTAGGAAGCATTGCAAAAAGCTCAAGCTGGATCTATACGAGATTTCTGCGGTCACGGGCAAAGGCATCCCCGAGCTGAAGTACGGGCTGGGCAGGCGCGTTGCAGAGATTCGAGCCGGCACTTACGTTCAGCGCAAGCCCGCGCGCAAGAAAGCTGCTTCGGCTTCGGCGCGCAAAAAGCCGCAGAGCGCCCAGAGAATTCCCAAACGCGCGGCCTTTAAAAAGAGAAAGAGCAGATAGCGCGGATGAGAGTAGCTTTCTTCGGCGGAACGTTTGATCCGGTGCACCTGGGGCATCTGGCAGTGGCGCGCGCAGCCGCAGACAAGTTTGATCTGGGCACGGTTTACTTTGCGCCCGCTGACATTCCGCCGCATAAACAGAAGAGACAGCTTACGGATTTTCATCACCGTTTTGCCATGCTTGCCCTGGCTACGGCGGAAGATAAACGCTTCGTTCCTTCTCTTCTTGACGCGCCCACC
>JAICYU010000291.1 GCA_025934025.1 Terriglobales bacterium
TACGGCATTCTGCTGCGCATCGGCCAGATTTCCGGCGGCGCTCTGCTGGTGGAACAGGGAGCGCTTTATCCTGCGCTGTTCCGGCTGGTGAAACAGGGATTGCTCAAGGCCAGTTGGGGCACTTCAGAGAACAACCGCCGCGCTAAGTTCTATGAATTAACTGCCGCGGGTCGCAAACGCCTGCGCGAAGAAGCCGATGGCTGGAACCGTCTGGCAACGGCCATTGGCGCTGCCCTGGCCGCCACACCGGAGGAAGTATGAGCCTGGTGAGCAGGCTGCGCTCGCTTGCTGAGAGTGTCTTTCATCGCCGCGCAGTCGAGCGCGAGATGGATGAAGAATTGCGCTCGCACATCGAACATCGCGCCGAGGATCTCGAACGCTCCGGACTATCCGGCGCGGAAGCCGAGCGGCGTGCGCGAATCGAGTTCGGCGGTTATCAGCACTACAAAGAAGAGTGCCGCGAGAGCCTGGGCGTGCACCTGCTTGAGACCCTCATTCAGGATTTGCGCTTTTCTCTGCGCGTGCTGCGCAAATCGCCGGCCTTCACCACCATCGCCGTTTTGACTCTGGCCCTGGGCATTGGCGCGAACACGGCCATTTTCAGCCTGATCGATACCGTTGTGCTCCGTTTCCTGCCGGTGCAGCGACCGCAGGAGCTGATTGAGGTGCTGAGGCTGAATCAGCGCGACAAAACACCTACTTCCGGATTCACCTATGCGTTGTGGGATCAGTTTCGCGACCAGCAGGACATCTTTTCCAGTGTTTTTGCCTGGAGCACGGAGCATTTTGATCTCGCCCGAGGTGGTGCAGTTCATTACGCCACAGGCGTCTTTACCAGCGGCAGCTATTTCCCCACGCTTGGCATACGGCCTGAGCTTGGCCGGCTGTTTACGCCAGCGGACGATCAGCGCGGTTGCGCGTCACGCGCCGTTCTGAGCTACGGTTTCTGGCAGGAGCATTATGGCGGCGGGCAGAATGCGCTTGGCAGTACGATTTCGCTGAACAATCATCCTTTCGAGATCATCGGCGTGAGCGCTTCAGGGTTTCATGGGATGGAAGTAGGCAGCAGGTTCGACGTTGCCGTACCCATCTGCGCCAGAGACGTTTTTGACGCCAAAGAAAAACGGCTGGATACCCGCGACTCGTGGTGGCTGCGAATGGCCGGCCGCCTGAAGCCAGGCATACGGCCGGACCAGGTGGATGCACGATTGAAACTGCTCTCGCCCGGGGTATGGGGTGCCGCTGTGCCGCTGACCTGGGAGCCGGAGTGGCAGGAAAATTTTCGCAAGCGGCTGCTGATCAGCGCCCCGGCAGCCACCGGAATTTCTGAGTTGCGCGAACAATTCGAGCGCCCGCTTACCATTCTGATGGCAGTGGTCGGGTTGGTCTTGCTGATTGCCTCGGCGAACCTGGCAAGCCTCATGGTCGCCCGAGCCAGTTCACGCACAAAGGAAATGGCTGTGCGCAAGGCACTGGGAGCTTCGCGTGCGCGATTAATGCGGCAGTTGCTGGTGGAATCGCTGCTTCTGGCCTTCGCCGGCGCCGCTGTGGGAGTCCTGTTTGCACGCTGGGGTGCGACTCTTCTGGTGCACTTCATCTCGACCGGCGATAACACGGTGTTTCTGGATTTGACACCCGATGGCCGGGTATTCGGGTTCACCGCGTTGATCGCGGTGGTCACGGCAGTTCTCTTCGGCGTTCTTCCCGCGCTGCGTTCGTCCAAAGTTCCCGTCATAGCCGCAATGAAGGGCGGCCAGACGGATGCCGGCGACGGCTCGCTTCGACTTCGTTCAGGACGGTGGATTGTTGCCGCACAGGTGGCATGTTCGCTGGTGTTGCTGGTTGTCTCAGGATTGTTTCTGCGCACTCTTGAGAAGCTCACGGCTCTGGATCTTGGATTCGACCGCAGCAATGTGCTGTTGGTAAACGCAAATCTGCGGTCCGCAAATATCCCGGGTGGCGAGCATCAGGTTGTTCTTACCGATATCGAGAGCCGGCTGCGCGGAATTCCTGGGGTGCTCTCAGTGTCCCAGTCATCGCGGGTGCCCATCAGCAATAGCGAGTCAGCAGGCCCGCTCCTGACGGACCTGCCCAACGCGCCAAAAGGCTCGGATGCGGTGGTGTGGCAGAACTTTATCTCGCCCGGGTACTTCGAGACCATGCGCGAACCTCTGCTGGCGGGCCGCAACTTTGAGACCACTGATAATGCGAGTTCTGCTCCGGTGGCCATTGTGAATGAGGCCTTCGCACGCAAGTTCCTGCCCGGTATGAATGTCATCGGGACGGTTGTGCAGCGTGTGGAAGGCCGGGCCGGGGTGCCGAACACTCCTGTCCGCATCGTCGGACTGGTACGCGATGCAAAATACGAGTCAGTGCGTGAGAGCACCTTCGCGCAAGCTTTCTTTCCGGTTGCGCAGATCCCGGCCCGCGAAGATTTTGACGCGCAGTATTTTGAGTTGCGTACAGCCGCGCACTCTTCAGCAGTGACGTCACTAGTGCAAAGTGCCGTGGCGCAGGTGAACAAAAATATATCGCTTGAGTTCAGCTCGCTGGCGCAGCAGGTGGATGATTCGCTGGTGCAGGAGCGCCTGCTGGCTACGCTTTCAACGTTCTTCGGTGGGCTGGCGCTGTTACTGGCCATGATTGGGCTGTATGGCGCAGTGAGCTACGGCGTGACGCAACGGCGAATCGAGTTCGGAATCCGCATCGCCCTGGGCGCCGCTCCCGGATCAATTCTCAGGCTTGTGATGCACGATGTTATCGTGATCCTGCTCGGAGGTGCAGCGGGAGGGGTGGGAGTTTCTTTATTAGCAGTAAGGCTGGTGCAGAAGTTTCTCTTCGGTCTTACAGCGGATGATCCGGCAACATTTCTTTCTGCTGTTATTCTGCTGGCTGCGGTTGCCGTGGCGGCTGCCTACATTCCAGCAGGGCGGGCAATGCGGGTGGATCCAATGGTGGCATTGCGGTATGAGTAATGACAGCCGCGCGGCAGAAACCCTTAACTACTAATGGTTTGAGGACAGCATCGATTTACCTTAATTTAAGTGGGGCTGAAATCGTTCCATTCTGACAGAGACACTATGCCGATCTCCGGTACAGGTTCGTGGTGGATGTGGGCGATGAACTCCAAATAAGTGGCCATCAACATCATGGAAGTAGATGGACGCGGCTCGTCCAATCCTTCTGCCGATTTTGGTGATTACCATCCACTCTGATTTTGATGAATTAAACTGGCATCATGGAACGCCACATCTTTCCACCCGGCCAGGAGCCGCGTGTTCTCACTTCAATATCCGAGGAATGCCAGAAGGGTGAATGCGAAAAATGCCCCGGCATCTTCCGCCTCCCCGAGTATGGCAAGCAGCCAATCTTCTGCGTTCATGACTGCCACAAGAAGAGCAATCAAGACGTCTGAACAGGCACGCCTTTCAGATGAAACAATTGTCACGATTTCTATTACAGAATTCTCATCCTTCCGGCTCATTCGCTCCCGAACCAGCAGCTTAGTTGTACTACGTGCGTTTTGGCTCAGGTGAGTTCTGCAACTGAGGCGAGCTGCTGCTGCA
>JAICYU010000298.1 GCA_025934025.1 Terriglobales bacterium
ACAGATCAAGCCCGGCGCGCTAAGTCTGAAATCTCTTCAATCGCGACTGCAACCATACACCGCTCTGGTGGAATTCTGGACCGGCCCCGATGAAGTGGCGGCCCTGTGGATCACAAGCGAAAGCAGCGGTATCGCCCGCAAGCAATTTTCGCCGGAAGAGATGGGCCGTTTTGAGCATGAGGTTTCCGGGCTGCCGGAAAATCTTGGCGATGACTGGCGTCGAGGGTTCCGCGAGATCTCAGCGCTCGCGCCCGAGGGCATTGCGCCTTTTCTTCAGAAACAGTACACGCATCTGCTGATCGTGCCCGACGGTTTTCTCAGCCTGCTTCCTTTCGACCTGCTGCCGGATGAGAATGGGCAGCCTCTGCTGCTGCAGCACGATCTCACGTATCTTCCCAGTGCAGTGCTTCTGCTGCGCGAATCACAGCAACGGGTAAAAAGCATTGGATTTCCCTGGCAGCGCGAGCTTCTGGCCTTTGGAGATCCGTCAGTCGCCGGCAAAGGCGAGAGCACACTGCTTAGTGAACGGAGTGGCGAAGCAACGATGGGGGCGCTGCCGAATACGGCCGCTGAAATTCGCGGCATTGCCGGCCTCAGCGCGGGCCGCGCTCAGCTTTATCTGGGCGCGTCCGATCAGAAGTCGCAGTTTTTCGATGCCGCACGCACCGGCGCACCATTGCTGCATGTGAGTACCCATGCCATTGCCGATATGGACAATCCGGAACGATCGCGCCTGCTGTTTTCTCCCGATCAGCCGGGGGCCCCCAACAACTTTGTCTTCTTGAAAGAGCTTTACGATCTTGATCTGCGCGGCACTGATCTGGCGACGCTTTCAGCCTGTGATACCGAGCGCGGCCGTCTGGTTCCGGGTGAAGGAATCCAAGCCTTCAGCCGCGCGCTGCTGGCGGCGGGCTCGCGCTCCGCTCTGACGACGCTCTGGCGCGTTCCCGATGCGCCAACGTCACAGTTCATGCAGCAATTCTATTATTTTCTACTGAAGAAGCATCACACGAAAGCCGAAGCTCTGCGCCTGACCAAGCTGGAGTTTCTCCGCTCCGGAACTGAGCTGAGTCATCCGCGCTACTGGGCCGCTTTTGTGCTGAACGGTGATGGCGACTCGCCGGTCCCGAGATTCCTTTCGTGGCAGCTTCTGCTCGTCCCAGTGCTGCTGGTCGTGGCGTTGGCGCTCCTCGTATGGCAAGGCAGGCGCAAGCAAACGCACCAGAAGGCTAGAAGCGCCAGAAGTGAAACTTAGCTGTAGATAAACGGTGAGTCGCGTCCGTTGGAACGCGGGCGCTCTTGCCCGCGAGGATGTTCTCAGCATGTGAAGTCACAGGTTCTAACAGGCTGCTGAAAACTCATTGCACGAGCGCTTTGTATCAGGGCACGAGCTTTAATCGTGCCGTAAGTCGTTCATTTAGTCAGGGCTTTAGCCCCTGCGCACATCATCGACCGCGTCGTTTACTTTCCAGCAGCCTGTTAGGAGCTGGCGTCAGCGATGCCTTCAAATTTTAAGAGCGTCCCAATCGCCGAACCTCTTCCACGCTCAGCCCAGTCCATCCTGCCAGCACGTGCTCCAGCGCTTCCACGGATACGTTCCATACCGCAGCCTCATCTATTTTGTGTTTCCTGAGCGCATCCCGCAGGTTCTCGCGCTGCTGCCGCTCTTCTTCGGCATAGAACTTTGCTTTCTCGAACTCATGGTTGGCAATGGCATGTTGCGTGCGCTTAGTGAGAAGGCGATATTTCTCTTGATTGTCCACGATTTCGCGCGGCATGGTTGTGTTGTGCGCCTTAACGTAAGACGCTGCTTCATCCAGCAAATCCAGCGCCTTGTCGGGTAGGAACCGGTCTTTGATGACGGCCCTCGTGTACTGGACGGCGGCGCGAACCACTTCATCGCCATAAGTCACGGAGTGAAACTTCTCCAGCTTAGCTTTTATCGCGGTGACTATGGAGACGGCTTCCTGCTCACCCGGTTCAGCTACTGAGATCTCTGTAAAGCATCGCGCCAGCCACGGATCGCGTTCGCGCGCGCGTGCGTTCTCCGCCGGCGTAGCAAGGCTGATGCACTGGGTCTTGCCTTCGAGCAGGCCCACCCTGATGATTTCGCTGATGTCGGGGCGTTCCGCAAGACTCCCCGAGGCCAGCTTGGGGAAGAGATCTTCCATCAGGAAGATGGTGCTGGCGGCTCCTGACAATTCCGCGGAAACGGCACGAGCGAAGGCTTCGGGAACACGCCGCGCGGCTAGAATTCGTGAAAGATCAAGCGCAACTATTGGCCGCTCGTGCATGAATGCCGGCGCAGTTCCCTGCGATATTTTGTAGGCCAATCCATTCGTGACGCTGTGCTTTCCAACTCCAGTCTCGCCAACCAAGACAGGGTTCCTCTTGGTTGATCGTCCAAGAATCTGAATCAGCCGATCCAGTTCAGCTTCGCGCCCAATTAGAGGATCAAGGGCGTTCTCGGCAGCTTTTTCCGTCAGATCAATGATGAACGGCTCTAGAACAGAACCGGTTTCCCCTCCTGCCGAAACTTCTCTCAGACTTTGCCGGACTTCTGCCAACTGCAATCCGCGCTCCCGCAGCAGTTCGGCGGCAAAGCATTTCTCCTCGCGCAAGAGCCCCAGCAACAGATGCTCGGTGCCGATGTGCTTGTGCGACAGGAGTACCGCTTCTTCCGCGGCATGGGCCAGCACGCGTTTGCCTTCGTTGCTGAGCGGAAGATCAACGGAGGTTGAGACCTTCTCCCGAACCAGGGTTTTGTCTTCGATCTGTTTTCGAATTGATTCAACTTTGACGTGGCCGGGAAGAAAGCGGTGCGTCAGAGCCTTGTCTTCCCGTAACAACCCCAGCAGGAGGTGCTCGGTCTCAATGTAGGGACTGCCGAACTGGCTGGCTTCGTAACGGGCGAAGAAAATCACCCGGCGGGCCTTTTCCGTGTATTTTTCGAACATACTGCGTCCTGCTCGATCATGCTACCAAACCACTCAAGCGGGCCTGAGCATTTACAATCTTCCTGACCCTTTTGAAGGAGTGAATCATCCATGCAACGAAATGCAAGTGCACACTGGAGCGGCGGCCTTAAGGATGGCAAAGGCACCCTGACAGCCCCAAGCGGAATTCTTAAGAACACTCCCTACTCTTTCGCTACAAGGTTCGAATCACAGCCGGGCACGAATCCTGAAGAACTGGTCGCGGCCGCGCACGCGGGCTGCTTCAGCATGGCGCTTTCCGCCCAGCTTGGCAACGCCGGAATGACGGCTCAGGCGATTGACACCACCGCGACGGTAACGCTCGACAAAGTGGAAGGCGGATTCGCCGTGACTACCGTGCATCTTCAGGTGCGTGCGAAAATCCCCGGAGCTGACAAAGCCAAG